>DASYZD010000037.1:0-2758 GCA_035946655.1 Allostellaceae bacterium | reverse complement strand
CGACGGCGCTGGCGGCTGCCGGGCGGATCGGAGCCGCCCAGGGCGGGCGTGGGCGCGCCGCCTCGCGCCGGGCGAGGCGGGAGTGATGCCAGCGCCGGATTAGACGCTGGCCGAGCGCGGCGGTCGCCACCGTGCCGCGCCCCGACGCGCGGGCAAAGCGCGTTGCGCCGCGACCGGCGCCACTTCCCAGTTCGCGCCAGTCGCCCGGGGTGAGGCCGATGATCACCACCAATAGCAAGGCGACAAGCGCCGCAGCCGCCATCGCGAGCGGGAGCACAAGGGCGGCGAACCCGGCGCGCTCCGCCAGGCTCACCAATGCCCATCCGACAATCCCGCCGGCGCCGGCCGGAAATTCGAGGCCGGTGCGCAGGATCGAACAGGACGCCGCGCCGAGCACCAGCGCGAGCAGTACGAGCGCGATCCCGCGCAACGGCCGGCGTATCGGACGCCCCAGCATCAGGCGGAACGCCCAGCCGATCGTAACGGTCGGCACTAGGTAAGCGGCAAGCCCGACGCTCTGTATCAGGACGTCCGCGATCAGCGCGCCATCCGGGCCGAGAAAATTGCGGGTCGGCGCATCGACCGCGGTGTCGAGCGACACATCGCCCGGGTTGTAGGTCAATAGGGCGAGAAGAAGAAGGAGGCTCGCCACCACCAGCGCGACGCCGAGCCCCTCGAAGAGCCGCTGGCCGAGGCCGCCCAGCATCTCGCTCCCGCTTCGCCAACGCCGGCCGAAGCCGCGCACCGACAGCTGCGCCACCCTGGGCATGCGCCTGTCCCCCACCCCTCAACGCGCCCTCTCGGCCGGCCCTGGCCCCCCGGCCACAGCCGCACGCGCTAGGCTACAACACGCGGCGGATCCGCGCGAACGCGGTCTCCAGCGTGGCCTCGTCATGGACGATCGCCAAGCGAATATACTGGGCGCCCGGATTGTCCCGTCCTTCGGAAGCGCGCGCGGTATAGCCGCCCGGCAATACCCGAATCGCCGCCTCGCGCCACAGCCGCAACGCCGCCCGCTCGCCGTCCGCGACATCGAGCCACAGAAAGAACCCGCCTTCGGGCCGGTAAAACCCGAAGCGGCCGGCGAGCGCGGCCTCGGCGATGTCGAATTTGCGGCGGTAGCGCGCGCGATTGTCCTCGACATGCGCTTCGTCCCGCCACAGCGCCGTCGCCGCGGCCTGGATCGGCAGCGGCACCTGGCAGCCGCCGTAATCGCGCAGGTGCTTGAAATAGCCGACGAGGCGCGGGTCGCCGGCGACAAAGCCCGAGCGCAGCCCCGCCGCGCTCGACCGCTTGGAGAGCGAGTGGAAGACCACGACCCGGTCAAAGTCTTGCCCCAGCGCGACGCAGGCCTCGAGCGCCCCGGTCGGTGGCGCACGATCGTAGATTTCGGCATAGCACTCGTCGACCGCGAGCACGAAATCATACTGGCGCGCCAGGGTGATCGCCCCTTTCAGATAGTCCAGGCTGGCGACCGTACCCTGCGGATTGGCCGGCGAGCACAGATAGAAGAGCGCGGTGCGCTCGAGCACCTCGCGCGGGATTCCCCCGAGGTCGGGCATGAACCCGTTCTCGCGCGTTGCGTCGAGAAACACCGCGTCGGCCCCGGCCATCGTCGCCGCGCCGTTGTAGACGAGGTAATAGGGGTTGGGCACCAAGACGACCGGCCGCCGCCCGGCCTTGCGCCGCGGCACGACGAGCCCCGACAAGAGATAGAGCCCCTCCTTGGTGCCGGCCAGGTTGAGGATGTGGCGGTCGGGATCGAGCGCTGCGGCCGGCAGGCGGTAGCGCCGTCCCAGCCAATCGGCGATCGCCTGGCGCAGTTCCGGGGTCCCGGCCATCGGTGGGTACTTGTTCCATTCGTGCGCGTGGGCTGCCAGCGTCTCGGTCAGAAGCGCCGGCGGCTGATGCTGCGGCTCGCCGACCGACATCAGGATCGGCGCGTCGTTGACGACCGGCGTCACCGGGTTCAAAAGCGTGCGCAACGCCTCGAACGGATAGTCCGACAGGGTTTCGAGCTGCGGGTTGAGCGGCACGGTCGCGTCCCGGTTGGGCAAAGGGCGCCGAACCTTACGCGATTGCCGTCTGGCGCGGAAGCGCGCCGCCCTCCCCTCGGTCTCGCTCGCCGCGCCCTAAGTGACAAAGAACAGGCGCCCGGCGGTCAGCGTCGGATCTCCGGTCAGCGTGGCGACGAGGTGCGCGGTCCCGCCGCTGCCTCCGGAATCAAAGAACAGCTGTCCCGTACTCTTTTTATACGCAAAGCGCTGTTTTGTAGTGCTGAAGGTGCCCGTGCTGAGGGATCCGATCAGGCTGCTGGGGAGCGCTTTCGGCGTCGATGTCGCCCCGCTGAGACCGAGCGCAAAGCCGGAATTGCTGAACGCGATTTGGTTGGTGGACGATTTCGCGAAATCGGCGATGGTGTTGGTGCCGATGTGGGCGAAGGTAAATTGGTTCTTGCCGGCGCCGCCGGTCATCTTGGTTTTACCGCCGGCGAAGAACACATCGTTGCCCGCGCCGCCGACCAGCGTATCGGTGCCAGCCCCGGCTTGGACGATAATCGCGTCCCCGGAAGGCAAGGTGGCAGCACTGACGGTATTGCCGGAATTACCGCCGAAAATCGTGATCTTACCGCCGGTGACGCCGGTGAAATTGGCGCTGGTCAACGTTAGGCTATCGGCCCCGCCACTGGCCAACACGATGGTTTCGAAGCCGGTGAACCCGGTCACCTTGAGGACGCCGTGCGAACCCTCGACGACCT
>DASYZD010000036.1:0-2850 GCA_035946655.1 Allostellaceae bacterium | reverse complement strand
GACCGCGGCCAGCTCAAGGACTGGTTCCGCTCGACCGAAATCTGGACCGAGGCGACGATTGCGGCCGTATGCTTCTACTTGCTGATCGTTCACACGATGACGACCGGCGAGCGCTCGTTCCTCAACCGCGAACTCCTGAAGAGCCCGAATTTTGTCGCCGGCAGCCTCTTGATGTTCGGCGTCGGCATGATCCTCAGCGGAACCCTCGCGCTGATGCCGTCGATGATGCAGGTCTTGCTGAATTACCCGGTGTTCGACGCCGGATGGATGATGGCGCCGCGCGGGTTTGGGACGATGCTGGCGATGTTCCTGGTCGCCCGCATCATCAACCGGGTCGACAACCGCCTGTTCATCCTCGTCGGGTTCCTCCTGACCGCGGCTTCGCTCTGGCAGATGACCGGGTTTTCGCTGTTGATGGGGTCGGGCCCCATTCTATTCGCCGGGTTTGCCCAGGGGTTTGGCCTCGGCTGCACGTTTGTGCCCCTCAATCTCCTCGCGCTCTCTGGCCTCCCCCACCACATCCTCACCCAGGGAACCGCGATCCGGGCGCTGATGCGCATGCTCGGCGGCAGCATCGGCATCGCCATCCTCGAGACCCAGCTCTCGCAGAACACCCAGATCGTCCATTCGCGTCTCATCGAATGGCTGCGCCCGGATAATCCGCTGGCTCAGGCGCCCTATCTCGCCGCGCCCTACAGCCTGACCAGCCCTACCGGGATCGCTGCGCTCAACCAGGAAGTCACCCGCCAGGCGGCGATGATCGCCTATAACGACGATTTCGCGCTGATGCTGATCGTCATCCTGGTGTCCCTGCCGCTATTGCTGCTGGTCCGCGGTCCGCGCCGAGAGCCGGTACTCGCCGCCGCCGACGATTAACGGGGGCGAGCCTCCGGTGCGTCCTTCGAGACGCGCCCTTCAGGCGCTCCTCAGGATGACGATAAGGTGTTGTTCAAGCACAAATATACGTCATCCTGAGGAGGCGCGGAGCGGCGTCTCGAAGGACGCACGGCGGGGGCGGGGCGAGCGGCTTCAGTACCCCATCCTGATGTCGACTTCCTGCAACAAGCGGCCGCCGGCGCGCATGCTGCGGATGTTGGCGGCAATCTCGGTGACGAGTTGCGCGACGGTCGGGCGCCGGGCGACATGCGGCATCACCGTCACCTTGGGGTGCAACCATAAGGGGCTCTCCGCCGGCAGCGGCTCGGGCCGCAGCGCGTCCAACGCGGCGTAGGACAACTGCCCCGAATCGAGCGCGCTGATCAGGTCCTCGGGCACCACATGACCGCCGCGTCCGACATTCACCAGCATCGCGCCCCGCGGCATCATCGCAAAGGTGCGGGCGCAGAATATCCCTTCGGTCTCGCGGGTCAGCGGCAACAGGCACACCGCGATATCGGTCTCATTGAGAAACGGTTCCAACTGGCCCGGGCCGTGAAAAATCCGGATGTCGGGGTCGCTCCGCGGCGATCGCACCCAGGCCGAGACCGGGAAGCCGAGCGACTTCAACACCAGCGCCGGCGCCTTCGCCATCAGGCCCAACCCCAGAAAGCCGATGCGCCGTTCCTCGGGCCGCAGGATCCGGGTGCGGCGCCACTCGCGGTTGGCCTGCGCGGCCGCGTAACCCGGCATGTCGCGGTGAAAGCGCAAAACATGCATGACGACGTATTCGGTCATCATCGGGTCGCCGCCCGAGGGCTCGATCTTGCCGAGCGGAACTTTCGGCAGGCGCGGATGATCGACAAAGGCCTCGACCCCGGCCGAGCGGCTGAACATTGCCTTCAAATTGGGCAAGTCGGGGAGCGCATCGAAATCGGGACGGATGAAGGCGAGATATTCGATATCCGCCACCGCGCCCGCCTCCGGCCAGATGCGGATTTCGAGGTCGGGAAGCTGGGCCGCGAAGGTGTCGCGCCAGGCCCGCGCATTGCCGATTTGCTTGTCGAGATTGACGATGAGCAGCGCCATTTCCCCTCCGCGGTGTGGATTGCGCGCCGCTAGACGTCGCACCGGCCGCTCGGATGTGCCGTTCGGCGCTTGGCTCGCGCCGTCGAACCGTAGCATTGTTGCGCGAGCTGCAGGAGGATATCCCAAGCGACATCCTCTGACCGCAGGCGAAAGGAACCCCGATGAACGCCCACGCCGCCGCCATGCAGGCGCTGCTCGACCAACCCCAGCTCCAGGTCATGCCGGGGTGCGGCGACGCGATGGGGGCGCGGCTGATCGAGGAAGCCGGCTTCCGCACCGCCTTTGTTTCCGGCTCCAGTATCGCCGCGATGCGTCTGGCAATGCCCGACATGGACCTCCTGACCTTCCCGGAAATGGCCGACACGGTCGAGAGCGTCATCGCCGCCGCGCCGGGGGTTCTGTGGCTGGCCGACGGCGATACCGGCTACGGCAACGCGCTCGCGGTACAGAAGACGGTGCGCGCCTATGCCCGCCGCGGCGCCGCGGCGGTGCTGATCGAGGACAAGGTGTGGCCGCGCCCGCTGGGGGTTGGCGGCGCCAAGCTGGTGATCGAGCGCGACGCGGCGATCCTGCGCTGCCGTGCCGCCGCCGAAGCCGCCCATGAGGCAGGCATCCTCCTCCTCGCCCGCACCGACGCCCGCACCTCGCGCGGGTTCGACGAGGCGCTGGCGCGGCACAAGGCCTTCGCCGCCGCGGGCGCCGACATCCTCTTTCTCGATTCCCCCCAGTCGGAGGCGGAGATGCGCGCGGCGGTCGAGGCCGCGAGCGGCCGGCCGACGCTCGCCGTCACCTCGCCCGCCGGCAGGCATTTCATGCCGAACAACGCCGAACTCGAGCGGCTCGGCGTCAAGATCGTCGTCTACCCGCAGGAAATTCTCGCCGCCA
>DASYZD010000035.1:0-5757 GCA_035946655.1 Allostellaceae bacterium | reverse complement strand
ACATCATCACGCGCGCACTCACCGCCCGAGGCCCGTAGGGTTGGGTGGAGGGGTCGTCGCGCGGTCCTTTTTGTCCTTCCGCAGGGCCGGGTCGACGTGGCCGCGCCCGCTTTCCCCGCCGGCCGCCCGCTCCGCGCTGATTCCAGCGGGGCTGCTTGTCATCATCTGGGATTGAGGAGAAGGAATGGCCGCCGTAACCGAAACCGCCGAAATCGGCCCGAAAGAGAGTTTCGCCGCGCTGCTCGATGAGTCGCTCGGCGTCGCCGCCAACGGTCTCGAAGGCACCGTCGTCAAGGGACGGGTGATCTCGATCGAGAATGACGCCGCGCTCATCGATGTCGGCCTCAAGTCGGAAGGGCGAGTGGCGCTCAAGGAATTTGCTGCCCCCGGCGCCGCGCCCGAGATCCAAGTCGGCGACATCGTCGAAGTGTTCCTCGAGCGGATGGAGGACAAGAACGGCGAGGCGCAGCTGTCGCGCGAAAAGGCGCGGCGCGAGGAGGCCTGGACCCTCCTGGAGAAAAACTTTCAGGGCAACGAGCGGGTGACCGGCACGATCTTCGGTCGGGTCAAGGGCGGGTTCACCGTCGATCTCAACGGCGCGGTTGCGTTCCTGCCGGGCAGCCAGGTCGATATCCGCCCGGTGCGCGACATCGCCCCGCTCCTCGGTTCGCCGCAGCCCTTCCAGATCCTTAAAATGGATCGCTCGCGCGGCAATATCGTGGTGTCGCGCCGCGCCGTTCTCGAGGAGAGCCGCGCCGAGCAGCGCTCCGAACTGGTCGCCAGCTTGAAGGAAGGCCAGATCCTCACCGGCGTCGTCAAGAACATCACCGATTACGGCGCCTTTGTCGATCTGGGGGGCGTGGATGGCCTCCTGCATGTCACCGATATCGCCTGGCGGCGCATCAACCATCCCTCCGAAGCCCTCAATATCGGCCAGTCCGTCAAGGTCCAGGTCATTCGCTTCAACCCGGAGACCCAGCGCATCTCATTGGGCATGAAGCAGCTTGAAGCAGATCCGTGGGAGGGGGTCGAACTCAAATACCCAGCCGGCGCCAAGTATACCGGCCGCGTCACCAACATCACCGATTACGGCGCCTTTGTCGAACTGGAGCCGGGCGTCGAGGGCCTCGTTCATGTCTCCGAGATGAGCTGGACCAAGAAGAACGTCCACCCCGGCAAGATCGTCTCGACCAGCCAAGAGGTCGAGGTGATGGTGCTCGACGTCGATCCCCAGAAACGGCGCATCAGTCTCGGCTTGAAGCAGGTCATGCCGAACCCGTGGGACGCCTTCGTCGAGGAGCACCCGGTCGGCGGCACCGTCGAGGGCGAGGTGCGCAACATCACCGAGTTCGGCCTGTTTATCGGTCTCCCCGGCGATATCGACGGCATGGTGCATTTGTCCGATATCGACTGGACCCGTATGGGCGAAGACGCCATGCGCGACTACCACAAGGGGCAGGTCGTGCGCGTCAAAGTGCTCGATGTCGATGTCGAGAAGGAGCGCATCTCGCTCGGCATCAAGCAGCTCGAAGCCGATCCGTTCGAGCAGGGCATGGCCAAGGTCAAAAAGGGCGATGTCGTTACCGGCACGATCTCCGGGATCACCGAAGCCGGGATCGAGGTCACGCTGCCCGACGGGGTGCCCGGCTTCATCAGAAAGTCCGAGCTCTCGCGCGAGCGTAGCGAGCAGCGCCCGGA
The DNA here is from genome assembly GCA_035946655.1 of Allostellaceae bacterium. Classification (GTDB taxonomy): domain Bacteria; phylum Pseudomonadota; class Alphaproteobacteria; order ATCC43930; family CGMCC-115725; genus DATARH01. The sequence continues at coordinate 4,059 of DASYZD010000035.1, read as the reverse complement.
CCGCTTCGCTGTCGGCGAGCGGGTCGATGCCAAGGTTACCACGATCGACCGCGCCACCCGGCGGCTGTCGATGTCGATCAAGGCTCGCGAAGTCGACGAGGAGAAGCGGGCGATGGCCGAGTTCGGTTCATCGGATTCCGGCGCCAGCCTCGGCGATATTCTCGGCGCCGCGATCCGCCGGCGCCAGGGCGAGAGCGAGGAAAAGGAAGGCTAGGGGGAGCGGGTTCGCCGGGAAGCCGCGCGCCCTTCCCGCCGCTCCGGCGCCGTGTGCCCCCTGGCAATGCTCGCACAGCCCCCGCGCCGCGGAGCGGCCTGTTGCTTGACGCCCACGGGAGCGTTTGGCACGGTAGCTGGATTATCCACTTGAGAGCGGGTGGGCCTGCATGACCAAGTCTGAGCTCATCCAGAGCCTCGCAGAGGCGAACCCGCATCTCTACCAGCGCGATGTCGATGCGATTGTCACCGCGATTTTCAACGAGATCGCCGCGGCGCTGGCGCGTGGCGACCGAGTCGAGCTGCGCGGCTTCGGCGCCTTTTCGGTGAAGCGCCGGGATGCCCGGATCGGGCGCAACCCGCGCACCGGTGACAGCGTTCAGGTCGCCGAGAAGTACATCCCCTTCTTCAAGACCGGCAAGCAGCTGCGCGATCGCCTTAACCAGCCCGGTCGCGCCCACTGAGCGGGATAGGCAGAACGCACCGGCTTTGGCAGGGGCGGAGCGTGCAGCGATGAACCTTCTGTATTGGATCGTCGTCGCGCTGGTCGCGACGGTGCTCGCGCTGTTTGCCGCGTCCAATCGCGAGAGCGTAACGCTTGCTTTGTGGCCATTGCCGTTCGTTGTCGAATTGCCGCTCTATCTTGCCACCCTGGCGGCGCTCTTGATCGGCATCGTCGCCGGAATTCTCACCGCCTGGATCGCCGGCCGCAAGCGACGGCGCGAGGTCCGCCGCCGCGGCAGCCGCATCGCCGCGCTGGAACGCGAGCTGGCCGCGACGCAGGCGCGGCTTTCGGGGGACGGTGAGGCGGCGCCGGCCCGGCTTGCGGCGCGCGGCTGAGGCGCCGCTCGCGCGTGCAATTCATCGGTGGCGACGAGATCCACCGATTGCTCGATTTCCCGAGCCTTATCGAGGCGTTGCGCGTGATGTTTCGCGACGGCTGCGAGGTGCCGGAGCGACATCATCATAAAGTCGCGGCGTCGGCCGGCGGTGCGCCCGGCACCCTATTGGTGATGCCGGCCTGGCAGGAAGGGGGCGTGCTCGGGATCAAGATCGTCACCGTCTTCCCCGATAACCCGAGGCGCTCGCTGCCGGCGGTGTACGGGACCTATCTGCTGCTCGATGCCGCGACCGGCGAGCCGCGGGCGCTCCTCGACGGCACCGCGCTCACTTTGCGGCGCACCGCCGCCGCCTCGGCGCTCGCCGCCCAATACCTCGCCCGGCCGGAGAGCACAGTGCATCTGATGGTCGGCACCGGCGCTCTGGCGCCCTATCTGGTTGCCGCTCATGCCACGGTCCGGCCGATCCGCGAGGTGCGGGTCTGGGGCCGCGATCCGACAAAGGCGGCGGCACTCGCCGCGCGGCTGGCCGAGACGGGGACGGTGGCCGTGCCGTGCGCCGATCTCGCGGCGGCGGTGGCCGCGGCCGACATCATCACCTGCGCGACCCTGGCGACGGAGCCGCTGATATCCGGCGCGTGGTTGCATCCGGGCGTCCATCTCGACCTCGTCGGCGGTTTCACCCCGGACATGCGCGAGACCGACGATGCGGCGATCGCCCGCGCCCGCGTCTATGTCGATACCGATGCCGCGCTCGATGAGGCCGGCGACATCGTCCAGCCGCTTCGTTCCGGGCATCTCGCGCGCGAGCGGATTGTCGGCGATCTGGCCGGCCTTGTCCGCGGCACCTGTCCGGGCCGGCGCGAACCCACGGAAATCACCCTCTTCAAATCAGTCGGCACCGCGCTCGAAGACCTCGCCGCCGCGCAACTCGCCGTCTCCCGCATCGGTACGCAATGACGACCCTCATCCCCATATCCAGGCAATGAGCGTCGCGTCTAAAATCTGCGGGTTGTCGAGCGAAGACGCGGTTGCCGCCGCGATTGAGGGCGGTGCCGCCTATCTCGGCTTTGTCTTCTACCGCGCCAGTCCCCGCGCGGTCAGCCCGGCCCGTGCCGCCGCGCTCTGCGCCCTGGTGCCCGCGGGGGTGCAGCGCGTCGGCCTCTTCGTCGACGCCGAGGATGAGGCGATCCGTGCCGTCCTCGACCAGGCGCCGATCGACATCCTGCAATTTCATGGCGGTGAAAGCCCCGATCGGGTGGCGGACGCAAAGCTGCGCTTTCACCGCCCGGTGATGAAGGCGATCGCCGTCGCGGCGCCCGAAGACGTGCTCGCGGCGGCGCGCTATGAGGCCGACGCCGACATCCTGCTGTTCGACGCGAAGCCGCCGCGCCACGCCGACGCCTTGCCCGGCGGCAACGGGCTCGCCTTCGATTGGCGGCTGATCGCCGGGCGCAAGTGGCGGCGGCCGTGGATGCTGTCGGGCGGCCTGACGGCGGCGCTCCTCCCCGAGGCGGTGCGCGTTTCGGGCGCGAGCGCGGTCGATGTTTCCTCCGGCGTCGAGCGCCGACCCGGCGACAAGGACCCGGCGAAAATCCGCGAATTTCTGGCGGTGGCGCGCTCGCTTTAGCTCACCACGGAGGCAGGGCGGACATGGAGAAAAGATCATCGTTTCGCACCTGGGACGTGCGTTGCGCGAAATGGGAAGAATTCCTCCGTGATCTCCGTGCCTCCGTGGTGCATCTTCGCCTGAGGCGGGAGGAATGATGCAGACACCGAACACTTATCGCGCCGGGCCGGATGCGCGCGGCCATTTCGGGATCTATGGCGGGCGCTTTGTCGCCGAGACGTTGATGCCGCTGATCCTGGCGGTCGAGGCCGCTTATACCGCCGCGCAGGCCGATCGCACGTTTCAGGCCGAACTCGACTACTATCTCGATCACTATGTCGGGCGGCCGAGCCCGTTATATTTCGCCGAGCGGCTGACCCGGCATTTCGGCGGCGCCAAGCTCTACTTCAAGCGCGATGAGCTCAACCACACCGGCGCCCACAAGATCAACAACGTGCTGGGGCAAATCCTCCTGGCGCGGCGCATGAAAAAGCGCCGGATCATCGCCGAGACCGGCGCCGGCCAGCACGGCGTCGCCACCGCGACGGCCTGCGCGCTCTTCGATCTGCCGTGCGTCGTCTATATGGGCGCGACCGACATCGAGCGGCAAAAGCCCAATGTCTTCCGGATGAAGCTGCTCGGCGCCGAGGTCGTGCCGGTGCATTCGGGCACCGCGACCTTGAAGGACGCGATGAACGAGGCGCTGCGCGACTGGGTCGCCCATGTCGACGACACGTTTTATGTGATCGGCACGGTCGCGGGCCCCCATCCCTATCCGGCGATGGTCAGGGATTTCCAGTCGGTGATCGGCCGCGAGACGCGCGAACAGATGATGGCGGCCGAAGGGCGTCTCCCCGATACGCTCGTTGCCTGCATCGGCGGCGGCTCCAACGCGATGGGGCTGTTCCACCCGTTTCTCGACGATCCCTCGGTCGCGATGATCGGGGTCGAGGCCGGCGGCCACGGCATCGAAACCGGGCTCCATGCCGCTTCGCTCAATGGCGGCGTGCCCGGCGTATTGCACGGCAATCGCACCTATCTCCTGCAGGACGATGACGGCCAGATCCGCGATGCGCATTCGATCTCGGCCGGGCTCGACTATCCCGGGATCGGCCCGGAGCATGCCTGGCTCCATGATTTGGGCCGGGTCGAATACGTCGCCATCACCGACCATGAGGCGCTCGATGCGTTTCAGCTGTGCAGCCGGAAGGAGGGGATCATCCCGGCTCTCGAACCGGCGCACGCGCTCGCCCATGTCGCCAAGATCGCGCCGACCCTGCCACGCGACCACCTTTTGGTCATGAACATGTGCGGCCGCGGCGACAAGGACATCTTCGCCGTCGCCGACCATCTTGGCGTCAAGCTGTGAGCCGCATCGAGCGCCGCTTTGCCCAATTG
>DASYZD010000034.1:0-3063 GCA_035946655.1 Allostellaceae bacterium | reverse complement strand
CCAACCAATTGGTCGACGAGATGGTTACCCGGTTCACCCACTCGATCGAGATGGACTGGATGCTGCCCGGGATCGCGCCGACCGGGCGCCGGGTCGAAGTTGCGCTCGTCGTCATCGTGCGGTTTCGCGACGGCAAGCTCGCCCACGAGCACATCTACTGGGACCAGGCCTCGGTACTGGCGCAACTCGGGCTGATCGACGCCGAAAAGCTGCCGGTCTGCGGCGCCGCCAGCGCGAGAAAGGCGCTCGACCCCTCGCTCCCCGCCAACACGCTGATCCGGCGCACCGGGTGAGAGCAACGCTCATTTGACGGTGATCGCGCCGGTCATCCCCGCCCAATCGTGGTCGGAGCAGCGCAACGGATAGCGCCCCGGCTGCCGCGGCACGAAGAACAGGTCCTTGGCGGTGCCGGGCGGAATTTCGGCCTCGGTCCGATCGGCGTTCAGAGCCTCGGGGTTGCGCAGCCTGACCGTTTTGAAAAACTCGGGTGCGGTGAATTCATGCTGCTCCTTGCCGTGATTTTCGATGTGCAGGCGATAGGCAACCCCGCGCTTGAAGCTGAGCTCGGCTGGCGAGAAGCGATATTCGGAGGCGACGACGGTGACTTTCCGCGCCGACGGCCCGTCCGCCGCCGCGACGGCGGGGATGCCGAGCGCTATCAGGATGACCGCGGCCCGAGCGAGGCGTTCCGTTCGCCCGCCCATCAGAAGCGCACCCGAACGCCGCCGAATATGGCGATCGGCGGAGCCGGGCCGAGAAACCGATTGTCGACGCCCGGAGCGTTGGTAACCGCGCTGGCGGGGACCCCCGGCACGCCAATCCCGGTCGGATTGCCAAACGCCGCGAAGGTGGCGTAGCGCGCGTTGAGCGCGTTCTGGAGATTGGCGAAGAGCTCGATATGCGTCGTCATTGTATAGGAGCTGTGCAGATTGACCACCGCGTAGCCCGGCAGCGTCGGGTTCTGGTTGGCCTCGTCCCCGCGCAGATACTGGTCGGAGAAGTAGGCGATGACGCCACCGAAGGTCCACTCCGGCGTAATGCGGTAATCCGCGCCGAGCTTGATCTGGTGCAGCGGAATGCCGGGCAACCGGTCGCCGGGCGCGACATGGATATTGCCGGAAGCGTCGGCGAACGGATTGTTGGGCGAAGCCAAGGTGAAGGGCGACTGAAAGGTCGCGTCATTGAGGCTATAGGTGCCGTAAACCGACCATTTCTCGTCCTTGTAGCTGAGGCCGGTTTCGATTCCTTGGCGACGCGTCGAGCCGATATTCCGAAAAAAGCCCGAGCTGATCGAGGTCGCGACGCCATAGATGTCGTCGGAGAGATCGGTGCGGAACAGCCCGACATTCCAGCCAAACCTGCCGGGAACCGCGTCGGGTAGCGTGAAGCCGCCCCGCAGCCCCGCCTCATAGGTGTGCGAGACGACTTGCTTCAGCGCCGGCGGGTCGGAGGAGAGCGAGGAAGGAAGGAGGCAGGGTTGCGCCGGGTTCGAGCATTCGATCTCGTTCGGCGTCGGGGCGCGGTTGCCTTCAGAATAACCGGCGTAGGCGGTGATGCCGTCGGCGATCTTGTAGGTCCCGCCGAGCGCCGGATTGAACCGGCTGTAGCGGCTGCTGCCGGTGAGGTTCGATCCGAGGTGATCGGCGAGCGCGATCTCGGCGATGTTGTAGCGGCCGCTCGCGGTAATCGCGAATGCCGGTGTCACATTGAAGGTGTCGGTGAGGAATATGCCATAATAATTGTTGGTCGCGCCGAGGCCGACCGGCGTGGCGATGAAACCGCTGTTCTCGGCCGTGTCGACGAGGAAACCGGCCGGCACCACCTGTAATAGGGAATTGATGGCGCCGAGACCGGCCGAAGATTGGAAGTCCACCTTCGAATGATCGATGCTGCCGCCGAACACGAAATTGTTGTCGTGCGCCAATACCCGGCCCGTGTAGGTCGCCTGCAGGGCGCCGCCCAGCCCGACGGCGTGGATCGTCTCCAGGTCGGTCTGGCCGATGGGGATCGTGCCGCCGGCGGAAATATCCGGGATCGGGGCGCCGTTCGATTGGGTCAGCGGCGTCGATGCGTCGCGCTCGCACAGTAAGCCGTTGGCGGGAATGCAGGCGGTATAGTGCGTCGTATTGCCGTTGACGACACCCTGATGAAACTCGCGGCGATAGAGGTTGGCCTGCACCGACAGCGAGTCGGTCGCCTCATAGGACCCGTTCACCGACACGAACGCCAACCGGTTGACATTGTTCTGCGGCGTGGTGAAGTCGAGCGCACGATTGACGGCGAGCTCCTGCGCCGGGGCGGTGCCTTCACCCGAGAGGAAATTGTCGGCGCCGGTGAAACTGACATCGATCGATCCATCGTTGCCTCGCGCGCCGATATCGGCATAAAGCTGCTTTACATGGTCGGGCGAAAACCGCCGCCAGCCATCCTCGTCGAAGATCCGGCCGGCGAGATAGGTGGCGATATTTCCGGACCGCTGACCGTATTCGAACGAGAGGCCGCGCTGCCCGAACGATCCGCCGGCGAGTTCGCCCTGGAAACCGGGATGGGTGAAGCCGTTCTTCATCGTGACGATGACCGCGCCGCCCAGGGCGTTGAGGCCGTAAACCGGGTTGGCGCTGAGGATGTCGACGCGATCGATCGCGATATCGGGGATCAGATCCCAGTTGACGGTGTCGCCGAACGCTTCGTTGACCCGGACCCCGTTCTGATAGACCGCAAGCCCCTGGGGGGTCCCGAGCACGGGCGACGCTTCGAAGCCGCGATAGAGGATGTCGGGCTGGAAGGGATCGTCCAGATTGGCGTTGGCGTTGACCCCGCCGGTCTGATCGGTGAGCCCGCTAACGAGGTTCGGCGATCCCTCGCGCTCGAGGGCCGACGCGGTGACGCTCTGGACATTTGCCGGCACCTTGTCGCGATCGATCCGGACGCCGGGCAAGGGGCTGGTGCCGATCACCTCGACGGTCGGCAGGGTAAGCGTGGCGGCAGCCGTGTCGGTGTCGGCCGGCGCGGTCTGTGCCGCGGCGATTCCCGGCAGCATGATCGCGGCGGCGACCGCCAGGG
>DASYZD010000033.1:0-20236 GCA_035946655.1 Allostellaceae bacterium | reverse complement strand
TGGTGAAGACCGGGCGTTCGAGATAGGTGAAATCCATCTGCTGCAGCCAATGCGGGATCCACGCCGCCTCGTGCTCAACCGAGCCGATTTTGAGGCCGGGGAACTTGTCGAAGACGCCGGCGAACACCATCGAGCCCAGGGAATAGCGCACCCAATAGTCGGTGGTCGAGCGCCCGGCGCCGGTCAATTCGCTCAAATTCATCGTGAATTCGTTGGCCGGAATGCCGTCGCGGGGTGTCCCGATGTGGAGGAGGAGCGGGTGCTTCAGCTCCTGCGCCACCGCCCAGAACGGGTCGTAGACCGGATCGCTGTAGGGCTTATCGGCGTGCGGCGCGACCGGAATGAACGAACCGACGAGCCCCATTTTGACGCAGCGCTCGAGTTCTTTGGCGCCCTCCTTGGGGTCGTCGATATTGAGCATCGCGATGCCCTTCAAGCGCCGCGGATGCGGCTTGCAGAAATCGGCGATCCAGTCGTTGTAGATGCGGCAGATTTCCGAGAAGAGCGCGCTGTCCGGCACGCGATACCAGAAGAGGCCCTGGCTCGGCTGCAACACCGAACCCCAGATGCCGTCCTCCTCGTTCTCGACGAGCATCGCGTCGGCGTCATAGGCGCCCTTGCGGACATCCTCCCAGAGCCCGAGAAAATCGATCTGCGAGGGGTCCTCGAAGCGCTGCCCGGCCTGCATCACCGCGCCCAGCGTGCCGACCTGTTGGCCGCCCAGCATCCAGGCGTCGTATTCGCGCCCAGCCGGGGTCTTGCGGCGTTCCATCCGCGGCGCGCGATCGCGGAACTTGGGCGCGATGCGGCTGGTGTACATGTCCGGCGGCTCGACGATATGGGAGTCGGCCGAGATTAGCTTGTAGTTTGCCATGCGGAACCTCCCTCGCTAGTGCCGGCACGGCGCCGGTTTATTGCCCGATCATAGCCCAAAAACGCGGCGAGGACAGTGTTTCCGAACGCCGTTCACCGGCGTGACGGCGGTGTTTACGCGAAGCCAACCGGCTCGTCACCTTGCGCACAGCGTTCCGCGAACGCCGGCGGGATCGCCAGCGGGTCGAGACCTGCATCGTAAAGGACCTGCGAGAGAATATGGCGGTCTTCATCCTCTCTCGATCGCAGCTCTGGGAAGAGATTTTCCGGTATCTCGACCGCCAGCGTGATCGTGATAGCGCGAGCGTTGTCAAAATCCGGTTTCACATGATCACCCCAGGGCTGGGCGAACTCGTCGATGGCCTCCCCACAAGCCGCGTCGAAGTTTGGGGCCTCAACCAAGATGTGCTCGAACATGGGCACAAGGTATTGGCGCTCGATCACGTATCGGGGCATTCGTTCCTCCTGGGATCGGTGACTGATGGCCGGCTACGCAGTCCTTGGGGAATAGTCGAGTAACGGCCACGCGGCCGCCGCCGCCTCTCTCGGTCGGAAGACAGGTGAATCAGACAGCCACGCGCGCCGACGCGTGCGGCTTGCTAGGGAGGGCGCGCCGAACACAAATCTTTCGTCATATTGCTGATACATAATGTCAAAGAAACGCTGCGAATGGAGGGCACTATCAGCTGGTGGAAATTCCGTGAAAACTGAACCTGCTTGCTCACCTCGCGGTTCGACCAATGTTAGACTGATTGCTTCGTATCGGCTGATTTCATCTCGGATACCGCGCCGTCCTGTTAGTTCGCTCAGCGCTGCGTGGAATCTCTGAATTTCCTCTACCGGCTCGCCGGAAGGACGTATCGCAATATCGTTCGCTTCGATCCGTTCGTTCCCAGCCACGGGAACTTCGTCAATCTCGGCTTTCTCCTCATTTGTCGACACTTCGTCATCAGAGTCTAAATTAGGTGCTTCGAGAGCGTCCTCTACGGTTCGATTGGCACGCAACAGAACAAAAATCCTACCACCATCGCCGGATAGGTAATATGGAGGTTTGTGCACTCTCCTATCGTCTCTTCCATCCGGTTAGTAAGGTTACGAAAGGCCTTCGTCGCTCCTTTGCACGAAATAGCCAACACAGGACCAATTTTTGGTTTCGTAACCACGACGTCGACGTTCTTTGTTTTTAATCCGCCGAGCACCACTTCTTCACCCGAGCCGCCGGCCTCGGGATTAAAGGAAATGAGTCCGCGGCGCGTGACCTCAAACGGTGGCCGTGGGGTAACATCGTCGGGATTGAAACCACCCTCCAGGACTAACCGACACGCGATATACCAATGGAGCGGTTTGATATGCCTGCCGCTCTGCGTACCGCCAATGTGTGTTGCAAACAGGCGAAACGCCTCTTCCCGGCCCAACCACCGACAGGCGTCGGCCCGGCGGCGCGCTCCTAACAATAATGCCTCCACGATTGCATGCGGCCGACCGCGTCGGCGATGTTCCGGTTGTCCGCGATTGAAAGCGCTGAAAGGGGTGGCATCAACACCGCACTAGCTTCGCGAGGCTCAAGTTTGAGCACACCCCCGCCGAGCGGGTGCCCTTCGATTTCGCAACTCAATTGGGTGAATGGGCTTCTCCAAGCCTCGGTTACCCGTCGCCTCGACGCGTGATCCTTTAAACGTACGTAATGAAGAGCATTGGTACAAGTTATGCCGGCGTCGTTGCGGACCAGATTTGCCGACCGACCTGATAAATAAGTTAGAAAAAAGTCTGGAACATGCACGTCCGGAACAGAATACCAAGGCTCGCGATTGCGGCACTTATAACCGTTCCGCACCCGGTGGCCCTGCTCGCTTTCGACATATCGGTGAACGGATTGGGGCAACTCCCGGAATTCCCTCGGAATACTAAGGAGCAGCATTGGCTCATTGGCTCGTTGCCATTGCTGCACAATGGCCGAGGTCAATCGGCTACTAATTAAGAGCCGTCCATTGCGAACAGTCGGCCGAAGAAATGACGGAGGTAGGCCAAGTTCAGTCGCCTCCGATGGCCTCAGGTGAAAGAAGTCATTGCCACCGCTGACATAGCCTATTCCGATCGAAGCCAATTCCCCGAAGCGCTTCGTATCGGGCCTGGCGAAGACTTGTTCGTACAACCGCCGCGCTAGCCATGGCATAAGCAGTGGGCGTAATCGGCGCCTCCATACTGTTCTCCACTCGCCTAAAGGAACACGGAGGTCTGGATGCGGTGGCGCGAGGCTTGGATATAGTCTGTCGAGCGCGGTAAATTGGATCTCGGTCGTCCGTTCTCCAAACCGGTCGGCGTACAGTAGCCAGCAATCCTCGGAGAGATCCGGGAAAAGCTTGGTCCGCACCGCTATGATGTGAACCACAGCAAATTGCCGGACCAAATATTCCAGCAATGGTGCCGCATACGGCGCGTGCCCAATCTCCGCCGGGACAACAAAGGCCATCCGGCCGCCAGGGCGCAGCAAGCTGGCGGCTGCAACCAGGAATGGCGCCCATGATGATGTTAGGCCCGAAAATGATACTCCCAGGTCTGCGCATACCGAGAGCGCTCGTTCGCGTGCCTTGCCTTTGAAATGCTGGTATCGAATGAATGGTGGGTTGCCCACCGCACAATCGAAGCGCTCCGTTGTTGTTGCAGCCCAGTCGAAAAAATCCGCGTGCAGGACCAGCGCATTTCCCGCCCGGTCGGCGGCTTGCTGCGCAGCGGCTGAATCTTGCTCTACACCAACGCTATTCGTGTGCCGTGCGATAAAGCGGCCATCACCGCAGGCGGGGTCCAGCAGGCGGTCGCTGCCGGTTCTGACCGCCCATCGCGTCAGCGATCCGACGACGTCATCAGGTGTGTAATAGGCACCCGACACTTTGCGCGGGAGCGAACCGATTTTGGCAGCTTTGGGAACCTGAAGCCGACGAGTTCCGGAAGTCTGCCTCTGCCGGCCCGCGGTTCGGTGCGGTGTCGGCCCGGTTCCGGCAGGTTCGGGATCGCGCACCTGCGCTTCGTAGACCGCTTGGGTTGCGTTCCCAGCCATGGCGCTTCGGTTCCTTCGTCAACGCGCTAAATAATGCGCGTTATAGGGCGAGTCTATCATAAATCTGGTAGCATCTAGTGTATCGCGATGCCGGATCAACCTGATTGTGCCATAGGGAGCAATACAACTTCAAGATGAAAGTTCCCTATTTGTTCGAATCTGCTTCGCCGGGCGGCCCTGTCAAGGGATTGCGCGCCGCCACGGGCTGGCGTAAATCGGCGGGGTGAGGGGTTGGGCAGACGCCCCTTCAGACGGGGGTCGTCCAAGCTCTGCGCCACTCGCCTCGCGAGGAGCGCGCCGTATGGACCGCCCGCAAGACTTTTCCGACACCAACCGCATCCTCTGGGCGCGCGGCTTGCGCGCGTTTGGCGACGGGTTTGTCGCGCTGCTCGTTCCGATCTACCTGATCGAACTCGGCTTTCGCCCGCTGGCGATCGGCGCGATCGTCACCAGTACGCTGATTGGCACGGCGCTCTTGACGCTGTGGGTCGGGATCGTCGCCAACCGCTATTCGGTGCGCCGGCTGCTGCTCGCCTGCGCGGTCCTGATGGCGGCGACCGGGGCGGGGTTCGCGGTGACGAGTGCGTTCTGGCCGCTCCTCCTGATCGCCTTTGTCGGGACGATGAACCCGACTTCGGGCGATGCCTCGATCTTCCTGCCGCTGGAACAGGCGGCGCTGGCGCAGACCGCGGAGCCGCGCCGGCGGACCGCGATCTTCGCGCGCTACAGCGTCATCGGCTCGCTTGCCGGTGCGCTCGGGACCTTGGCGGCGGCCGCGCCCGATCTGGTGGCGGGGTGGAGCGGGGCCGGGCGGCTCGCGGTCATCCAGCTGATGTTCCTCGCCTATGCCCTCTTCGGGATCGTCACGCTGTGGCTCTACCGGCCATTGTCGCCGGCGATCGAGGCCAAAACCGAGACGCACCACAAGCCGCTCGGCCAATCGAAGCGCCTCGTCTACGGGCTCGCGGCGCTCTTCGGGATGGATTCGTTCGGCACCGGATTTCTGGTCCAGTCACTGTTGGCGCTGTGGCTCTATCAGCGCTTCCAGATCTCGGTGACAACGGCGGCGGAGATCCTGTTCTGGAGCGGCATCTGCTCGGCCGTCTCCTACCTGGTCGCGGTGCCGATCGCCGAGCGGATCGGCCTCATCAACACGATGGTCTTCACCCACCTGCCCTCGAACGTCCTCCTGGCGCTGGTGCCGTTCGCCCCCGACTTGGCCGTCGCGATCGCCCTCCTCCTGGCGCGCAGTGCCCTCTCGCAGATGGATGTGCCGACCCGGACCTCCTATGTCATGGCGGTGGTCGCGCCCGAGGAGCGGCCGGCCGCGGCGAGCGTCACCGCGGTCCCCAAAACCTTTGCCTGGGCGGCCGGCTCCCTAATCTCCGGCTATCTGTTGACGCTTTCGACATTCGGCTGGCCGTTGTTGATCGGTGGCGTCGTCAAGGGCGCCTACGATCTCCTCCTCCTCTACAATTTCCGCAAGGTCCGCCCGCCCGAGGAGGTATCGAGCTTGCCGGGGGCCCGGAGCTGCGCTAACGCTTCCAAGAAGGCACCCTTTGGAGGATCAGCATGAGCGATTCCGCGATCTCGGTACTGGGGATTTGCGGCAGCCTGCGCAAGCAATCCTACAACATGGCGGCGTTGCGCGTGGCGATCGCGCAGAAGCCGGCGGGGATGACTGTGACGGTCGCCGACATCTCGCAGATCCCGCCCTATAACGAGGATGTGCGGGCAGCGGGCTTTCCGCCGCCGGTCGAGACCTTGCGGCGCCAGATCGCCGCGGCCGACGCCCTCCTCTTCGCCTGCCCCGAATACAATTATTCGATGTCGGGCGTCATGAAGAACGCGATCGACTGGGCCTCGCGCCCGCCCGATCAGCCGTTTGCCGGCAAGCCCTGCGCGATCATCGGGGCCGCGGCCGGGATGGCCGGCAGTGCCCGCGCCCAATACGATCTGCGGCGCTCCTGCGTCTTTCTCGATATGCATCCGTTGAACAGGCCCGAAGTGTTGATCGGCCAGGCGCAGACCAAATTCGACGCCGAGGGCAACCTGTTGGACGAAGTTGCTAAGAACCTGATCCGCGATGTGATGGCCAATCTCGCGGCTTGGGCGCGGCTGATCGGGAGGAAATAGTGGGAGGACGCCATGGAACTTGATTTCACCGGCAAGGTCGCGCTGATCACCGGCGCGGGCAACGGGATCGGCCGCGCCACGGCGCTCGCCTTCGCCAAAGCAGGGGCCAAGACCGTAATCGTCGATCGCGACAAGGCGGCGGGCGAAGCGACCGCCGGGATCATCCGCCAACAGGGGGGCGAGGCGCTTTTTGTCGCCGCCGACGTCACCAAATCGGCCGATGTCGCGGCTTATGTCAAGGCCGCGCTCGATGCCTATGGCAGGGTCGACTGCTTCCACAACAACGCCGGGATCGAGGGCACGGTGATCCACACGGCCGAATATGACGAAGCGATGTTCGATCAGGTGATCGCGGTCAATGTGAAGGGCGTCTTCCTCGGGCTGCGCCACGTGTTGCCGGTGATGCTGCGGCAGAAATCGGGGGCGATCGTCAACACCGCCTCGGTCGCCGGTCTCGTCGCCACCCCCGGCATGCCGGCCTATGTCGCTTCCAAGCACGCCGTCATCGGTCTCACCAAAACCGCGGCCGGCGAAGTCGCGCGCAGCGGTGTCAGGGTCAATGCCGTCTGCCCGGGCCCGGTCGACACCCGGATGATCCATTCATTGGAAGAACAGCTCAACCCGGCCGATCCGGCGAGCGTCGGGCGGCGCTACCAGGGGGCGATACCGACCGGGCGCTATACGACGCCCGAGGAGATCGCCAACATGGTGCTGTTTCTGTGTTCCGATCTGGCCAGCAACATCACCGGCGGACAGTATGTCGTCGATGGCGGGCGCACCGCGACCGGCGGCGCGGTGACCCAGGCGATCGGGCGCTAGAGAGCGCGGCTGGTGCTGACCCGGTAGCGCCGGTTCATCACCCGCAGGCGGCGCGAGATGACGCGCAGGACGGTGATCGAAAAGGCCGGGGTATTGGCGACCAGCGACAGGAATTTCGGTACGTCGATCTCGACCAGTTCGCAATGGGTACCGGCGATCACCGTGGCACTGCGCGGCATGTGCGCCTCGATGATCGCCATCTCGCCGACCAGGCCGCCCTCGCGAACCGTCTCCAGGATAGTGCTGCCGCTCAGGATGCGCAGCGTCCCCTGTTTGACGACATACATCGCGCGCGCCTCATCGCCCTCGCGAAACAGGATTTCGCCGGATTTCAGCGCAATCGTCTCGGCGTCGCCGCAGGCGGCCAAAATTTCCTCGACCGCGAGATCGTGGATCATGACCCCTTCGGATGGTCCGCTGGTCAGATCAAGGGCTCCGTTCGCGTTGCCGGCGAAGCATGAAGCATCCCCGGGCGGTACCGCAAGGCTTGTGCCGTACGACGACCAGATCAGCCCCCCGTATCGCTCTTCCTCAAGGCATCGAGCACGGTCGCCTCGGTCAGGATCTGCGGCAGGACCGTCGGCGTCCCGGCCTGGTCGTAAAACAGGTAGAGCGGCACGCCGCTGCGCCCGAATTCCTGCAGGAAGGCAGTGATTTCGGGGTCCCGCCGGGTCCAGTCGCCTTTCAGCACGACGACGTGGTTCTGGGCGAAGGCCCGGCGCACCGCCTGGCTGGCCAGCGCGATGTGCTCGTTGACCAGGCACGTGATGCACCACGCCGCGGTCAAGTTGACAAAGACCCTTTGGTGTGCGGCGACGAGCTGGTCGAGCCGGGCGGTGCTGAATTTTTCGTAGCCGAGATTGTCGCGCTGAGCGCCAGCCGCCTCACCCGCCGCAGGAGCCGCGGCGGTTGCCAGCGTCGCTGCCAGGATCAGCGCGGCGGCGATCCCGGCGAAGGCAAAGCCGGCGCCGAGGCGGCGTCCCGCCGGGCCGTTCGCTCTGGTGCGGCCGAAAATCCATACCGCAAAGCCGACGACCACCAGACCGAACAGGCCCGCGAGCGCGTCGGTCGGCCCGACCTCCTGGATCAGCACCCAGATCAGCCAGGCAACCGTGCCGTAGAGCGGAAACGCGAGAAGCTGCTTGAACCATACCATCCACGCGCCCGGCCGCGGCAACCTGCGGGCGATCCCCGGGATCGCGGTGGCCAGCACGACGGGCAAGGCGAGCCCACTGCCGAGCGCCACGAAGATGAGGAGCGCCAGCGGCGCCGGTGCAATCAGCGCAAAGCCGAGCGCGGCGCCCATGAACGGGGCGGTGCACGGGGTGGCGACCGTCGTCGCCAGGATGCCGGTGGCAAAGGCGCCGAAGAGCCCGGCGCCGCCGGCAAAGCGGCTGCCGATCCCGGCGAGCCCGGCGCCAAACTCGGCGACGCCCGAGAGGCTCAGCCCCATCGCGAACAACAGGTAGGCGAGGAGCCCCACAACCACCGGCGATTGCAGCTGAAACCCCCAGCCGATCGCGGCGCCGCCGGCGCGCAGCCCGAGGAGTGCCCCGCCAAGCGCGGCGAAGCTGAGGATGACGCCGGCGGCGTACGCGGCCCCCTGATGCCACTCATTGGCGCGCTCGGCCGACCCTGCGAGACCGAGCAGCTTCAACGACAGCACCGGAAAGACGCAGGGCATCAGGTTGAGGACGATGCCGCCGAGCACCGCCAGCGCCAGCGCCTGCCACCATCCGACCCCCGCCTCGTCATCCGCCGCCCCTGCCGCGCGCGGCGCGTCGATTGAATAGGCGCGCTCAGCGCCGCCGGCGCCGCGCACCACCAGCACCCCGCGCAGCGTCGACGGCAGGGTTGCCGCGGGGCCGCTCATCCGGGTCAGCACTACCGCGAGACCGTCGGCACGGCGCTCCTCTTTCGGCGCGGCGGCGGCATCGACGACATTGCCGTCATAGGGGAAAAACGCCGCGCTCGGCTTGTCGATGCCGGCCAGCGCCGCTTCCGGAACAAAGAGCCGCAGCTCGCGCGGCAAGACCGCGAAGCGGGTCGCGAACCCGGCGGTTTGCGGCAGGCGCTCGCGCACCGCGGCGAAGAGCGAAGCCACCGACGGATCGGGCGTCACGGCGGCAAGACTGACCGGCAGATCGAGCGCGAGCTTGGCTTCGCCCGGAATGCAGATATCCGAGCAGACCAGCCAGTTGGCATTGGCCGCGAGGTGTACGGCGCCGCCGGGTTGCAATCCAGCCGGGGCGGCGATCGGCACCAGGAGATCGGCCGTGCCCTCGTATCCGTAATTGCCGATCGTGCCGAGGACGAAGCGTTCCGGCGCCGGCCAGGCGATCTCGCCGGCGCGGAACCCCGCCGGCAGCTCCCAGGCGATCTCCGTCGGCAGGCCGGAATCGCCGGGGTTGCGCCAGTAAACATGCCAGCCCGGGATGATATCGAGGTGAAGATCGACCCAGAGCGTCTTCCCCGGCACGACCGAGCCGCTCTCTGCGACGAGCCGCGCCGCGACCGGGTCGAGGGGCACGCCCGGGCCGGCGGCGGATACCGGCGCGGCGATCGCCGAGACCGCCGCCAGCCCCGCGATCAAGCCGCCGAGGATCGCGCCGAGGCCGGCGCGCCGGAGCGTCATCGCGTGCGGTCGGACCGCAGAGATTTGATGAGCGCAGCCACCGAGAGGACTTGAACGGCGACGACCAGACGCCACAGGATCCCCGCGACCACCATCACCGCGCCCATGCCGTTCATCATCGTCATTCTCCTCACGCATCCCGCGCCTCATCCAGGGACTGCGAGCGGTCGCGCCGGGAAGCCGCGGCGAGCGGGATGATTGCTCGGATCAGCATCCCAAATGGTCGGCGTCGTTCGGCCACTCAATGTGTAATTCTCAACCTGCGTCGTCGCGCCGCCGGCTCAGCATTGGCTTTTGATAAAGGTGCCGATCTCCTCCGGTGCGGCGAAAAACACCGAGGCGCGGTCGCCCATCATTCCGGCGCGCATCATCACAGGCTTGCCGGCAAGCGGTCCGGTGCCGCTCGAATCGGTCTTGAAGCGTAGGTTCACCTCCCAGAAATCCGCGGTTTTCCCGTCAGCTGTGGTCACGCGGTAGGTGTCATGGCAGTACCGTATCGCCTGGACCTGGCGATCGGCCCCAAGCTTCTTGAGGTCTTGCAACCCGGAAGAAGCTGCGCCCATGGCGGCTTGCATTCCGCCCCCGGCGCTCGCCTGTTTGAGAAATGCGATCAGATCGGCGCGCTGCCGGGCATCCGGAATACCGGGAAACACCATGCGGTTCTGCGGGACGAGGCCCTGCGGTGACTTCAGCCACGCATCGAGCGACTTTTCGTCCCACACGATGTTCGAGGATTTGAGTGCGGGCGAGTAGCGTTCGAAGCTTTCGAGGCTGCCCGCCTTGCGTTCCCAGAGTCCGGCAAGGCTCGGTCCCGTCATGTTCTGATCGGGCTTTAGCGAATGGCAGGCGCCGCAAGCGCGAAAACCCGCAGCGCCGCGTTCTGCATCACCGGCTGACGCCGCCGGGATCGCGAAAGCCGATAGCACGCCCATCGCCAGCAGCGTGAGAGCGAGTCGTGATCCCCTCATCCGATAAATCCTCACGGTCGCCGGCCGCCTTCGCAGGCAGCCGCCAGCTGTTTCGCCAAGATTGCCCGAAGCGTCTCAGGCGGCGGGGATCGGTGGCGAGAGGTCCGGCTTGAGGGAGATGCCCCGGAGCGGTCTCACCGCGAGGTCGTAATCCAGCGATATCCACTGAAGCGCGACCGCGACCGAGGGCGGCGCCGTGGGAACCACAAGGGCCGCGACGCACCCGAAATGATCGGTGCAAACCGGCGCGCGGTCGGTGCAGGGAGCTTTCGGCTGGGTGGAGCCGGCCGCCATATCAGAGCGAACGCTGCTCTGCAGGTAGGCCATCCCGCAGGGGACAAGCTGCACCGTCGCGCCGACGAAAGCCAGCACAACGCCCAGCGTCAGGAGACGTCCCAGGATCGTCGCCATGGCCAGGAGATGGTTGCTCGCCGAATATCATTCAACGCCCGCGCTACGCTGGACCTCATCCAGGCGGTGCCGCCGAAATGACTGCCACTGCGATTGCCTCGCCGGCAAACCGAGGCCGTAGTCGGAGCTTGCGGCCTGCGCTATCGTCGCCGCCTCGCTCGGACCGGGAGGCCGCCATGGACGAAGCTCGCACGCTTGCTGTCGATATCGGCGGGACCGGCATCAAGCTGGCGGTGCTCGACGGCGGTGGTCAGATCATCGGCAAGCGGGTGCGCAAGCCCACCCCGTCGCCCCCCGTCGCCCCCCAGATCCTGACCGAGACGATCGCCGCGGCGGCCGACGGGCTTGGGGAGTTCGATCGGGTGTCGGTCGGATTTCCCGGCGTGGTGCGCGAGGGGCGGGTGTTGACCGCGCCCAATCTCGGGACCGAATTGTGGGCCGGCTTCGATCTGCAAACCGCGCTTGCCGAGCGCTGCAAGAAGCCGGTCCGGGTGATGAACGACGCCGATGTCCAAGGCTTTGGCGCGATCGCCGGCAAGGGCGTCGAGATGGTGCTGACGCTGGGCACCGGGGCCGGCACCTCGATCTTCAGTAACGGCCAGATCATGCCGCATCTGGAGCTCGCCCATCACCCGGTGCGCGGCAACCGGACCTATGACGAGTACATCGGCAAGGCGGCGCTGGAAAAGGCCGGCAAGGCCAAATGGAACAAGCGCGTCCTCCGGGTCATCGACATCCTGCGAAAGCTCGTCAATTTCGATCATCTGTATATCGGCGGAGGCAACGCCAAGCAGATCAAATTCGCGCTGCCGGCCGATGTGACGATCGTCCCCAACAGCGATGGGCTGACCGGCGGCATCGCGCTGTGGCGGGTCGCGGACCGGGCGCACCCGCCGGTCTCCGCCAGCCGGACCCCGCCTGCCAAGCCGCGGCCGCGGAAGGCGGCGCACGGCCGGACCGTCACCGCCTCGCAGCCCAGGACCGCGGTCGCGTTCGCGGTGCCGGAGGGGGCCTGCGACTGCCATGTCCATGTCTTCGGCACGGCAGCCGAGTTTCCCTTTGCCGCAAAGCGCGGCTATACGCCGCCGCCGGCGAGCGCCGCCGAATTATCGGCGCTGCAACAGGCGCTCCACCTGTCGCGCGTCGTCATCGTGCAGCCGAGCGTCTACGGCAGCGACAATTCCTGCACGCTCGACGGCATGCGCCAGCTAGGGAGCCGCGCCCGCGGGGTCGCGGTAATCGACGAGGCAACCACGAAAGCCGCGCTCGACCAGATGCACGCGGCCGGGATCCGGGGCGTGCGGGTCAATCTCGCGACGGCCGGGGAATCCGACCCGTCGCAGGCGCGCCGCAATCTCGCCGCCGCGGTGAGCCGCGTGGCGCCCTTGGGCTGGCACGTTCAGGTCTATACCGAACTGTCGGTCATCGCCGCGCTCAAGGACGAGGTGCCGGGCCTCGGCGTGCCGATCGTCTTCGACCATTTCGGCGGCGCCCGGGCATCCGGCGGGGTCGACCAGGCGGGCTTCGCGGCATTGTTGGCGCTGGTCGCCGGGGCCCACGCCTATGTCAAGGTCTCGGCCGCCTATCGCAGCTCGGAAAAGGCGCCGGCCTATGATGATGTGGCGCCGCTCGCGCGGGCGCTGATCGCGGCCAACCCCGAGCGCATCCTGTGGGGCACCGATTGGCCGCACCCGCATGCCGCCCGGCCCGGCGCCCCGCTCGACAGCATCACGCCGGCCTACGACATCGATGACGGGCTGGCGCTGAATCAGCTGCGCCGATGGGCCCCCGGCGCGGCGATCCGCCGCAAGATCCTCGTCGAGAATCCGGCGCGACTGTATGGTTTTTGACCGCTATAGAGGCGACCAGGCGCAACGCGGCGCTCGGATGCGGTTGGGGTTGGGACCTTGCTTTCGCGCTGGTTTGGAGTTTTCGGGCTGATGCTCGCGCTGGTACTGGCAGGGTGTGCGGCGGAGGGTCCGCCGCCCGCGCCCGCACCGGTCGCCCAGCCTGACGACGCGCACATCCCGCCTTTCGCGCGCTGGCCCTATCAACGCTTCTCGCGCGCGGCGGCAGTGCAGATCGCGCTGCGCGAATGGCGCGCGTTCGGCTCGGCCGTCGTCTATCCCAATCAGGAGCTGCCCTACGACGCCGAGCGCACCGACGGGCTGTGGCAGCGGGTCGGAGAATACTGGTGGCTGGGCCTGCCATTGGGCGCCAAGGACCAGGGCTTGACCGGGATGCACAACGAGAACGGCCAGGTGTTTCCGGCCAGCCAGGACGGCAATTACGCGTGGTCGGCGGCATTCATCGATTACGTCATGCGAATGGCCGGGGCAGGGCACCGCTTCCCCTATTCGCCGACCCACGCCGAATACATCAACGCCGCGCGGGACCACTCGGCCGGCCAGCGCACCGACGTGGGAATCGCCGCCGAGCGGCCGGAGCGCTACGCGCCGCAGGTTGGCGATTTAATCTGCATGTGGCGGGGCCGCCGCCAGATCCGCTTTGACGATCTGCCGGTCGACCGCTTTCCGGGGCATTGCGACATCGTCGTCGCGCTGCATCCGGGTTCGCTCGACGGGATCGGCGGCAATGTCGATAACACGGTCGGGATGTGGCACGTGCCAACGACGGCGGATGGGCATCTGGTCCAACCCGACGGCACCGTCGTCGACCCCGATCACCCGTGGTTCGTCGTCATCCGCGTCGAATACGACATCAACGGCCCGGGCGCCCCGGGTAGCGCCCCGACAAGCTGATCGGCGAACCGAGCGCGGCCCGCACTTCGCGCCCGCGCCCGGCATCGATCATCGCCTCGCCGAACAACGGCTCGCGGTCGAGCATCCGCCGGTAGATCGGGCTCGCCGCGGCGACGATCTCACCGCCCCGCCCCAGGAGGGCATCGCCCAGTTCAAGAATGCGCAGATTGGGCCAGGCGCGCGGCCGGATTTGCGCCACGCGCTCGAGCACCTCCTCGGCCGGGCGGTCGGGATAGGCCTGCGCCAGGATCAGCACCGCCGCCGCGGTCGAGCGCGACACCCCGGCATGGCAGTGAATGAGCACATGGCTCCGGGCCGGCTCGCCGACCTCGCGCCCGAATTCGAGGATCCGCACGACATCCTCGCGCGATGGACCGAGCTGCCCCGGGGCCGGATCGATGATGTCGTGAAAGCGCAAGGTCAGGCGCCGATGCGGCCGGAACGACGCAAAGGCCAGCGGGTCGGGCCAATCCGGGCCGAGGATCGACAGAATATGGGTGACCCCGGCCTCGCTGTGCTCGTCGAGCTCTGGAATGCCGCAGATCGTCACCCGGAAGTTTTCCATTCATTGCACCGGGGAGCCGAGTGCGGCGCGGACGATCTCGGACGGGCGGATTGGCGTCGCATTGAGTTCGAGCCCGAACGCGGCCAAGGCATCGCACACCGCATTGGCGATCGCCGCCGGCGGCGCCACCGCGCCACCCTCGCCGACGCCCTTGACGCCGAGCGGATTGAGCGGAGAGGGCGAATGCTGGTGAATGACCTCGATCGTGGGCATGTCGCTCGCATTGGGCAAGGCGTAATCCATCAGCGTGCCGCTCAACAGCTGCCCGTTCGAATCGAAGGCGATGGCTTCCGAGAGGATGCCGCCCAGCCCCTGCACGGTGCCGCCTCTCACCTGTCCCTCGACGAGAAGCGGGTTGACGACGACCCCGCAATCGTGGGCGACGGCGTATTTCTCGACGGCGACTCGGCCGGTTTCGATGTCGACCTCGACGATCGCGGCATGGACGGCATAGCTCCAGGTGACTGTCGGCGGCTCCCAGTAATAGGTTTCTTCGAGCCCGGCCGTGACCCCCGGCGGGCGGCCATGGTCCCAGCCCGGGCGCGCCGCTTGCGCCAGCCGGGCGAAGCTGACCGTGGAGCCGGGGACGCCGACAATCCCGACGCCGCCATCGCGCAGTTCGAGGTCGCCCGTGGCGCACTCCAGCAAATTGGCGGCGACGGCAAAGGCCTTCTCGCGCAGCCGTTCGCTGGCATGGTGGATCGCCGCCGACACGGTGACCGTGCTGCGGCTCGCCATCGTGCCGAAGCCGATCGGGATCACCGCCGTGTCGGCCAGCGAGACCACGACATCCTCGGGCGCGACCTTCCAGGCGTCGGCGACGATCTGGGCGAAGATCGTCTCCATCCCCTGGCCCTGCGGGCAGGCGCCGGAGGAGGCGTAGATCTTGCCGGTCGGGTCGATGCGGACGACCGCGCCCTCGAACGGCCCGACCCCGGTGCCCTCGATGTAGCAGCCGATGCCGAGCCCGAGATGGCGGCCGTTCGCCCGGGCCTCGACCTGGCGCGAGCGGAACGCCGCCACCCCGCCCAATGCCGCCAGCGCCTTTTCGAGCGCGCCCGGATAATCGCCGCTGTCGTAGACGATCGGCTCCCCGTCGCGATAGATCATGCCGGCCGCATAGGGCATCTCGTCGGCGCGGATCATGTTGCGCCGGCGTACCTCGGCCGGTTCCAGACCGAGTGCGCGGGCCACCAGGTCGACCGAGCGCTCCATCGCGAAGGCGGCTTCCGGCCGCCCGGCGCCACGATAGGGCGCGTTCGGCACCTTGGTGGTGGCGACGATCCGGCCCGAGGCGGCGACGTGCGGGATCTTGTAGGGGCCGGTCAGGTGGACCGCGGTGTTGTAGGCGACGCCCGAGCCGATCGGGTTCCACGCCCCGCAATCGACGATGTAATCGTCGCGGATCGCGAGGATATGGCCCTCCGCGTCAAACCCGATCTCGACATCGTGCAGCTGGTCGCGCGAATGCGTCGCCGCCATGAAATGCTCGCGCCGCTCCTCGATCCAGCGTACCGGGCGGCCGAGCCGCCGCGCGACGAACGGGATCAGCAGATCCTCGGGATAGACGTGGCCCTTGCCGCCGAACCCGCCGCCGACATCGAGCGCGATAACGCGCACGCGTTCTTCGGCGAGGCCGAGAATGGTGGCGGCTTCGCGGCGCAGCCAGTGTACGATCTGGGTCGAGGACCAAACCGTCATCGCATCGGTGCGCGTGTCGTAAGCGCTGACGACGCCGCGGCATTCCAACGGCACTGCGGCATAGCGGTGGTGATAGAAGCGCCGCTTCAAGCGGTGCGGCGCGGCGGCGAGCGCCGCGGCGGCGTCGCCCTTCTCGACCGCAAATTCGCCGATGAGGTTGGTTTGGAAGCGCTCATGGACGATCGCCGCGCCCGGCGCGAGCGCCGCTTCCGGGTCGATGACGGCCGGCAGCTCCTCCAAATCCAGGGTCACCAGCTCGGCCGCGTCCTCCGCCTGATCGCGGCTTTCCGCGACGATGATCGCCACCGCTTCCCCGACATGGCGCACCTTGTCATGGGCGAGCAAGGGCTCGCGCGGGTTGAGGAATTTGTGCTGGATATGGGTCGTCCATTTCTTCGGCAGCGAGATCTGGCCCTCGGGCACCGGCGGCAGCATCTCCAGGAGATCGGCGCCATTGAGGGCGAGCGCCACGCCCGGCGAAGCGGCGGCGCGCCTGAGGTCGACGGCGCGGATCCGGGCATGCGCCACCGGGCTCCTCACGAAGACCGCATGGAGCATCCCCGGCAGCACGAGGTCGGCGACAAACTGCCCTTGTCCCGTCAACAGCCGCCGGTCCTCGCGCCGCAACAGCGAGCGGCCGACATAGGGCGGCCCGAGGTCGCGCATCGCTGTGGGGCTACTTCACCTCAACGAGCTCGATTGCTTCGCGGCTCGGGCCTTCGATCATCACCGCGCGGGTGGCGCCGAGCTTGTAGGGGCCGTCGAGGACGGTGACGCCTTCGCCCTTGAGCTTCAGGGTCCAGGCGTCGAGATCGTCGACCGAAAGTCCGATATGGTCCTGCATCTGGCCGCGGCTCGGGGCGAGCGGTTCCCCGCCCTGGTTCATGTACCAGGTGAGGACGACGTCGCCGAACTCGACGCCGGCGCGAGGGCTGCGGAACATCCCCTCGCGGTTGAGCGCCGGCCAGGTGCGGTCGGCGCCGCGCTCGACCCGGCAATTATCCTCGCCGAGGTCGGTGTCGGCGAAACCCTGCCGCACCGGCGCGTTGAGATGCTTTTTGTACCACAGGAGCGCGCAAAACGGCTGTTCGTGCCACATATGCACATGGTTGAAGCGCTCGGCCGGGTAATCGCCGGCGATCTCGAAGAGCGCATCCTCCGGGCCGCCCGACATATAGGCAAAGCCGCCCTTCCGGGTCGGCTGGACGCCCTCCCTCTTGGCGTCGGCGATCTGCACCCGGGTGAGGCCGAGCGTATTGCCGATGCTCGGCCAGGTGTCGCTGCTGATCAACACCGAGCCGCCCTCTTCGCTGGTATAGAGCGGCCGCATCGTAACCTCGCCGCGCTCCTTGAAGGCGGCGACGGCGGCCTGCGAATCCTCGACGTGCCAGCCGAAATGCCAGATCGCGCTCTGCGGCGAAGTTGGCGGCGGGGCGGCGACCTTGTCGAACAGCACCAGCACGTCGTTCGGCGAGTGGAGCGCGGCGAACCCGCCCCAGCTGCCCTTTTTCGTGCTTGGGAACAGGCGCGTATAAAACGCGATCGCGGCCTCGGGATCGATCGAGCTCAGGTGCAGATGGTGGAAGCCGGGGGTTGGCAGCATCGGGCGTCCTCCTGCGGGGGATTTGCCGCCACTATGCGCCCCGCGCCGCGGAAATCAACGGCGGGATGGAGATCGTGCGTCCTTCGAGACGCCGCTGTCGCGGGCTCCTCAGGATGACGTCCTTTCTCAATCGCATCACCAACGAACGTCAACGTGAGGAGCGCTCGAAGAGCGCGTCTCGAAGGACGCGAGGCGCTTTTGCAGCCGATTATAGGATCACCTCCGGGACTACGAGGAACAGGCAGGTATCCTCGGTCGTTTGCCCGGCGGCGGTGATCAGGGCGTGGGCTTGGCCGCGGTGGTGGGTCTGGTGGTTGAAGAAATGGGTGACGAGGAGGCCCTTCGGCATGCTCATCTCGCGCCCGGCGGCGCCGCTGAACCAGGTGAGATCGACTTTCAGCCACGCCTCGTCGACCTTTGCGGCCCAGTGCGAGATGTCGGCATCGCCCTTTTTGCGCGCGGCGCACAATTCGGCCCAATCCTCGATGAAATGGTCGCTCTGTTTGATCGATATCGCCGGCCGCGGCCAATTGTCGAAGCGGCTCATCCACAGGCTGTCGCCGCACAGGATGTGGACGAGCGTGCCGTGGATCGAATGCCAGAAGGCGCCACGATCGGCCCGCCGCTCGGCGTCGCTCAGGCGTCCCGCGGCATCGTAGAGGCGCCGGTTCATCTCGGCATTGTATTCGGCCATCGTGCGGACATAGGCGGGAGTGATCATCGCTCACCTCTCTTGTGCAGTGCAGCACAAGTCTTGTTTGCCGCAATGAGGGGCAAAGGTCAAACTCTCCCTCGATTGAAGAGCGAGGAGATGAGGCGATGCCGGAGGGACAGCGCGCGCGGCCACAGCCGACGCCCGAGACCATGCATTTCTGGGAAGGCACGCGCGCCGGCGAACTGCGCCTGCAGCGCTGCGATCACTGCAAAGAGGTCTATTTCCCGCCGCGCCCGTTTTGCCCGCGTTGCGCGGCGCGCGAGGTCAGCGTCTTCCGCGCCAGTGGCCGCGGCCGGCTCTATTCCTACGTGATCCACCACCGGCCGGTGCCGGGCTTCACCCCGCCTTACGCGATCGCCGTCGTCGAATTGGACGAAGGGCCGCGGATGATGACCAACATCGTCGAGTGCCCGCAAACGCCCGAGGCCCTCGTCCTCGACATGCCGCTCGAAGTCGCCTTCGAAAAGCTCGACGACGAGATCACCCTCCCTTTGTTCCGCCCGGCGAAAGGCTGATGCGCATGAAACCGAAATCGATCGCCATCGTCGGCGCCGCCGAGACGACCGAACTGGGGCGCATCCCCAATCTCTCGCAGATCGGCCTTCACGCCGACGCCGCGCTCAATGCGCTGAAGGACGCCGGGCTCAAACTCTCCGACATTGATGGCGTCGCGACGGCCGGCGAAACCCCGACGACAGTCGCGCATTACCTCGGGATCACCCCCAAATGGATCGACGGCACCGCGGTCGGCGGGTGTTCGTTCATGATCCATGTCCGCCACGCCGCCGCGGCGCTCGAATCGGGGCTCTGCAAGACCGTCCTGATCACCCACGGCGAAAGCGGCCGCTCCGGGATCGCGCGCACCCGCCCCGCGACCTCGCCCGGGAGCCTTGCCGGCCAGTTCGAAGCGCCCTACGGGCCGATGGGGCCGCCGACCCTCTTCCCGATCCCGGTGCTGCGCTACATGAAAACTTATGGCGTGACGCACGAGCAGTTGGCGATGGTCGCCGTCGTCCAGCGCGAATGGGCCGCGAAAAACCCGCGCGCCACCTTTAAGGACCCGATCACCGTCGAGGATGTATTGAATTCGCGGATGATCGCCTTTCCGTTCCGCCTGTTGCAGTGCTGCCTCGTCACCGATGGCGGCGGCGCCCTCATCCTCACCACCGCCGACCGCGCCAAGGATTTCCCGACCAAGCCGGTCTACCTCCTCGGCACCGGGGAATCTGTGGAAACTCCGATGGTCAGCCAGATGGCGGATTTCACCTCGTCGCGCGCCTTCCGCGTCGCCGGCGCGAAAGCCTTCGAGGAAAGCGGCATCGCCCACAAAGATGTCGACCATCTGATGATCTACGACGCCTTCGCCCACCTGCCGATCTATGGCCTGGAAGACCTCGGCTTCTGCAAGCGGGGCGAAGCGGCCGGGTTCATCTGGGAGCGCAACACCGCCCCCGGCGGGAAATTGCCGCTCAACACCAATGGCGGCGGCCTTTCCTACATGCATTCCGGGATGTACGGCATGTACGCGCTGCAAGAGAGCGTGCGCCAGATGCGCGGGATCGCCCCGGCCCAGGTGCCCGGCGCGAAAATCAGCGTGTGCCACGGCGTCGGCGGCATGTTCGCCGCCAGCGGCACGATCATCATGACGAATGAGGGGCTGTAGCGACGCCGGCCATTGTGGCTTCTTGGTCATGGAGGGAGGGGCTCACGCCGCGAATGACTCCTCGACCGGGATCATCTTTCGTTTCATGCGACCTCCCGGGCACGCCTATGTGCCAATTCGATCTCGCGGCACGGGGTTTTCGGCGTCTTCTTGATGAAGACCCTTAGGGTTACCGCACGCCACCTCGCCGCCGCTTGGTGCATGGCTCCGCTGCAACCCATGCGGCGAAAGCGGGCGCTGGGCGGGGGCGGGCGTGCTACAGTCGCGGTGAAGCCGGTCGCCATTCGGGTGACCCGCGACCCGAGGAGGGAACCGATGGCGTACGATCTC
>DASYZD010000032.1:0-1770 GCA_035946655.1 Allostellaceae bacterium | reverse complement strand
TCGGACCCGTGCAGCCCGGTGGTGCCGATCACCAGAGGCTTACCAAGCCGCGCCGCGAGCTGGGCGTGCTCGGCGCTCGCCGAGGGCGTGGTGAACTCGATGCCGACATCGCTGTCGCGCATCAGCCGTTCCGGGTCGTCGCCGACCGCGAGGCCGATACGGCCGAGCCCGGCCAATTCGCCGACGTCCTGGCCGGGGGACGCACTGCCTGGTCTGGCAAGGCCGCCGGCCAATGCGCAGCCCGGGGTCGCGACGATGTCGCGGACCACCATGCGGCCCATTCGCCCGGCGCATCCGATCACACCGATCCTGGTCTCCGCCATGGCTGCCTCCCGGTTCCTATCATTGCCGGCGAGATTGCGTCCTTGCCGCGCTCCCCGCAATGACAACCTGAAACGTCAGTGGACCTCGCGTGAAATGGGTTCCGAGCCGCGGCGAATAAGCGGTGGCGGGCATTTCCTTGGCCGCGCTTTTCCTCTACACGGGGCGGCATGGCGTTGCTTCGCTCGGTCGCCACGGTCGGCTCCTTTACCCTCGTGAGCCGGGTGCTCGGCTTTATCCGCGACATCCTGACCGCGGCGATCCTCGGCGCCGGGCCGGTGGCCGATGCGTTTTTCGTCGCGCAGCGCCTGCCCAATCTGTTCCGCGCCCTGTTCGCCGAAGGCGCCTTCAGCGCCGCCTTCGTGCCCTTGGCCTCGGGCGCGCTGACCGAGGGGGGGAGGCCGTTGGCGCGGGAATTCGCCGAGGAAGCGTTCGCTGTGCTGTTCGCGGTGCTGCTCGCCTTTGTCTTCTTGGGCGAGATATTCATGCCGGCGGTGATGCGGGTGATCGCCCCCGGCTTTGGCGCCAATCCGGGGAAATTCGATCTCGCCATCACCCTGGCGCGCATCACCTTTCCCTATCTCCTGTTGATCTCGCTGACGGCGCTGCTCGGCGGGTTGCTGAACACGCTCGACCGGTTTGCCGCCCCGGCGGCGACGCCGATCCTCCTAAACCTGTCGCTGATTGCGGCGCTCACTTTGATGGTCCGGTTGGGCTGGAGTGACGGGTACGCGCTGGCCTGGGCGGTGTCGGCGGCCGGATTCGCCCAGTTCCTCTGGCTGATGGCCGCCTGCGCGCGGGCCGGGGTGGCGCCGGCGCTCCGCCTGCCGCGCCTCACGCCGCGGGTCAGGGAGACGCTGCGGATCATGGCGCCGGGGATCTTCGGAGCCGGCGTGACGCAACTCAACCTGGTGATTTCGACCGCCCTTGCCTCGCTTCTGGCCGGCGGCTCGGTTTCCTATCTCTACTATGCCGACCGGCTGAACCAGCTGCCGCTCGGGGTCGTCGGCATCGCCATCGGCACCGCGATCCTGCCGAGTTTGTCGCGTCAGGTGCGGACCGGGGATGTTCAGGGCGCAATGGCGACGCAAAACCGCGGCGTCGAGCTGGCGCTCCTCTTAACGCTGCCGGCGGCGGCGGCGCTGATCGTCCTGGCCCGGCCGATCCTCGCCGTGCTGTTCGAGCGAGGGGCCTTTGGTCCCGCCGAAGTAACGGCGACCGGCGCGGCGCTCGCCGCCTACGCCGTAGGGCTGCCGGCATTCGTTCTCGTCAAGGTGCTGGCGCCGGGGTTCTATGCAAATCGCGACACGGCGACCCCCGTCCGGGTGGCGGTCGCGGCGGTGGCGGTCAATTTCCTTTTGACCCTCGTGCTGATGCGCGTCCTCGCCCATGTCGGGGTGGCGATCGCGCTCTCGGCTTCGGGCTGGATGCAGGCGCTGATCCTCCTCG
>DASYZD010000031.1:0-9474 GCA_035946655.1 Allostellaceae bacterium | reverse complement strand
CAAGAAAGTCGCGGATATCCCGGTCGACCAACGACCTTGCGATCCGGGGATCCACCGCAAGGCGTTTTACCGCGAGGTGCATGGCGAGATATTTCTCCCACGGGTCTGGGTCTGCCGTTGTCGCATTTGCCGCCGCTGTGTCCGGGTCAGACCCGTCCGGTGTCTTTCTCATGGCAAAACGCCAACAATATGTAACAGGCACTCATTCCGACGCAGAATCGCAGGGCAGCCATGCTTTCCTGTGCAAGCCGGACGGGGCTGCGACAGCGGTGCGGAAAAAGAGCTGCGATGGCAAGTGAACCCGCGCGGTTTTCGCGCTCGCCTGCGCTATGATCGCGCCTGATGCGGGCCGGTCTGAGTGAAGCGAGGTGGCAGGGATGAATGCGTCGATCGAGAGTGCCGGTTTTCTCGACACCTTCCGGGCGCGCGGCGCGGCGATCGCCGACGCGTGCACCCGGTGCGGCGATTGCTTTCGCGCCTGCCCGATGACCGAGCCGGCCGGGATTGGCGAGGCGGATCCGACTGCCACCGCCGGCGCCATCGTCGATCTGATCACCGGCGGCGACGGCAATGATGAGGCGGTGCGCTGGGCCGAAGCGTGCAGCGGCAGCGGTTATTGCATTCCCGCCTGCAAACACGGCATCAACCCGCGCTTCATGGTGCAGCTGGCGCGCGGTTTCGCCCGCCGCAACGCCACGGAGGTTGCGCCCACCGGCGCCTCGCGCGGACCGGCCCCGCTCGCGGCGGCCTGGCGCCCGGGGTTCCAGGCGATGAGCCGCGGCGTGCGCGTGCTCTCGCGTCTGCAGCTGGCGCCCGAAATTCTGGCGCGGTTCGCGCCCTCGCGTGCGGCCCGCACCAGCCCGCCCGAGGTCGTTTTCTACACCGGCTGCAACGTCTTGAAGACGCCGCACATCGCGCTTCTCTGCCTCGACATCCTCGACCTACTCGAGATCGACTACGAGGTGATGGGCGGGGTCGGCCAGTGCTGCGGCGTCTATCAGTATCGTGCCGGCGATTTTGCCACCAACAGCAAGGTCGCCTACGCGACGATCGACGGCCTCGCCGCGGCCGGCGCCCCGACGGTGCTGGCCTGGTGCCCCTCCTGCATGATCTCGATCGGCGAAGTATCGCTGCCCAATTACCAGATGCAGTTCGGCGAGAAGCCGTTCGACATGAACCCGTTCCTGACCTTTCTCGCATCCCACGCCGACCGGCTCGCCGGCCTGATGAAACGGCGCGTCGAGAAGCGCATCGCGCTCCATGAGCGCCCGGTCTTCCCCGAGGTCACCGAAGCGGTCAAAAAACTCCTGTCGATCGTCCCCGGCGCCGAACTCGTCGAGATCGATGTGCCGCGTGTCGGGACCCAGGCCAACTCGCTCGCGCAATTGCCGAAATTCAAGCGCGAGCTGGTCAGCCGCGAATTGGCCGCGGTCGCCGATGCCGGGGTGACCACCCTGGCGACGATCTATCACGCCTGCCACCGCTCGATCTGCGACGCCGGCGAGGGACGCAGCTTCGAGATCGTCAATTTCATGGAGATTCTGGGCGAGGGCCTCGGCCTCAAGAGCGAAGACCTTTACAAGCGCTTGAAGCTGATCGGCGACATCGACGAGATGATCGCCGAGACCGCACCCCTGATCGAGGCCAACCATCTCGATCTCGACACCGTGCGCGACGCGCTCCTCGCCGAATTCGGCGCCAACGCGGCCGGGTAGGGCGGATCAGCGCCGCGCATTCCGCCTTGTCCGTACCGAGCGGATGGTGGGTTACGCTTCGCTTACCCACCCTTCGCGTTCCGCGGCTGCAACGTTGACGGCGCTCGGCAAAGCCCTACCCTACGATGCCGACGTCGCTTGAGCGGCGGGGGCTCGCGTCGTGTGCGAGGCATGCTGCCGGTCATCGCAGGGGCGCCCCAATGCCGCGCTGACCCGCAGTGCCGATCGCACGGACCAGGACCCCGCCGGTCGCCTCCGGTCGAGTTTTTGTTTGAAGGAATAGGCAGATGGCATCGAACAAACCGAGCGTGTTCATCGACGGCGAAGCCGGCACGACGGGGCTCGGCATCCGCGCCCGGCTCGAGGGAATGCCCGAGATCGCGCTGAAAAGCCTGCCGCCGGCGCTGCGCAAGGACCGGGCGGCGCGCCGCGACATCATGGCGGAAGCTGACCTCGTCATCCTTTGCCTGCCAGACGAGGCGGCGCGCGAGGCGGCGGCGCTCGCCGACGGGCTCGGGCCTGACGCCCCCAAGCTGATCGACGCCTCGACCGCGCACCGGGTCGATCCCCTCTGGACCTACGGCTTCCCCGAGATGATGCCGGGCCAAGCCAAACAGATCGCCGGCGCGAATAGGGTCGCCAATCCCGGTTGCTATCCGACGGGCGCGATCGGCCTCTTGCGGCCGCTGGTCGAAGCCGGGCTCGTGCCCCGCGACTACCCGATCTCGATCAACGCGGTCAGCGGCTATTCGGGCGGCGGGCGCGGGATGATCGAGGCGCATGACGAGGTCGGCGGCCCGGCCTTCGAGCTTTATGCGCTCGGCCTCGAACACAAGCACGTGCCGGAGACCCAGCTTTACGCCGGGCTCACACGCCGCCCGATCTTCGTGCCGTCGGTCGGGCATTTCCGCCAGGGCATGCTGGTCTCGGTGCCGCTCCATCTCGGCACGCTGCCGGGGCGCCCGCGCGGCGCCGATCTCAACGACGCGCTCGTCGCCTTTTACCAAGGCAGCGAGTATGTCCGGGTGGTCGCTCCCGCCAGCGACGGCAAGCTCGAACCCCAGTCGCTCAACGACACCAACCGGCTCGAACTCAGCGTCTACGCTAACGACCCCCGGCATCAGGCGGTGCTAGTGGCGCGCCTCGACAATCTCGGCAAGGGCGCCTCGGGCGCCGCGGTGCAGAATTTGATCCTGATGCTGGGGCTTTGACCGCGCGAGCTGTCATTGTGAGGAGCAGAGCGACGAAGCAATCTCAATCAAGTCGAGGATTGCCGGCGCGAGATTGCTTCGCTGCGCTCGCAATGACGCCAGGGTTGCAGGTACAGCGGCGTAGCTTCTTGCGCAGCGCCGCTGGCGCGACCGCCGCCTTTTTATCACCGAGGACGTCGATCGCCATGGCAGCTCCCGCGATGATCACCCGCCCGGTCCCCTCTTCCGGCGAAGCCATGCCGGTCGTCGGGCTCGGCACCTCGCAGGTCTTCGACGTCGGCGCCGACGAAGGGGCGCGCCAACCGCTGCGCACCGTGCTGCAGGCCTGCGTCGATGCCGGCGGCAAGATCATCGATACGTCGCCCATGTACGGCCGCGCCGAGGTGGTGACCGGCGATCTGGTCGCCGCGGCGGGCGTGCGTCCGCGCGTCTTCCTCGCCACCAAGGTATGGACCAGCGGGCGCGACTCGGGGATTGCCCAGATGCGCCGCTCGGCCGACTTGCTGAAGAGCCCGGTCATCGACCTCATCCAAATCCACAACCTCCAGGATTGGCGCACCCACCTCGTAACCCTGCGGGCGATGAAGGCGGAGGGAAAAATCCGCTATATCGGGATCACCCATTACACGACCGGGTCGCTCCCCGAACTCGCGCGCATCCTCTCAAGCGAGCCCGGCATCGACTTTGTGCAATGCGCCTACTCACTGGGGACGCGCGCCGCGGAAACCGCGCTGTTGCCGGTCGCCGCTTCGCGTGGGGTCGCGGTCATCGTCAACCGGCCGTTCGAAGACGGCGGCATGTTCGCCCGCGTGGGCGGGCGGGCCTTGCCCGAATGGGCCGCCGAATTCGACTGCACCAGCTGGGCGCAACTCTTCCTCAAATACATCATCGCCGAACCGGCGGTGACCTGCGCGATTCCCGCGACCGCCAATCCCGCGCATATGGAAGACGACCTCAAAGCCGGTTTCGGCCGCCTCCCCGATGCGCGCCAAAAGCAGCAGATCCGCCAGTTATGGGATTCGCTCTAGGCGTTGCCGATCGGGCTCATTCGGCGCCGCGTTCGCTGTCGCGAAGCGCGAGCCTCGCCGCGGCGGTCGCGGCGAGGTTGTGTGCGAGCTCGCGGTCGTGGTCGGGATGGAGCGTTCCCATCAGCCGGTCCCACCAGGTGAAATGGGTCGCGTAATTGCACCGAAAAAAGCGGTGGTGCTGATCGTGGTGGGTGACCCCGACGAGCGGCGAGGGCGGGCGGCACCACACGCCGCCGTGCTCGTACCCCGAGTGGCCGATGACGCCGGTGACCTGATCGTAAAGTTTGTGCGCGAAAAGCACGGCCGGCGCCGCCGGAATCAGAAAATGCGCGACCAGCCAATAGGATTGCAGAAAGAGATTGTCGATCAGCCGGTCGCTGTTATTCGACCACGCGACCGGGGCCACCGTCAGGTGGTGCCAGCGATGCACACGGTTGTAGAAGAGGCGCGTGTGGATCAGCCGGTGAAACCAGTAAAACCACGCGTCGAACACGACGAGCGAGGCGAGGAACGCCAGCCCGAAGCCGAGGACGCCATGGGCCGGCGCCAGGCCCCAGCCGAATTCGGCGTAAAGCCAGTGGCCGGTGCCGAACATCGCGGCGATTCCCGCAAGCGACACGACGCTCTGCTTCTGGTCGCGGCGGATCTGCGCGGGCGGGGTCTGGCGCGCCTGGATCTTCGCCGCGGCGAGGCGCCGGTTGACCCGGCCGACGGCCAGACAGCTCGCGACATAGACCGCGAGCAGGACCGCATAGATTGCAGCGACGGTCCCGGCCCAGGAGATCAGGCGCTCTGCGATCATCGATGCCGTCCGCGACCCCCGTGGAGCGCGTTCCTCGCGCCCGCCAGGGTGGCATGTTCCGCGCTCGCTACGGAAGGGGCAAGGGCGCTCGCCGTCAGCGGCCAAGCAGCTGTTGTGCGACGAGATCGAGCGGCCAGAACAGCCCCGCCGATACCGCCACGGCGAGGGCGGCGGGCCCCAGCCACTCCCGGCCGGCTCTCTGGTCGTCACGCAGATGAACCGCGACATCGGAAAGGGCGGCAAGCGCATAGAGCGAGAGCCCAACCAGCCATACGCGCCGGCTCATCGGCGCGCGGCCGCGCTCAAAGGACGCGGATGTTCTTGAACTGCCAGAGATCGTCACGGTCGAGATCCTCGGGGAACAAGGATTCGCGGTCGGTGAGCGGGGTCCAATCCCCCCACACGCCGACAACCTCGCCGAGATACGGCCGGCAGATTTCCAGGATGCGGGCGAAATCCATTTCGTCCGGTTCGACGATGCCCTGGCGGGGGCGTTCGATCGCCCAGATGACCCCGGCGAGCACGGCGGCGGTAACCTGCAGCGAGGTCGCGTTGTTGTGGGGCGCAACACGCCGTGCTTCGTCGATCGAGAGGCGCGAGCCATACCAATAGACGCCTTGTCGCGGCCCCATCAATAAGACGCCAAGCTCGTCAATACCGGTAACGATCTCGTCCATCATCAGGCGCTTGCTCTTCTGCACGCGCCAGTTCTTGCCGGCGAGCTCGTGCAGGCTGAGGACGGCGTCGTCACACGGGTGGTAGGCATAGTGGCAGGTCGGCCGGTAGCGCACCACTTCGCCCTCGCGCAGGGTCAGGTAGTCGGCGATCGAAATCGATTCGCCGTGGGTGATGAGGAAGCCCTGATAGGGTCCTTCGAGCGGGGTCCAGCTGCGCACCCGCGTCGCCGCGCCGGGGCGCAACAGGTAGATCGCCGCCTGGCTGCCGAAATCGTGACGCCTTGCGTCCGTGGGCAAATGCCGCTCATGGGTACCCCAGCCCAATTCGGCCGGTTGCGAACCCTCGCTGACAAACCCGTCGATCGACCAGGTGTTGACGAATTCCCCCGGTTCCTTGGGGATGGCAGCGACCTGCGTGTCGCGCTCGGCGATGTGGATGACCTTGACACCGAGCCGGTCGGCCAGACTTGCCCAGCCGGCCCGGTCGGCCGGTGCCGGTGTCGCCGGATCGGCTTCACGCGCGATGTCGACGAGCGCCTGCTTGAGAAAGTGCGACACCAGCCCCGGATTGGCGCCATGGGTGATGACCGCGGTCGGGCCGCGATTGCCTTCTACGCGCAGCGCCAGCGCGCTCTCGCGCAGCGCGTAATTGGAGCGCGCCGAGGGCGGCAGGTTGGGATCGGTATAGCCGCCCGGCCACGGCTCGATGCAGGTGTCGAGATAAAGCGCGCCGATTTCCTGACAAAACTCGATCAACGCGACGCTCGATACGTCGACCGAGACGTTGAGCAGAAAGTCGCCGCTGCGCAGCCGCTCGTTGAGGACGGCGCGGTAATTTTCCCGGGTGAGCGCGGTCTCGACAAAGCTGATGCCGTATTCCGCCGCGACCTCATGGCCGCGCGGCTCGGCGGTAATGATCGTGATCTGATCGGGCCGCAAATCGATGTGGCGCAACAATAGCGGCAGGACGCCTTGGCCGATGCTGCCGAAGCCGATGATCGCGAGGTGGCCGGAAAAGAGGGTGAGCTTGTTGTCGGACATGGCAATGCGCTGCGAAAGGGGGCCAACCGGTACGGTTGCCGGCCGGCGATGTCAAGGCGAGCGGCCCGGCAGGTCCGGCGCTTCCGCCATCATTTCGCCACCCCCGGGGATTGCAATAAGGGCGGAGTTGGATAGTGTGCGGGCGCTTTCTTTAAAGCCCCCCGCGGGAGAACGGATTTTATGCGTAAATCGGCATTGGCGCTCGCTCTGATTGTCTGCCTCGCACCCGCCGCGGCCTTAGCCCAGGCAAAGAGCGGGGATAGCGGCGTTTACGAGCAGCTCAACCTGTTCGGCGAAGCCTTCGAGCGGATCCGGCACGACGCCGTCGACTCGGTCACCGACAAAAAGCTGGTCGACACCGCAATCGCCGGCATGTTGGCCGGCCTCGACCCGCATTCGGCGTATTTGACCGAGAGCGAATACAAGGGGCTGCAAAAAGAGAATTCGGGCGAGGCCGCCTCGACCGGCCTCGTCGTCACCCTCGAAAAGGGGCAGGTGAAAGTCGTCGCGCCGCGCGACAACTCGCCCGCCGCGGCGGCGGACATCAAGCCCGGCGACATCGTCTTCACGATCGACAAGGAGCCGACCTACGATTTGACCCTGGCCGAGATCGAACAGAAGCTGTTGGGCCCGGCCGATAGTGAGGTTGCGCTGGTGCTGCGCCGCGGCAATGGCGGGCCGATCGACGTCACTCTGAAGCGCGTGGCGGCAAAATTCCCGACCATCGATGCGCGGCTCGAGGATACCGACATCGGCTATATCCGCCTTGCCGGCTTCGACGATACGACATCGGCGGCGCTCACCGGAGCGATCAAGGATCTGCGCCAACAGGCCGGCAACAAGCTGATCGGCTTCATCATCGATCTGCGCAACAACCCCGGCGGCAGTTTTGATGCGGCGGTGGCGGCGGCGGATGCGTTCATCGACAAGGGCGACATCGCCATCGTCAAGAGCCGCAAGCCCGACAGCATAAAGCGGATCGCCGCGACCCCCGGTGACCTCGCCAATGGACAGCCGATTGTCGCGCTCGTCAACGGCGGCACCGCCCGCGAGGCCGAACTTGTCGCCGGCGCGCTGGAGGACAGCCACCGCGCCGTGCTGCTCGGCACCAAGACCTTTGGCGAGAGCGCGATCGAGACCTTGATCCCGCTCAACGGCAACGGTGCGATCCGCCTGACGACGGCGCGGTTTGAGACGCCGAGCGGCCGGGCGATCGAGGGTAAAGGTCTCGACCCCGACCTCGTCGTCTCGCCCTTAAAGCTGGAGAAATACGCGCAGGCCGAGCACCGCCACGAGGCCGATCTGCGTGGCGCCTTGAAGAACCCCGACGTCGCCCAACCGGTCGGCGAGGCGGTCAAAGGCGGCGCGGCGCCGGCAAAGCCGCCCGCGACCACCGGCGCGCCCCCCAAGGGCGACGCGGCGAGTGTCGCCTCGGGCGACATCGGCACCACCAGCGACGAGCAGCTGAGCGAGGCGCTCGATGTTCTGCGCGGCCTCGCGCTCGTCAATGGCCGCACCGCGGCAAAGTAGGGCAACATGCGCTTTCTCGTGCTCGGGGCCGGCGCGGTCGGCGGCTATTTCGGCGGGCGGCTCGCCGAAGCGGAGCGGGATGTGACGTTTCTGGTGCGCCCCCCGCGCGCAGCCCTCCTCGCCGAGCACGGTCTCGCCGTCCAGAGCCCGCTCGGCGATTTCCGCGTGAAGGTCAAGACCGCGACCGCCGAGCGGGTCGGCGGGCCCTATGACATCGTTATCCTGACCGCCAAGCACTACGACCTCGACAGCGCCATTGATGCGATCCGCCCGGCGATGGGGCCCCAGAGCGCCGTCTTGCCATTGCTCAATGGCCTCGTCCATCTCGACCGGCTCGACCGCGCGTTCGGGGCCGGCCGCGTCCTCGGCGGGGTCGCCTATGTTGGCGCCGTCCTCCAGCCCGACGGCAGCATTCGCCACCACAACCGCCTCTCCGGCATCGCCTTCGGCGAGCGCGACGGCAAGATCGGCGATCGCGCGCGGGCGATCGAAACGGAATTTGCCGGGACCCCGGTCAGCGCCCCGGCGGGCGACAACATCCTTTTGGAGATGTGGGAAAAATTCGTGATGATCGGCGCGATGGCCGGGATCAACTGCCTGATGCGCGGCACTGTCGGCGAGATCATGGCGACCCAGGACGGCCGGGCGCTGATGTTGGCCGCGCTCGCCGAGTGCCAGGCGGTGGCGGCGGCTTCCGGCTTTTCCCCGCGGGCAGACAGCCGCGCGCGGGTCGAAGCGATGCTGACCGAACCGGGCAGCCTCAACAGCGCCTCAATGCGCCAGGACCTCGAAGCCGGGCGGCGCACCGAAGCCGACGCGATCCTCGGCGACATGATCGCCCGCGCCGGCACTTTGGCGGTCGCAACGCCGCTCCTGCGCGCCGCCTACTGCCACCTCCAGGTCCACGAAAACCGCCTCGCCGCGCGCCGTTAGACTAGGCGATACGCTCCCACAGCCCGGTCTCCTCGTCGAGCCGGTCTTGTTCGATCCCGCGGAAATCGCCGCGCGAGACAATCCCGACGACGCGGCCCTCATGCACGATCGGCAAATGACGACAGCGGGCATCCTGCATCAGGCGCAGCGCCTCGATTGCGGAGTGATGCGGCGCCATCGCTTCGGGATTTGGGGTCATGACGTCGGCCAGCGTGGTTGCGGCCGGATCTTTCCCCTCGGCGAGCATGCGGTCCACGGCATCGCGTCCGGTGAAAATGCCAAGCAGGGTGGAATCGTGGCCGGTGACCAGGACCGCGCCGACCCGGCGCTCGCGCATCTGCCGTGCCGCCTCCATCACACTGGCGCTTGCCGGCAGCATCAAGGGACGCTGCTCGCGCACGAGATCAGACATCTTTCGCATCGTGATCTCCCAGCCGAAAGGTAACGGAACCCCCGATCATCGCGCGATCAACACCGAGCAGGGTGCAAGGCTCGCCAGTTTTTGCGAGACACTGCCGAGCACCAGACCCGGCAGCC
>DASYZD010000030.1:0-10573 GCA_035946655.1 Allostellaceae bacterium | reverse complement strand
CTGCCGGCTGTGACCGGCGGCATTTGTTTCTAAATTTACCTAAATTATCACTTTACTCTGACTTTTAGTGCATTGACGAACGGCAGAGTAAATGATCGATTAATGCGCGTCGCGTTGAGTGCTGAACAGAGGCCATCCACTCAGCATATTCAACACGGTGTAGCGCGGTCGCAACTGCGCTGGGTTGAGTATAAATTTAACCCTGAGGATCGGCGAGGTCTCCAAATGCAGGATATTCTCAAGAAAGCCGACATCGATGGAGTACGAGCGGACCTCGAACTTCGCCGGCGCGAGATCCTTGCGAGGCATGCGGAAGAGGCCCGAACCTTGGATGCCGAGCGGACGGCAGTGGACCAATTGAACCATTTGATCGAGCTTTTCACGCAGAAGTTCGTGCCCCGCGTGGTGACCTCACATCAGCCGATCGCCGCGCCGGCCGTGAAGCAACCCGCACCGGCAGCGGTAAAGCAAACTGAGCGGTATCCTCTGAGCAATTTTGCCACTTACGCGCGCGCCATGGCGCGTTGTTAGCGGTCCGGGTCCCGGCCTCGAACACTCGGTGTCGCGAAATTCCGCGCTGCTCCGCTCGGCCGCACCAGCCCGATCGCGCTCAGCGCTGCGCCGGCGGCGACCAGGCTTCGGGAGCACGCGGCTCGAGATCGGTGACGACATCGACGAGGACCGGCTCGTCGGCGGCGAGCGCCTGATTGAGCGCCGGCGCGATCTCGTGGGGTTGCTCGACCCGGATGCCGCGCACCCCGAAGCTGCGCGCGACGGCGGTGAAATCGGTCGGCCCGAAGCGGATCAGCTCTTCGCCGCGGCCGGGGCGGTTGCCCGAGATCCGCCGAACCCCGGTCAAGTTCTGGCCAAACCCCGAATTATTGTTGACGATCACCGTGACCGGGATGTGGCAGCGGCGCGCCGTCTCCAATTCGGCGAGGTGATAGTAGAACCCGCCATCGCCGGTGAAGCAGACGACCTTGCGCGCCCCGGCCGCGCAGGTGGCACCAAGTGAGGCGGGGAAGGCCCAGCCGAGCGAACCCGCGGCGCGCTGATAGGTTTGTCCGGCGCCGTTCAAATCGACCATCGTGCCGGTCCAGATCCCGGAATAGCCGGTGTCGGCGACGATGATGCCGTCGGCCGGCAGGGCGCGGGTGACTTCGGCGCAGAGCCGCTCGACACTGATGGGGGCGGTGTTCTTCTCGGCCAGAGGCGTCATGCTGGCGCGCCAATCGGCGACGATCCGCGCCGCCTCGTCGGCATAGCCGGAATCGCGCGCCGGATGCCCGACGATCTGGTTGAGCCGCGCGAGCGTCGCCTTGGGGTCGCCGACGAGCCCGGTCGTGTTCGGATAGCTGCGCCCGATTTCGAGGGGATCGGCCTCGATCTGCACAATCTTCGTGGTGATTGCCGGGACTCGCCAATTGAGCGTCGCCTGGTCGCCGGTGTCGCAGCCGATGAAGAGGACGAGATCGGCGCCGCAGACGATGCGGTTGGCCGGGGGCGCCGAATAGCTGCCGGCGACCCCGGCCGAGAGGCGGTGCGTGGTGGGGATCAGCCCGCGCGCCCCGAGCGTGGTGGCGACCGGCGCGGCGAGAGCTTCGGCGAGAGCGAGGACTTCCGGGCCCGCCCCCGAGGCGGCGGCGGCATCGCCGGCGACGATTGCGAGGCGGTGGCTCGCCAGCAGAATTTTCGCGGCGCGTTCGATGTCGCGCTCGTCGGCGACCGGCCGGTGCACCGGGATTGCCCGCGGCTCCAATTCGATGACCGGCGGCTCGGCGGTCTGCCCCAATTCGATGACGTCGCCCTGCAACCCGTTGAAGTCGAGATGGGTTGGGCGCGGGGTGTCGGCGAGGGCGGCGCGCCAAGCGTGGCGCAACAGGCGCGGCAGTTCGCTCGTCGAATAGACCGGGCTCGAAAATTTCGTCACCGCGGAGAACAAGGGCGCGTGGGCGATCTCCTGATACGAATTGCGGTGCTGGAACGAGGGCTCCTTGTGGCCGGTCAGCGCGATGACCGGGCTGCGGCCGAGCCAGGCATCCTGGAGACCCGAGGCGAGATTGGCGGCGCCGACCGATTGCGCCATGCAGACGCCCGGGCGCCCACTGACCCTTGCGTAGGCGTCAGCCATGTAAGCCGCCGCCTTTTCCGAATGCGCGAGGATCGGCCTCACTCCTAAATCGCCCAAGTGGAGGAGCGTGCGGCGCATCACCGATTCGACGAAGAAGACATGGCTCATGCCGGTTCCCGCCAGTGCGCGCGCGAGCCATTCCGCGCCGTTCATCGTTCCCTGGTCGCTCATCTCGTTTCCTCCCGGTGACCGCTACCGGCCGTTGTAGCCCAATGCCCCGATACCGCCCAGCCCGCCAGGCAAATTCCCTGCTGGCAGGGAAAATTTTTTCGGCGATCACCCTAAGCACCTGGGTTCTCCCAATTTTCTCGGGATTTGTGGTGCACAAGCAGGGAATTTTTTGCATTGCGCAGGGAATTCTGGGCCCCGAGCAGGGAATTTTCTCGGCCATTTAGCGATATAACGTGTTTCATCAATAAATACGTTATTAGCAATTATTGCTATAGATAGATAGGCGGGCGAAACCCCGGCGACAACCCCCCAGCGCTTTCCCGGCGAATTCGCCGACCGGTTGGCGCGATGGATGGCGCCGGCGTCGGCGCTGTCCCCTTGACGCTCGGCGGCGAGGGAGCCTACACAGCAGCGATGGGGCTTTTGTCGCCCGCATTGACTGAAGGAGAGGGCGGATGGCGCGCATCAAGCATATCGCGTTGGTGACCGACGATCCGGCGAAGACCGCGGAGTTCTATAAGGAGCATTTCGGCCTGACCGAGCTCTACCGGCGGCCGACC
Organism: Allostellaceae bacterium; assembly: GCA_035946655.1. Lineage (GTDB taxonomy): Bacteria > Pseudomonadota > Alphaproteobacteria > ATCC43930 > CGMCC-115725 > DATARH01. The sequence goes on along the minus strand of DASYZD010000030.1, from coordinate 7,711 downwards.
GACACCGGCGAGAAGGGCGTGTGGCTGAGCGACGGCTACATCTATTTCGCGATCCTCAAATACGGCACCGGCGACGCGCCGAAGCTCGGGCCGGGGCAGTCATCCGATCTGCGCGGCATCCACCATATCGGCTTCCAGGTCGACGACATCGTCAAGACCGAGCAGGAGCTCAAAGCGGCCGGCGTCCAGCCGGTGCCGATGGAGCACCGGGAGCCCCGGCAGCGCGAGCCGATGGGCCCGCCGAGCGACTCGGTCAACCTCAAATATCTCGGCCCCGACGCGGTGCATTTCGACGTTCGCCAGCGCGGCTGGGACGAGTCGATCGAACTGGCGATGGATCGCTACGAGCTGACCCCGGCCAAGTAAGCGCGGCCTAAGCAAACCTGCGTTCAAGCGGGCGGCGCGATTGCCGCCTGCTTTTTTGCCTCGCGCGCGGCGATTGCAGCTGCGCGGTCGAGGAGGCGTTGGGCGCGCTCGTATACGGGTACGTCGATCATCCTTCCGTCGACGGTGACGGCGCCGACCCCTTCGGCATAGGCCTTGTCGTAGGCGGCGACGACGCGGCTGGCGTGGTCGACCTCTCGTGCACTGGGGCGGAACTCCTCGTTGAGGATCGCTACCTGGCTCGGATGGATGACGCTGGCGCCGATAAAGCCGAAGCGGCGCGAGCGGCGGATCGTCTCGCGGAAGGCGTCGAGATCGTGGAACTCGGCGATCGAGCCGATAAACCCCATCGGCATGATCCCGGCGGCGCGGGCGGCGAAGACCGCGGTCTGCTTCGGCATCGAGAGCGCCTCGGGTTCGGGGAGGATCCCGGCCGAGGTGGCGAAATCCTCCGCCCCTAGGTTGAGCGCGCAGAGCCGGGGATGGGCGCGGGCGATCTCGGCGATGCGAAAGAACGCCGCCGTCGTCTCGACCATCGCGATGAGCCGCGTTGTGCCTCGGGCGACGCCGTGTTCGGCTTCGACCTCATCGACAATCTCGGCGAGGAGGCGGACATGCTCGGCGCTGTCGATCTTGGGGAGCGCGAGCGCGAGGACCCCCGGCCCGACCGCCGCCTCGATGTCGCGCACCGCCATGCGCAGCGGGCGGTTGATGCGGACGACGACATCGGCCCCGCCGCGCGAGACGATCGCCGCAGCTTCGGGAATGAGCGTGCGGGCGCGCTCCTTTTCGGACGAGGCGACGCTGTCTTCCAGATCGAGGATGATCGCGTCCGCCCCGCGCCGCGCCGCGCCATCGACAAAGCGGCGCTGCGTCACCGGCACAAACAGCATCGAGCGCCACACGGGTAGATCATCCTCCGCCATCTGATCCCTCGCTCCGAAAATGCCCCTCACCCTCCCACGGCTTTGCCGTGGGTCATTCCCTCTCCCCGCTTGCGGGGAGAGGGTTGGGGTGAGGGGCGAGCCCGATCACCCCATCGGCCGCCAGAGCTTCGAGCGTCGCGGGCGCAATGCCGAATTGCCCTAGAATTTCGGCGGTGTGCTCGCCGAGGGTGGGGGCTGGGCGGCGCAGGCGGCCGGGGGTGTCGGAGAGGCGCGGGATGATGTTGTGCATGGTGAGGCGGCCGGTGTCCGTGTCGGGCATATCGACGACGATCTCGCGCGCCAGGACATGCGGGTCGGTGAGAAACTGGTCGATGTCGTAGACCGGCGCGGCGGTGACTTCGGCGGCGGCGAAGGCGGCCATGTTTTCATCGAGCGTGCGCGCCGCGATGAATTCGACGATCGGCGCCTCGCATTCTTCGGCGTTTCGCACCCGGTCGGTGTTGTTGCGAAAGCGGGGGTCCTCGATGATGTCCGCTCGGCCGATCGCGCGGAACAGGCGCTCGGCCATCGCTTGGATCGAGGCGGAGATCCCGATATAGCGGCCGTCCCTGGTGCGGAAGACGTTGCGCGGGCTCGTCGTTTCCGAGCGGCTGCCGGTGCGCGGGCGAATGGCGCCGGTCAAGTTATAGATCGGCGCCTCGGTGGCGATGAACGAGAAGAGCGGGTCGAGGAGCGGAAGATCAATGATCTGGCCCTGGCCGCCCTCGACTTCGACCCGGCGCAGCGCGACCATGACGGCAAAGGCGCCATAGAGCCCGGCCACCATGTCGGCGAGCGCGGTCGGCGGCAATACCGGCTCGCGATCGGCAAACCCGGTGCGCGCGGCATAGCCCGACATGCTCTCGACCAGGGTGCCGAAGCCGGGGCGGTCGCGGTAGGGCCCATCCTGGCCCCAGCCCGAGACGCGGACGATGACGAGGCGCGGATTGCTTGCATGGAGGACCGCCGGCCCGAGCCCGATTTTTTCGAGCGTGCCGGGGCGGAAATTCTCGATCAGGACTTCGCTCGACGCGGCCAGATCGAGTAATAGCTCGCGGCCCCGCGCTTCGCGCAACGAGAGGGCGAGGCTCTTCTTGTTGCGGGCGTAGAGCTTCCAGTGGACGCTGACGCCGTTCGATTGCCAGGCGCGCAGCGGGTCGCCCTTGACCGGATCTTCGATCTTCAAGACTTCGGCGCCGAAATCGGCGAGTTGGGAGGAGACTGCGTTGCCGGCGACGAGCCGCGACAGATCGACGACCCGGACCCCATCGAGCGGGCAGGGGGCGTCGGGATCGAACGATTTTTGCGGCAGGCTCATCGGCGGTGTGTTCCGGAGCGCGTGGGGAGGCGCAGCTTAACGGCGGTGGCGGGCGAAGGGAACCAGCTGTCCGATCGGAGGCGCCGGGCGGCTTCGGGTGGGCTCAGAGGCGGGGCGGCCGCTGATCGAGGATCCAGCACCCGGCCTCGCGCATCTGCGCCAAACGCTCCTCGGGCACGCGATCCTCTCCCGGGGGGCGGGGAAACTGGAGGTGCTTGACGTAGGCGCCGCCGCCCGGGGTCACCGATCGCGGGAAGAGGCGATAAGGCAGCATCGCCAGGCGCAGCCCGAACGCCGGACAGTGGCCCTCGATCACGCCCTCAAAGCCGGTGAAGGGGTGCCCCTGCCAGTCGAGCGGGTAGCTTTGGGCGCCCGCAATATTCCAGGTCGTACCCTCGTCATAGAGCAGCTGGTTGATGACGGCCTGGTCGGTCGTCGCCAGCATCTCTGCGGCGCGCGAGCGGAGGGCGGCGAAGAACGCACGGGTGCCGGCGCCGGCCTTGGCCCAGAACAACCCGGTGCACAGGATAAACCCCCAGCGCGCCAGGACCCGCCTCGGGTGAAGGGTGCCCTGGGTCCACACCAGGTCGTATTTCGATTCATCGAAGTATTTGTCGATCGGGTTTTTGAACCAGATCGCATCGACGTCCGATTGGATGATGTCGATCCCGCGGTCGATCAGGAAATCCCAGATCAGCAGCCGATAGAGCCAGAAGCCGCGCGTCGATCCGGCGAAATCGCAGCGCGCCGCGGGGATGCCGGCGCGCGCCAGCCGGCCCGCCAGCGCGGCGTCGGTGGCGACGACGAGGAAGCGCCCGATCCCCAGCGCCTCCATGTAATACATCCAGTTGTCGAGCCAGTCGGCGTAGGCGTTGGAGATGACGACGACCGGCAACGGGCCGGTTCCACCGATCTGCGCGACCGCTTCGATCAGGGAGGCGCGCGCCGCCTCGGACAGCGTAGGGTGGGCGGCTTCCATCACGCGGTCTCCCGGGAATGGCGAGGAGGCCCTGCCGGGCGCGCGCGGAAGGTGGTCATCACGTCTGGCCCCATCGTTTCGCTTGAGAGGCGCTCGAAGCCGGGCATCTCGGCCAATGCGCCCCGGCCGAGTTCGCCGATCGCCGGGATGCCGTCGCCGCCGAGGAGAACGGGCGCGTGAAACCATACCAGCCGGTCAACCAGCCCCGCGTGCAAGAGCGCCGCGGCGAGCTGACCGCCGCCCTCGACGAGGAGCCGGGTGAGGCCACGCTCGCCGAGGCGGGCGAGCGCGTTCCCGAGATCGATCCGCCCGGTGGGCTCGGGCGCGGCGGTGATGACGACGACGCCGGCCGCGCGCAGCGCCTCCCGGCGGGCCTTGTCGGCCGCGGCCAGCGTCACCACCCAGGTCGGGGTCTCGCGCGCCCCGATGAAGACCCGCACGCCCGGGGGCACGCGCAACTGGCGGTCGAGGACGACCCGCACCGGCGAATGCCGAGCGAGCCCCGGCAGGCGGCAGGTCAGTTGCGGGTCGTCGGCGACGACCGTATCGGTGCCGACGAGGATCGCGTCATGGGTGGCGCGCAGGAGGTGTGCGCGCTCGCGCGCAGCCTCCCCGGTGATCCAGCGGCTCTCGCCCGACGCGGTCGCGATGCGGCCGTCGAGCGAGGTTGCCAGCTTCAACGTCACCAAGGGGCGCCCGAGGCGCAGGCGGGTGAGGAAGCCGGCGTTGATGTCGGCGGCTTCGGCGGCGCAGAGCCCAGTTTCGACGGCAATCCCGGCAGCGCGCAGGCGCCGGAGGCCCTCCCCGGCGACCCGCGGATCGGGGTCTTCGATCGCGACGACGACCCGGGCGAGGCCGGCTTCGATCAGCGCGTCGGCGCAGGGCGGGGTCCGGCCCCAATGGCTGCACGGTTCGAGCGTGACGTAGGCAGTGGCGCCGCGGACCGCGTCGCCGGCGCGAGCCAGCGCCTCGGCTTCGGCATGCGGGCGCCCGCCCGGCTGGGTCCAGCCGCGGCCCACCACCCGGCCGTCCTTCGCGATGACGCAACCGACCGCCGGGTTGGGCCAGGCATTGCCAAGCCCGCGGTGGGCCAGGCCGAGCGCCGCTCGCATCGCGTGGAGGTCCAACGATTCCTGGTATGGGGCTTTCTTTGACATGGTCGAAGCGCGTTGCGGCAGAGAATAAAGATTGTCACCCCGGCGCAAGCCGGGATCCACGGTTCAGCCAACTCGCAAGCGGATCAATGGGTCCCGGCCTTCGCCGGGATGACAAACGGGGCGGTTTCAATCGCCGTCTGCAGCGATGCGGCCGACGAACTCGCCGAAATCCTTGGCCTCGCGGAAATTGCGGTAGACCGAGGCGAAGCGGATGTAGGCGACCTGGTCGAGGATCGAGAGGGCTTCCATAACTTCTTCGCCGATCTGCTCGCTGCGGATCTCGGTTTCGCCGGAGCTTTCGAGCTGGCGCACCAGGGAATTAATCATGCGCTCGACCCGCTCCGGCTCGACCGGGCGCTTCCTTAGCGCGACATAGATCGAGCGGGCCAGCTTGTCGCGGTCGAAGGGTTCGCGCTGGTTGTTCTTTTTCAAGACGGTCAATTCGCGCAGCTGGACCCGCTCGAAGGTGGTGAAGCGTGCCGCGCAACTGCCGCAAAAGCGGCGCCGGCGGATCGCGCCCTTGTCGTCGGTCGGGCGCGAATCCTTGACCTGGGTGTCATCGGCTCCGCAGAACGGGCAACGCATTTCCCCCTCCGTTTCGTCATCCCCGCTTGAAGCGGGCCGTCACATCAGGTTTGGCGGTTAGCGGGATAGATCGGAAAGCGGGCGCAGAGCGCGGCCACCTCGTCCCGCACCATCGCTTCGCAACCGCCGTTGTCGCCGGGACTACGCGCCTGGCCGCGCAGCACCTCGGCGATCCACTCGCCGACCCGGCGGAATTCGGCCGGCCCGAAGCCGCGCGTCGTCGCCGCGGGGGAGCCCAGGCGAATCCCCGAGGTGACGGTCGGTTTTTGCGGGTCGAACGGGATGCCGTTCTTGTTGCAGGTGATGCCGGCGCGCTCGAGCGCCTGCTCGGCGTCGCGCCCGGTCAAGCCCATAGGGCGCAGATCGACCAGGAGCAAATGCGTGTCGGTGCCGCCCGAGACGATCGCGAGGCCGGCGTCGGCGAGCGTCGCGGCGAGGGTTTGCGCATTCTCGATGACGGCGCGCGCGTAGGCGGCAAAGCTCGGCTGCAACGCTTCGCCGAACGCCACCGCCTTGGCGGCGATGACATGCATGAGGGGGCCGCCCTGCAATCCCGGAAAGATCGCCGAATCGATACGCCGGGCGATCTCGGGGTCGTTGGTCAGGATCATCCCGCCGCGGGGGCCGCGCAGCGTCTTGTGCGTCGTGGTGGTGACGACATGCGCGTGGGGCAGGGGGCTGGGATGAGCGCGGCCGGCGACGAGCCCGGCGAAATGCGCCATATCGACCATCAGATAGGCGCCGACCTTATCGGCAATGGCGCGAAACCGCGCGAAATCGATGATCCGCGGATAGGCGCTGCCCCCGGCGATGATGAGGCGCGGGCGATGCGTCTCGGCCTGGCGCTCGACCTCGTCGAAATCGATCCGCGCGTCGTCGGCGCGCACGCCGTAGGTGGCGGCGCGGAACCACTTACCCGACACATTGGGCGGCGCGCCGTGGGTCAGATGGCCGCCGGCGGCCAGCGACATCCCGAGGATCGGATCGCCCGGCGCAAGGAGCGCGAGATATACGGCCTCGTTCGCCGGCGCTCCGGCGTGCGGCTGGACATTGGCAAAGCCGCAATCGAACAGGCGCTTTGCCCGCTCGATCGCGAGCCGCTCGGCGATATCGACAAAGCCGCAGCCGCCGTAATAGCGCCGCCCCGGATAGCCCTCGGCGTATTTGTTGGTGAGGACCGAGCCTTGCGCCTCGAGGACCGCGCGCGAGACGATGTTCTCGCTGGCGATCAGCTCGACCTGCGATTGCTGACGGGTGAGTTCGCCGTCAATCGCCGCGGCCAGTTCCGGGTCGGCGACGGCGAGCGCGTCGCCAAAAAAGCCGGTCTCGCGCGGGAGCGGCAGTGGGAGAGCAGAAGAGATCGCCAGGGCACCACCTCTCGGGGACGGGGGGACGGGAGCGTCGACGCTGATCAGCTGAAATCTACCATATCTCGGTCGGCGATGTCAGCCGCCTACTAAAGATCGCGTGATCGCCAACGCACCCGAGTGCGCGCAGGTCATCCGGGCGAAGGCCAAAAATCGCCGAATGAAAGATATCATCCGCTTGAGCAGAATCTACCGGGGGCCTACGATCGCAAGGGCACGGCGCGGAAACTCTATTCCCAGCCAAGTCGTGGCCGGTCCTGATTTTTGACCATTACTGTTCTCGCCCGGGAGTTTCGGTTGACATGAAATTATCGCTCTGCGATTATGCCGACTTGGCAAAACTCAGTAGACGGATCGAGGGAGAACATGGCGGAACCGACAGCCCCCAAGGTGGCAGACGATGAATTGCTGCGAATGACTGCTGAGGTCGTGTCGGCCTATGTCAGCAACAACACCCTGGCGACAGGGCAGCTGGGCGACGTCATTCAGTCCGTCTACAACTCGTTGCGCGTGCTCGAGGGACAGACGGCCGAGGCGCCGTCAGAACCGCTGAAACCCGCCGTCCCGGTGCGCAAATCGATCACGCCGGAATTTCTCGTCTGCCTCGAAGACGGCAAAAAGCTCAAGATGCTCAAGCGCCATTTGCGCTCGACCTACAACCTGACCCCGGATGAATACCGGACGAAATGGGGCCTGGCGCCGGATTATCCGATGGTCGCGCCGAATTATGCCGCACAGCGCTCGGCATTCGCCAAGAAGATCGGTCTCGGGCGCGGCACCGGCCGCAATTCGGCCCGCGGGGGTGCCCGGAAATAACCCGCAAAGCCAATTGACGCAGAACCAAAAAAGGGCGCCGCGGCGCCCTTTTTTGGCGCAGGCCAGCCCGGCTGGCCCCTCACCCCAACCCTCTCCCCGCGTGCGGGGAGAGGGAGCAGCCGTCAGGCGTCAGCCGAGGCCGTAGAGACGGGAGACGTTGTCGTAGGTGATCTTGTTCT
>DASYZD010000029.1:0-14189 GCA_035946655.1 Allostellaceae bacterium | reverse complement strand
GAAGTCGATTGTTCGATTTCATTGGAAAAACTTTCTGATCGGCGGCTCTGGCAAACGATTTCGCCCGACCCACCTCATGTTAAATCATATGGAATGAGCATGTTGTCGCTGTTAGCCTCGGAAATTACCTAGAGACACAATGCCTCCGTGTTCTGCCGTGGCTTCTCTCGGGCGGTTCAGTGATGCAGGCTGGTGAGCAGGTGCGGCCATAACCCGGTCACCCCGATGAAGATGAGGTAGATAGCGACAACCAGATTCAAGATTCGCGGCATGACGAGGATCAATAGCCCTGCAATCAACGCGACGAGTGGCTGCACCATCAACATGTTGAAAGTCTGAAGCATCGACCCCGCTCCATTTCAGCGCAGCACTAGAAGCCGCGGGCCAGCCACACGATCAGCAGTACGACGAGGACAAGCCCCAATCCGCCGCCGATGCCATACCCGCCGCCCCGGGCATAATAGCCGCCGCGGAAGTAGCCGAAGCCGCCCCCGAACAGGAAGATCAGCAAAACGACTAACAGAATTAGATTCATGACGGCGTCTCCTCTTCGGCAGCATCGCGCACCGCGATCGAGCCGTGGCAAGATTGGGGAATTCCGACGAGCGCGGCGGCCGAACGGCCGGCAGCAATGCCGGCCGTTGCCGTCGCGGATGAAGGGGATCAGCGAATGCCGACATTGATCCCCGGCAGGCTGATGCCGACCGCCGGGCCGTAGACTACGGGCGGCGCATAGTAGGGCGAACCATAGTAGCCATAGCCATAGGTCGAGCCGTAGACCACCGGCGGGGCGGCATAATATCCGCCGCTCCAGCCGCCGCCCCAGCCCCGGCGACCACCGTCGTCACGGTCACGGGCGCTGGCCGTTCCGGCAAAAGTCCCGACCGCGAGGATCGCCGAGATCGCGATCCCTGCCGCCAACCGTGCCGAACGGCGGCGTTTCGATGTGGTGTCGATAATCCGGGTCATAGCGACCTCCTCTTTATGAGCGTGGTGTCACGATCGCGCAGCGCGGTCGCTAGCCGTGCTTAACCGTGCAACCGAGCGGTCTGTCTGGCGGTGAACACCTGATCGGCGTTCTTCTTCTGGGCGTCGGTCATCGCGTCGTAAAGCGTGGTGAACGACCCGATCAGGTTCTTCAGCCCGTCGACATGCGCTTGGGCGAATTGCTGGTAGGTTTTCAGATCCGCGACCGCGGTCTTGCTTTGCGGAGCCGTGGTCCGATTGGAAGCGATCAGCTTGTCCATCGTGGCCGCGTTCTCGCGCATCGCCTGGGCGACGGCGTTCCATTTGGCGTCCTGGTCGGGGGTGATCTTGAGCGCCGCGTGCAGGTTGGTGATGCGCTGCTCGACGGTCTCCCCCTTGGTCTCGGTGGCTGCCGCGGCGGCTGGGCTCTGGGCGGCAACGGTCTGCTCGGCACGCGCCGCGGCGAGCGGGGTGGCGAGCATCGTGGCGCCCAATAGCGCGGCGATCGCAACCGAGCGCAGGAAAGGTGCTGACCCGGCAATCGGGCGGGTGAAAGATGACATGGCGATACCCTTTCAGGAATTTGGCAACGAGTGGTGAAATCGCCGCCTCACCGCTTGTCAGCGACCAGATGACGATGTGTCCTATCTAAAGATATATATCTCTAATGTCAGCCCTCGGAAAATACTCAGAGAAAATTAAAATAACTAACGGCAATCGTTTTTACTATATTTTGATTTTAATAGAAATTAACGCATGAGCTGAATAACCTACAGATCCGAAATTTGTCCTCATTGCGTGGTACAATTATAGGGTCATCCGCGACGATGCTCGGTTAGGAAGGCTGCCAGCCATCTTTGCGTGCGGCGATGACGCAGTCGTCGGACGAGAGCGGTCTTGCGATCGCAGCGCCCGCGTGAGCGTCAGCAACGCTACGGGCGCTGATGGTGCACACACGGGCTGATCGCCGCCGATCCGACCGAGGCGTCAAGAGTGTGGAGGTGGTAGGCCCGGCAGGACTCGAACCTGCGACAACGCCGTTATGAGCGGCGCGTTCTAACCAGCTGAACTACGGGCCCGCCGGGTTTCGCTTTGGTCGATCGCGGCGCCGGCCGATCCCTGCCTTCGCAGGGGCGCCCAAATCTTAGACGAAATCGCCGCTCAGGTATCGAGAAAGCTGCGCAGCTTGCGCGAGCGGCTCGGGTGCTTCAGTTTCCTGAGCGCTTTCGCCTCGATCTGGCGGATGCGCTCGCGGGTCACCGAGAATTGCTGGCCGACTTCTTCCAAGGTGTGGTCGGTGTTCATGCCGATGCCGAAGCGCATTCTGAGGACGCGTTCCTCGCGCGCGGTCAGGGAGGCGAGGACCCGCGTCGTCGTCTCCCGCAGATTGGCCTGGATTGCCGCATCCAACGGCAAAACCGCGTTCTTGTCCTCGATGAAGTCGCCGAGGTGGCTGTCCTCCTCGTCGCCGATCGGGGTTTCGAGGCTGATCGGTTCCTTGGCGATCTTCAAGACCTTGCGGACCTTTTCCAAGGGCATCGCCAGCTTGTCGGCGAGCTCCTCGGGGGTCGGCTCACGGCCGATCTCGTGCAGCATCTGGCGCGAGGTGCGCACCAGTTTGTTGATCGTCTCGATCATATGCACCGGGATGCGGATCGTGCGCGCCTGGTCGGCGATCGAGCGGGTGATCGCCTGGCGGATCCACCAGGTGGCATAGGTCGAGAATTTGTAGCCGCGGCGGTACTCGAATTTGTCGACCGCCTTCATCAGCCCGATATTGCCTTCCTGGATGAGGTCGAGGAACTGCAGGCCGCGGTTGGTGTATTTCTTGGCGATCGAGATGACGAGCCGCAGATTGGCTTCGACCATTTCCTTTTTCGCGCGGCTTGCTTCGCGCTCGCCGCGCTGCACTGTCTGTACGACGCGGCGGAATTCGGCAATCGGCAATTTGGCTTCGCCGGCAATCTGCGCGATCGCGGTGCGGTGCCTGTGGACATCCTCGGCGTGACGCTCAACGAGGCGCACCCAGCCGCGGCCGGGGAGCGCACCGGCCCGCTCCAGCCAGTCCGCCGCGAGTTCGTCCCCCAGATAATGCGGCAGAAACTCGCCGCGCTTGATCCCGTTGCTTTCGGCCAGCCGCATCAGCCTGCCCTCTTCGGTGACGAGGCGGCGATTGAGGGCATAGAGCTGTTCGACGAGATGCTCGATCCGGATGTTGCTGAACCGCACCCGCTTCATGAGCTCGATGATTTCGCCCTTGAGCTTGTCGTAGCGGCGTTCGGTTACCCGCGGCAACGCGACGCCCTTGATCTGCGCGCTAACCCGCTGGTCCTGAACCTTGTGGATTTTTTTGTGGGCCGCGGCGACCGCCTCGAAGATCGCCGTCATGCTCGGCGTCAACTGGGCTTCCATCGCGGCCAATGAAATCGAGCTTTCCTCGCCGTCGGCCTCCTCGCTTTCGCCCTCGGCTTCGTTTTCGGCGAGTTCGGCGGCGGCTTCCTCACCCTCGGCGGGCTCTCCTTCGGCCTCGGCCTCGGCTTCGGCGGCCTCGGCGGCCTTCAGCATCGCCGCCTCGGCCTCATCGAGAATGGCGCTGCCGTAGGTCGCATCCAGATCGATGATGTCACGCAGCAGCATCTTGTTTTCGGTGAGCGCCTCGTGCCACCCGACCAGCGCGCGCACGGTCAAGGGGCTCTCGCAGATGCCGCCGATCATCATGTCGCGGCCGGCTTCGATTCGCTTGGCGATGGCGATCTCGCCTTCGCGCGACAACAATTCGACCGAGCCCATCTCGCGCAGATACATGCGCACGGGGTCATCGGTGCGGCCGATATCGTCGTCATCGACATTGCCGCGCACTTCGCTTTCGCCATCCTCGGCCTCGGCCTCGGCGGGCTCTTCGCTTTCCTCGCTCTCGATGACGTTGATGCCGAGCTCGGAGAGCATCGTCATCGTGTCCTCGATCTGCTCGGAGGACACCTGGTCCTGCGGCAGCGCGGCGTTCAATTCGTCATAGGTGAGGTAGCCGCGCTCCTTGCCGCGCAGCACCATCTTTTTGATGGCGATGGCGATCTGATCGAGGAGTGGGGCTTCGGCCGCATCCTCCCGGGTTTCTGCCGTATCCGCCGTCGCCGCTTTGCTCGCCATACCGTCGTCCCTTAATCAACCAAGAGGGTTACGCCCCGCCAAGAAGCCATCGCGGGCCTATTATTCAAATCCGCCAACCGGGCCATCCAGCGCCTCGCGATCCTTCAGCGCCTTCAGCCGCTGCCAGTTCTCGTCCGAGGCATCCGCCGCAAATGCGCGGGTCGCCAGATCCCGGTCGCTTGGGTGCCGCGCCCGCAGCAGCTGGAGCGTCTCGGTTAGGCCAGACCTAATCACCTCAGGATCGTCTCCTCCGCGCGCGGCAAATCCTGCGTGTCTCGTGACGGTGACCGATAAAGTGCCGAGAATTTCTGTGTGGCCGCAATTGGCTAAGTGTTGTTGCAGCGCGCCGGCGTCAAGCCCCGGATGTGCGTGAGCGATCTCTAGAATCGCACGCCGGAGGCTGTCAAGCTCCGGCTCGGGCACATCGATCGCGGCAATCTCCTCGATCCATTCCTCGATGAGGGCGGGCCAACGGACGAAAACCCCGAGAAAAACCTCACGATTGCGCCGCCCCGGCGAACCCGGCGGCGGTGGCGGCGGCCCCTCGCGCGCGAGGCCCGGCAACGCAGCGCCGGCCCGCCGAAATCCCCGGATGAAGCTCGCGGAGGGGCGCGGCACCCGGCCGAGCTGGAACAGACGCTCGCGGAAAAATCGCCGGTATTCGGCCTGCACCGAGCGATCCGCGATGAGGTCGGCATGCGCCATCAGCCGGCGCTCGAGATCGGCGCGCCGCTCCGGCGTATCGATCGGTCGGGCCGTCAGCTCGGCCTGCCACAGCACCTCGGAGAGCGCGCGTGCCGCCGCCAATATCTCGGCAAACCCCGGTCGGCCGGCGTTGCGGATCAACGAATCCGGGTCCTCGCCCGGCGGTAATACCACAAAGCGCAGGCTGCGGCCCGGCTGCAACAGCGGCAGGGCACGGTCCAGCGCACGCAGCGCGGCTCGCTGACCGGCCGCATCGCCGTCGAAGCACAAGACCGGCTCCGGCGAGAGGCGCCACAATTCGGCGAGCTGCGTCTCGGTCAAGGCGGTGCCGAGCGGCGCGACTGCGGTGGCGAACCCGGCGCGGTGCAGCGCGATCACGTCCGTGTAGCCTTCGACGACGATCGCCGCCGCTGCGCTCTCGGGTTCGCGAGCAAGAGCGGCGCGCGCCGCCGCCCAGGCGTAAAGCACCCGGCCCTTGTCGAAGACCGGGGTATCGGGCGAATTGAGGTATTTGGGCTGGCCGTCGCCAATCGTGCGGCCGCCAAAGGCGATCACCCGCCCGGCGCGGTCGCCGATCGGGAACATCACCCGGTTGCCGAAATAGTCGAACGGCTTACCGCCGCGGTCGGAGGCGTGCAACAGCCCCGCTTCGAGCAGCAATGGCTCGGGATACTCGCCTACCAGCGCGCGGCGCAGGGATTGACGATCTTCCGGCGCCCAGCCGAGGCGGAAGCGGCGGATCGTCTCCTCGTCGAGGCCGCGCGCGGCGAGATATTCGCGGGCGCGGGCGCCGCCAGTGGCGGTTTCTGGCGACCACAGCTGCGCCTCGTAAAAATTGGCCGTGGCGGCGAGGGCTTCGAGGAGCGTCTTCTGGCGCTGCGCCCGCTCGCGCTCCTGCGGGGTGTGCTGCGGCACCGCGAGGCCGGCTTCGCTCGCCAGCCGTTCAACCGCCTCGATGAAGTCGAGATTGTCGGCGCGCATCAGAAACCCGATTGCGTCGCCATGCGCACCGCAGCCGAAGCAATGGAAAAACCCCTTGTCCTCGACGACGTAGAAGGACGGCGTCTTCTCGTTGTGGAACGGGCACAACCCGCCCTGCTCGCGGCCGCGCCGGAGGAGGCGGACGCGGCGCCCGACCAGATCGCCGAGCGAAACCCGGCCGCGCAACTCGTCGAGAAAACCGGGCGGGAAGGCCATCGCCCGTTAATCCCCTTGCCCGGGCTCGACCCGGGCATCCACGTCTTCCCGGCCGGCGATCCCCAACCAAAAGAAGACGTGGGTGGCCGGGTCAAGCCGGGCCAAGGCGTAGTCGTTATATCTTGGGGCGCTCATCCCAAAAGCCGCTTCACGGTCGCGCCGGCCTTGGCCATGTCGATGACGCCGGCATGACGCTCACGCAAGGCTGCCATCACCCGGCCCATGTCCTTAACCCCGGCGGCCGCGGTCTCGGCGATCGCGGCGGTCGCGGCGGCGGCGATCTCATCCTCGCTCATCTGGCGCGGCAGGAAGCTTTCGATGATCGCGATCTCTTCCTCTTCCTGCCGTGCCAGTTCGGGGCGGTTGCCCTGGCGGTAGAGCGCGATCGATTCGCGGCGCTGCTTCACCATGCCCTGCAGCATGCGCAGGATCTCCGGATCGGTGGTGCCGGAGGGGTTGCCGGTACCGCGCGCCACGAGGTCGCGGTCCTTGAGCCCGGCGATGACGAGGCGCACCGTCGAGAGCGTGCGGGTATCCTTCGCCCGCATCGCCGCCTTCAGCCGCTCGGTAAACGCCTCGCGCAGCATTCCCCCGCCCCCGGATCGCCGCTTCCTCCAGAGCCTACGCCCTTTAACGCGCCGCGGCAATTTCGCAGGGCATTTTTCTAAGTCTTTGGAAAAGCGCGAATTTCTATCGCGGGTGGGTTGACAAAACCGCGTCAGAGCGTATCTTTGCTCGACGCCTCTGGGACACAGCTTCGATGGACGAACCGACCGCGGCCCGGCCCGCGCCGCGCCCGCCTGACTGCAACGCGGCCCTGGTTTTGGCGGATGGCACGGTATTCTGGGGGCAAGGCATCGGAGCGGCGGGACAAGCGGTCGGCGAAGTCTGCTTCAACACCTCGATCACCGGGTACCAGGAGATTTTGACCGACCCGTCCTATGCCGGGCAGATCATCAATTTCACCTTTCCGCATATCGGCAATGTCGGCGCCAACCCTGAGGATATCGAGACGACCACCCCGGCCGCCCGCGGCCTCGTGGTACGGACCGCGCCGACCGCGCCGGCGAACTACCGCGCGGAGCAATCGCTCGATTCCTGGCTAAAATCGCACGGCATCGTCGGGCTCTCGGGGGTCGACACGCGCCGGCTGACCCGCCTCATTCGCGACCGCGGCGCGCCGAATGGCGTCATCGCCTATGCGCCCGAGGGTGCGCTCGACATCGCCGCGCTGCGCAAGCAAGCGACGGCCTGGCCCGGGCTCGAAGGGATGGACCTGGCGCGCGAGGTCACCTGCCTCCAGAGCTATGAGTGGACGCAGACGGTGTGGCGGCGGGACGGCGGCTACGGCCGCCAGGACGCCCCGCGCTTTCATGTCGTCGCGATCGATTACGGCGCCAAGCGCAACATCCTGCGGATGCTGGCGACGCACGGCTGCCGGGTGACGATCGTGCCGGCGACCGCGTCGAGCGCGGACATCCTGCGCCACCAGCCCGACGGCATCTTTCTGTCGAACGGGCCGGGCGACCCGGCGGCGACCGGCGAATATGCCGTGCCGGTGCTGAAGGAGCTGATCAGAAGCGGCAAGCCCATTTTCGGGATCTGCCTCGGGCACCAGATGCTGGCGCTGGCGCTGGGCGGGCGGACCCGCAAAATGGAAAAGGGGCACCGCGGCGCCAACCATCCGGTCCGCGACGAATTGACCGGCCGGGTCGAGATCACCAGCCAGAACCACGGCTTCGTCGTCGATCCCCTAAGCCTGCCAGCGGGGATCGAGGGGACCCACCTGTCGCTGTTCGACCGCACCAACGAGGGGTTGCGGGTCGCTGGAGCGCCGGTCTTTTCGGTGCAGCACCACCCCGAAGCCAGCCCCGGCCCGCAGGACAGCCATTACCTGTTCGCGCGGTTTGTCGCAATGATGGAAGCCGGCGCGAAATGACGCCGCCGCCAGGCCTCCCTCCTGTCGGGATCCCGGCGCAGGCCGGGACCCATTTATCGACCGCACGAGCGGCCTCGGCATGGATCCCTGCCTCCGCAGGGATCTCAACTCCTCTATCTGTGCACGCCGATGCCTAAGCGCACCGACATCCATTCGATCCTGATCATCGGCGCCGGGCCGATCGTGATCGGGCAGGCTTGCGAGTTCGATTATTCGGGCGCGCAGGCGTGCAAGGCCTTGAAGGCCGAGGGCTACCGGATCGTGCTGGTCAATTCGAACCCGGCGACGATCATGACCGACCCGGATCTCGCCGACGCCACCTATATCGAGCCGATCCCCCCTGACATCGTCGAGCAGATAATCGCCCGCGAGCGTCCCGACGCCCTCTTGCCGACGATGGGCGGGCAGACCGCGCTCAACACGGCGATGGCGCTGGCCCGTTCGGGCGTCCTCGAGCGCTATCGCGTCGAGTTGATCGGCGCCAGCGAACAGGCGATCGCCAAGGCCGAAGACCGCCAGCTGTTCCGCCAGGCGATGGACCGGATCGGTCTGGTGTCGCCGCAGAGCCAGCTCGTCGGCTCGCTCGACGGGGCGCTCGCGGCGCTCGCGAGCGTGGGGCTGCCGGCGATCATCCGGCCGTCCTTCACATTGGGCGGCACCGGCGGCGGCATTGCCTACAACACCGAGGAATTCGAGGAGATCGTGCGCGGCGGCCTGCGCGCTTCGCCCACGCACGAGGTCCTGGTCGAGGAATCGGTGCTTGGCTGGAAGGAGTACGAGCTCGAAATCGTGCGCGACCGCAACGACAACTGCATCGTCATCTGCTCCATCGAGAATGTCGACCCGATGGGGGTGCACACCGGCGATTCGGTGACCGTCGCCCCGGCCCTCACGCTGACCGACAAGGAATATCAGCTGATGCGCAACGCGGCGATTGCCGTTCTGCGCGAGATCGGCGTCGATACCGGTGGGTCCAACGTGCAGTTCGCGGTCAACCCCGAGGATGGAAGGCTCGTCATCATCGAGATGAACCCGCGGGTGTCGCGCTCCTCCGCGCTCGCATCGAAAGCCACCGGCTTTCCGATCGCCAAGATCGCCGCCAAGCTAGCAGTCGGCTATACGCTGGACGAACTCGACAACGAGATCACCGGCGTGACGCCGGCCTCCTTCGAGCCGACGATCGACTACATCGTCACCAAGATGCCGCGCTTCACCTTCGAGAAATTCCCCGGCGCTGAGCCCTTATTGACGACTTCGATGAAATCGGTCGGCGAAGCGATGGCGATCGGCCGCAGCTTTGCCGAATCGGTGCAGAAGGCACTGCGCTCGATGGATACCGGGCTCGACGGCTTCGACGAGGTGGCGATCGAGGGCGTCGCGGGCGCCGCACCCGAAGCGGTCAAGGCGGCGGTCAAGGCAGCGCTCGCCAAACCCGCGCCCGACCGGCTCCTCCTCATTGCGCAGGCTTATCGGCACGGCCTGACCACAGCGGAAATCCATGCCGCCTGCCGCTATGACCCATGGTTTTTGGCGCGCATCGAGGAGATCGTCGAAGTCGAGGAGCGGGTGCGCGCCTGCGGGCTGCCGGGCGACCCGACCGGGCTGTTGCGGCTGAAGCAGATGGGGTTTTCGGATGCCCGCCTCGCGCGGCTGGCGGGTACGAGCGAGGCGGAGGCCGCCCTATTGCGGCATCGCCTCGGGGTCCATCCGGTCTTTAAGCGCATCGACACCTGCGCCGCCGAGTTCCCCTCGCTCACCCCCTACATGTATTCGTGCTACGAGGGCGATGGGCTTAGCCCCCCCGAATGCGAGGCCGACCCGTCGAACCGCGACAAGGTGATCATCCTCGGCGGCGGGCCCAACCGGATCGGCCAGGGGATCGAGTTCGACTATTGCTGCGTCCATGCCGCCTACAGCCTCTCGGACGCCGGCATCGAGACGATCATGGTCAACTGCAATCCGGAGACGGTCTCCACCGATTACGACACCTCCGACCGGCTCTATTTCGAGCCCTTGACCGCCGAGGACGTCATCGAGATCGTGCGGGTCGAGAGTTCGCGCGGGCGCCTCTTGGGCGTCATCGTCCAGCTTGGCGGGCAGACCCCGCTCAACCTCGCCAAGGCGTTGGAGCGCGCGGGGATCGCGATCCTCGGGACTTCGCCCGATGCGATTGACCTGGCCGAGGACCGCCAGCGCTTCCAGCTCTTGTTGCGCGCGCTCGGGCTGCGCCAGCCGGATAACGGCACCGCCTATTCGCCCGAGGAAGCCGAGCGGATCGCCCGGGACATCGGCTATCCGGTTGTCATACGCCCGTCCTATGTGCTGGGCGGAAGGGCGATGGAGATCGTCCACGACACAGCCGGGCTCAATCGCTACATCCGCCGCGCCGTCAATGTCTCGGGCACCAGCCCGGTGTTGATCGACCGCTATTTGCAGAACGCGATCGAGGTCGATGTCGATGCCGTCGCTGACCGCGCCGAGGTCTATGTCGCCGGGATCATGGAGCATATCGAGGAAGCCGGCATCCACTCCGGCGACAGCGCCTGCTCGTTGCCGCCCTATAGCCTCGGCCCCGAGACGATCGCCGAGATCGAGCGGCAGACCGAGGCTCTCGCTCGCGCGCTCCATGTCATCGGGCTGATGAATGTGCAGTTCGCCGTCAAGGAGGGCGAGGTCTACGTCCTCGAAGTCAACCCGCGCGCCTCGCGCACCGTGCCGTTCGTCGCCAAGGCAACGGGCGTGCCGATCGCCAAGATCGCGGCGCGGGTGATGGCCGGCGAGCGGCTGGCGGCGCTGCTCCCGAGCGGCGATCGCCGGCCGCGGCCCGGCTTGGGTCATGTCGCGGTCAAGGAGGCGGTGTTTCCGTTCGCGCGCTTCCCCGGCGTCGATCTGATCCTCGGGCCCGAGATGAAATCGACCGGCGAAGTCATGGGGCTGGACAGCGATTTCGGGCGCGCCTTCGCCAAGTCGCAACTCGGCAGCGGCAACGATCTGCCGCTCCGGGGCTGCGTCTTCGTCTCGGTACGCGATTCCGACAAGGAGGCGCTGGTCGCGCCGTGTCGTCAGCTCGCCCACTGGGGGTTCGAGCTGGTCGCCACGAGCGGCACGGCGAAAAAGCTGCGCGACGAGGGCCTGCCGGTCAGTGCCGTCAACAAGGTGCGAGAAGGCCGGCCCGATATCGTCGACGACATGCGCAGCGGCCGGATCCAGCTGGTGTTCAATACGACCGAGGGGGCGCAGGCCATCGCCGACAGCTTCAGCCTGCGGCGCACCGCGCTCACCCACAACATTCCCTATTACACGACGGTGGCGGGAGCGCGTGCCGCCGTGCAGGCAATCGGGGCGCTGCGCGAGGGTTGCCTTGAAGTCGCCCCGCTGCAATCCTATTTCTGAACGCCTGTCCGGCTCACAAGGCTCGAATCCGGTCTGATGAACAAGATCCCGATGACCGTGGACGGTTACGCTAGGCTGCAGGAAGAGCTGAAGCGTCTGAAATCGGTCGACCGTCACGCGGTGATCCGCGCCATCGCCGAGGCGCGCACCCACGGCGATATCGCGGAGAACGCCGAATACCATGCCGCGCGCGAGCGCCAGAGCTTCATCGAAGGGCGCCTTGGCGAACTCGAAGACAAGATCGCCCGCGCCGAGGTCATCGACGTCTCCAAGCTGTCGGGCTCGGCGGTCAAATTCGGCGCGACCGTCACCCTGGCCGATGAGGAAACCGACGAGCAGCAGACCTTTCGGATCGTCGGCGAAGACGAGGCCGATATCAAGAACGGCCGGCTCTCGGTAACCTCGCCCCTGGCGCGCGCGCTCATCGGCAAGGGCAAGGGCGATACCGTCGAAGTTTCGACCCCGCGCGGCAACAAAGCCTACGAGATCGTCACCGTCGCTTTCGGATAGGGAGCGCCTTCTTCGTCCGGCGCCTCGGCGAGCGGCACACCGGGGGCGAATTTGGAGACACGCAGCACGAGCGCCGATTTGACGTGGGCGACGTTGGGCGCCGCGGTCAGTTTGGCGCTGAGAAACCGTTGATAAGTGTCCCAATCGGGCGCGACGATCTTGAGGAGGAAATCGGTCTCCCCGGCGAGCATGTGCGCCTCGCGCACCTCGGGCCACGAGAGGACCAAATCCTCGAAGGCCTTGAGGTCCTTCTCTGCCTGGCTCAAGAGGCCGATATGGGCGAAGACCGTGACCGCGAAGCCGAGCGACTCCGGGGCGAGATCGGCATGATAGCCGCGGATGAGCCCGGCCGCCTCCAAGGCGCGCATGCGGCGCAGGCAGGGCGGCGGCGAGATCCCGACGCGTCGCGCCAGCGCGATATTGGTGATCCGCCCGTTGGCCTGTAACAGCTGCAGGATCCGCCGGTCGATATGGTCGAGCCTTGGCCCGCGCATGCGCAATACCGTCGTGTTGGGCGACGCAAGAATAGGAATTTCGCCGCGGACACGCAATTTTGTTGCGTTAGGGCGGGTGCAGCTTGCGCTGGGTGGCTATCCTGCGTCCTTCGAGACACCCGCGGAGCCTGTCCTCGGGCCGCCCGTAGGGCGGACCCGGGGGCAGGCTCCTCAAGATGACTTTTTTCAGAGACTTACGTCATCCTGGGGAGCGCCCGAAGGGCGCGTCTCGAAGGACGCCGGGTGTTGATGCGGCGCCGGTCGACACGGCACCTGCCTTGCCGGCGCGCCGCGGTTTCCGTAAACCGGGCGGATGGCCGCACTGCCCCCCGTCTCACCGAGCGTTTGGGTCTTGCACGACGGCAAGCCCGGCATGGCGAGCCAGGCGCTGGGCCTCGCCGAAGCGACCGGGTTTCCGTTCAGCGAAAAGATACTGTCGATCCGCCGCCCGTGGACCTGGCTGCCGCCGCGCGTGTGGCTCGCCCCGATTGCGGCCGTGCGGCAAGCGGGCATCGCGCTGGCTCCGCCCTGGCCCGATCTGGTGATCGGCTGCGGCCGCAACACGGTGCGCCCGGCGCTGGCGATCCGCCGCGCCAGCGGCGGCCGCACGCTGGCAGCGCAGATCCAGGACCCGCGCGTCGGGCGCAGCGAATTCGACATGCTGTTCGTCCCCGCGCACGACCGGTTGGGCGGGCCGCGAATCCTCGTGACAAGTGGCGCCATTCACCGGGTGACCGCGCCGCTCCTTGCCGCCGAGCGCCAGCGGTTCCCGGCGCTCGACACGCTGGCGCGGCCGATCCTCGGCGTCTTGATTGGCGGCTCGAACCGGAGCTATCGGCTCGATCTTCGCCGGCTCGGCGAGATTGCCGAGATGATCGCGGCGGTGGTGCGGCGCACCGGCGGCTCGGCGGTGGTGACGCCGTCGCGGCGCACCGGGGAAGCTGGGCTTGCCGTCTTGCGAGAGCGGCTCGCGGGCCTGCCGGGATCGATCTGGAACGGCCACGGCGACAACCCTTATTACGCCTATCTCGCGGTCGCCGATGCGCTCTTGGTCACCGCCGATTCGGTGTCGATGGTCAGCGAGGCGGCGGCGACCGGCAAGCCCGTCTACATCCTAGGCCTCGCCGGGGGCGACGCCAAATTCGCCCGGTTTCACGAGACGATGCGCAAGGCCGGGATCACCCGGCCGTTTAAGGGTGAGATCGAGTGCTGGTCCTACACCCCGCCCGACGATACCGCGCGGGCCGGCGCAGCGCTGCGCGATCTCGTGGCGAGGCACCTCGCGCGCCGCTCGCTGGTGTAGTATCGGGCCGATCATGGCGTTGCGCATCGAAACCTTCGACAATCTTCGCGGCGGCAACACGCTCTATAAGGCGCTGACCCACCCGCACGCCGCAGCGCCGGCGCGGGCGCTGTTGGCCCGGCTCGCCCGCGAGCGACCGACGGCAATCGTCGATCCGCATGGCGCGGCGGAAGGGTTCGCCGAGATTTTTGGGCTCGACGGGATCGAGATCGCCGGGGTCTATGTCCAGGATGTCGCGCGCATCGGCGCTACCGTGCTCGGGCGCAGTGCGCTGCCGATCACCGGGCTGGCGGAGAGTAGGGCGCGCTCGGTATTGGTCGCCGCCTTCGAGGCCGACCGATTGATCGGCCAACTCCAGCCGTATCTGCCGGCCGGTGCGCAAATCGTCAGCCTCGATCTGATGCGCATCCCGGAGGCGCGGCTGACCAATCGCCGCGCCTATCTCGATCCCCTGAATGTCGCGACCAATTTTGCGCTGTTTCGCGATACCGGCACGCTGCACACCCGCCTCGTCACCGCGAATTACTGGTCGGCT
>DASYZD010000028.1:0-3201 GCA_035946655.1 Allostellaceae bacterium | reverse complement strand
TGTAGCTCTCCTTCATTTGCGACCGGCCCCGCAGCGGGGTGGTTTCCGCAAATCGCCGCCCTTTTGGCCTCGCGCACTCGTCACAGGCCGGCCGTGACGCTCGTGATCTTGGCGCCGATCGCGTCGAACATGGCGCCGAGGTCGGTCCCGGCCACCGCCGCGCCGGCCACGACGGCGAGCGAGACGAGCGCCACGATCAACCCGTATTCGAGAGCATTGGAGCCCGAACGATCGCCGATGAAACGGCTCCACAACTTACGCATGTGCTTCTCCTTCGCTGAGCGACCAACCCCGGCGCGGGGTGGTTTCCACAAACCGTTGCGCTTTTCCGGCGGGCCGCACCTGCGGTCAGATGCCGGCCGTGACGCTTGAAATAGTGGCTCCGATCGCGTTGAACAGCGCCCCGAGATCGGTGCCCGCGACGGCGGCGCCGGCGACGACGGCGAGCGAGACGAGAGCTACGATCAGCCCGTATTCAAGGGCGTTGGAACCCGACCGGTCCTTTATCAGGCGCTCTATGATCTTACCCATAACAAGCCTCCGCGCTTAAAAGATCTCCGGGCAACGAGGACGCCGCCGGCTTCGCTCAACGGCCGAGTGCTCTACCGCCCACTCGACCGAGAATTCATCAATTGTCCTTTTTTTACCACAAAGCTTGGCAAACTCAAGTTCATTCGGCGAGGTTTTGCGCCTCTCGGACGACTTGAGCGTAAAGAACCGGCTTCGCCAGCCCGTAGATTCCCTTGCTTCCTTCCAGCAAAGACGCGCGCCGGTTCGGCGGTAAGCCCGATGCGGAGGTTTTCGCGCCGCCGCAAATCGAAACCCCGCGCGGGCGACGACCGGGTTTTGCGCCGGTTTTCCCGTTTGTTCGCACCCTCGCGTTTTTACGAGCGGATGGGCTCCGGGGCGCCGGCAGCCGGATCGAACTGCGTGATCGTGATCCTCGGTTGCCGGCGGCGCCGCGCCGGCCACAGCGCGCCGTCGATGAACCCTTGCGGCTTCTCGCCCGAGACGAGGCCCGTCGGCGGAAATTCGTCCTTGCCGGGCACCCACAGAGTGCCGAAGACAAAATCGACGATCGGGAGCATCTTGCAGAAATTCTTGTTGTTGTGTTCCGACTCGATCGAATGATGTATCCGATGGAACTGCGGATTGTTCACGATTATTGCCAACTTTCCGAGAGGAATCCTGACATTCAAGTGAGCGCAATTATCGAAAGCAAAGTAGAGAAAAGAGGCGGCGGTGATGACGGCCGGCGGTGTTTTGAACAGGATGGCGACGACCGGAAAAAACGCGGCGAGGGTCATCTGCTCGAGCCAGAAATGGCGGGCCCCGGTGACGAGCGTCACCGCTTCGGCGCTGTGATGCAGCGAGTGCATCGCCCACAGCGCCGGAATGCGGTGCTGCGCCCGGTGCACCCAGTAGGCGAAGACGTCGTTGGCAAGGATGAAGAGGACGAGCGACAGCGCGAACCACCAGCCGTCGGCGCGCAAGGGGATGAGGCCGCCGCCCGCGGCCCTGACGAGCAGCGCCGCGCACGCGCCCGTCAGCGGCGACAGCAACAGATTGGGAAAGACGTTGAGGGAAACGAGTTTGTAGTCGAGCAGCAGCGCCCCGCGCGGGTGACCCCTTTCGATCGGAAAACCCTGCTCGGCGCGCAGCAAGAGGGCGACAAGCCCGCCGATCAGAAGAGCGGCGCCGGAAATCCGACGATCGTCGCGACAGAGGTCAAGAAGTTCGTCCGCCGACCGGCAAGCGGTCGCCAAAAAAGCCGATTGCGCTCCGGCGTTACGCTATCGCGGATCGCGTCGAACGGCAATCCACGACAGCGCCGGGTCAGGGGCGCCGCCCGCCGCCCGGCCGTCGCCGCGGCCGAAAGCGCCCGGTTATGCCTTCTTTAACCATTGGCCGGCAGGATCGACGGCGCGCGTGACCTACAACGCGGAGCCATCGATGCCGTCCTTTCTCGACCTCTTGCCGCTTGCCGGGTTCGCGGGCGTGCTCGCAACGGCCGCGTTCGAGGATTGCCGGCGGTTGGTCATCCCGAACGCGCTGGTGCTGGCGCTCGTGCTTCTGTGGCCGCTCGAGCTGAGCCTCGGGCGGGCGGCGATCGCCCCCCTGTCGGTCCTGGCCGCCGTCGGCTGCGCGCTCTTCGTCTTTGTCGTCGGCGCCGCCCTGTTCTCCCGCGGCCTGATCGGCGGCGGCGACGTCAAGCTGATGGCGGCGGCCGTCTTGTGGACCGGCGCCGGCGGCACACCGAGCCTGGTCATCCTGACCGGCCTGTTCGGCGGCGCGCTGGCGCTCTTCCTGCTGACCCCGCTCGGCCTGCATCTTTCGGCGCTGCGCGGCACCGTGCTCGGCCCCTCCGACAGCGCCCTCGAAATGAATTCCGTGCCGTACGGGCTCGCCATTGCGGCCGCGGCGCTGATTGTCGTCGTCCCACCCCACTTCAGCTGACGGAGCCCCGATGCGCCCTCGCAGCCTCGTTCTCTTCACCGTCGCCCTGGCGCTCGCCGGCGGCACCACCCTGATCGCCCGCGGCTGGCTCGCCCAGCAGGCAGCCAAGGCGGCCGCCCTCGCCATGCCCAAGGCGGCCCCGGCGAGATCCGTTCTGGTGGCCCGCCAGGCGCTCGCGCGCGGTCAGATATTGCGGCCGCAGGACTTCTCCTGGCAGGTCTGGCCGGCGGGTAGGCTCGAGCACGCCTACATCCTCGCCGGCACCCGGCCGATCAAGGCGTTCGCCGGCTGGGTGGCGCGCGACCCGATCGGCGCCGGCGAGCCGGTCACCGAGACGAAGATCGTCGCCCCGGGCAACCGAGGCTTTCTCGCCGCCGTGTTGCGCCCCGGGATGCGCGCCGTGTCGGTGCCGATCACGGTCACCTCCGGGATATCGGGCTTCGTCTTTCCCGGCGACCGGGTCGATCTGCTGATTACCTATCCGGTGCGCCTCAAGGACGGCGCCGGCGACCCGACCCAGCACAAGGCCGCGGAAACGGTGTTGCGCGACGTGCGGGTGATCGCGATCGATCAGAAGCTCGTCAGCAAAGACGGCGAGGCGACCGTCGCCCATACCGCGACCCTCGAAGTGACGCCCAAGCAGAGCGAAATCATTGCCGTCGCGAGTCAGATGGGACAATTGTCCCTGAGCCTCAGAAGCCTTGTCAATCCGAGCGATCATCAGCTCGCCGATTCCACCAGCGG
>DASYZD010000027.1:0-2384 GCA_035946655.1 Allostellaceae bacterium | reverse complement strand
GATAAAAAGCGGTTCAGTGTCCTCTCGGAAATCGACCAGTCAGCGCAACCGGGGTCGCACGGCACGGCGGCCAAACCCTTCGCAACCCCTGTCGTCAAAGGAGGCGTGAACAATGAGCGCTTGGCGAGTACCGTCCCTCCTAACAGCCCTGGCAGTGACGGCGTTGGCCGCGACGACACCTCTGGCGACGCCGTCGGCCGCCGAGCCCCCCTCCGTCAAGGTCGAATTGTGGAACAAGAATGACGGGACCATGGGCCTCACCATCGACAAGAAGAGCGTGGCGGCCGGTCCGGTAGAATTCGAGATCAGGAACACCTCAACCGACCTGATGCACGAATTCCTGATCGCGCCGTGGCCGGGCTCGCTGACCTCACTGCCCTACGATGCCACGGCCTTGAAGGTGAAGGAAGACCAGGTCCCGGGTTTGCAAGGGCAGGAGGACATGAAGCCGGGAACCGAAACCACCCTGCGCCTGGTGCTTCGGCCGGGCTCCTATATCGCTTTCTGCAACCAGCCCGGTCACTACAAGACGAATATGTACACCCGCTTCACGGTCACCCGCTGACTGAGGGGTCCAGCGATTAGCGGGGGCGGCGCAGCATCGGGCCGAGGTCGCGCCCGCCGAAGAGATGCAGGTGGAAATGCGGCACGTCCTGATGCGCCGCCGGTCCGTGGTTGGCGAGGATGCGGTAGCCGCTCGCGGCGACCCCCTCGTGGTGCGCGATCCGGCCGATCGCCCGCGTAAAGGCCGCCAGCTCCGCCTCTGACGCGTTCGCCGAGAAATCGTCGACCGAGACGTATTCGCCCTTCGGAATGAGAATGATGTGGGTCGGCGCCTGCGGGTGGATGTCGTGAAAAGCGAGGACGTGTTCGTCCTCATAGACTTTCCGAGACGGCAGCTCGCCGCGCAGGATGCGGGCGAAGACGTTGGTGCGGTCGTAAGGCATGTTTTCTTGATTTACCCCAGTTCGCCGCGCAGTTGCTGGCGCAGATGGTCGATCAAAACCAGCTGCCCGTGGCGCTCGACATGCCAGAAGGCCCAGCCGTTCCACGCCGGAGCGCCTTGCAACCGGGCGGCCAGCGAATGGATCGAGCCCTTGTGCTCGCCCGAAATGAGGCTGCCGTCGGCGCGCACCCGCGCGCTCCACCGCCGCGCCGCATCGACCAGCACCTCGCCCGGCCGCAACAGGCCGCGCTCGACCAGGCTGCCGAACGGCACCCGCGGCGCCTCGCGTCGCGACTCGAGGGCAATGATCTCGGCCGACGCCGGCCGGACCGAGGCGATCCGCCGCCGCGCGATCGCGACGTACGACGGGTCCTGCTCGATGCCGATAAAGCGCCGCCCCAGGCGCTTGGCAACCGCGCCCGTCGTGCCGGTGCCGAAAAACGGGTCGAGGACAATCTCGCCCGGCCGGGTCGAGGCGAGGAGAACCCGGTGCAGGAGGGCCTCGGGCTTCTGCGTCGGATGCGCCTTCTTGCCGTCCGGGTCGCGCAGCCGCTCGGGCCCGCCGCATAAGGGGATCAGCCAGTCGCTGCGCATCTGCAATTCGTCGTTCGACGCCTTCATCGCCTCGTAATTGAAGGTATAGCGCGCCTCTTTCGAGTGGGCGCACCACAACAGCGTCTCGTGCGCATTGGTGAAGCGCCGGCCGCGGAAATTGGGCATCGGGTTGGCCTTGCGCCAGATGACGTCGTTGAGGATCCAGAACCCGAGATCCTGCACCGCGGCGCCGATCCGGAAGACATTGTGATAGGAGCCGATGACCCAGAGCGCGCCGGAGGGCTTCAACGCCCGGCGGGCGGCGGCGAGCCAGGCGTGGGTGAACCGGTCGTATTCGGCGAAGCCCGCGAACTTGTCCCATGCCTCCTCGACCCCGTCGACCCGGCTGTTGTCGGGACGGTGCAGCGCACCGGTAAGCTGCAGGTTATAGGGCGGGTCGGCGAAGACGAGATCGACCGACCCCGCCGGCAGCCGCGCCATCGCCGCCAGGCAATCGCCGTGGATGACCGTGTCGTACGTGAGCCCCGTCGTCTCTTCGGTCTTGTCCATTCCAGCGTGAACTGTGAGCGCGCGCGCGGAATCCGTCAATTCCGCGAGAAATTCCGCCGCTGCGCCTATTCGTCGGCTTCGGTCAGCGCCTCTGCCCCGAACAGCTCGAACAAATCGGCTGGACCCGAAAGCGCGAGGCGGACCGGCGCGAACGAGCGGCGATGATGCGGGGTGACGCCGAGCCGGCGGATCGCCGCGGCGTGCTCGGCGGTGCCGTAACCGACATTGCGCTCCCAGCCATAGCCGGGATAGCGCGCCGCCAGCGCATGCATGATTCGGTCGCGGGTCACCTTGGCGACGACCGACGCTGCGGCGATCGAAAAGCTCAGGGCAT
>DASYZD010000026.1:0-6309 GCA_035946655.1 Allostellaceae bacterium | reverse complement strand
TGACCGATGTCGCCACCGTCGAGGAGGGCCCGGAAAACCTGCGCAATGCGGGCCTCGCCAACGGCAAACCCGCCGTCTTAGTGATCCTCTATACCCAGCCGGGCGGCAACATCATCGAGACGGTCGATCGCATAACGGCCGAGCTGGCGCAGCTGCGTGCCTCGTTGCCGCGCGATATCGAGCTCAGGGTCGCGATGGACCGCAGCACCACGATCCGCGCCTCGGTCCACGATGTCGAGGAGACGCTGGTGATCGCGATCGGGCTGGTGATCCTGGTCGTGTTCTTTTTCCTGCGCAGCCCGCGAGCCACGTTGATCCCAAGCGTCGCGGTCCCGGTGTCTTTGATCGGCACCTTCGGGGCGATGTACCTCTTGGGCTACAGCCTCGACAATCTGTCCCTGATGGCGCTGACGGTCTCGACCGGGTTTGTCGTCGACGACGCGATCGTCGTCTTGGAAAACGTCACCCGCCATCTCGAAGCGGGGACGGCCCGGCGCGAGGCGGCGCTGATTGGCGCGCGCGAGGTTGGGTTCACCGTCCTATCGATGAGCCTCTCCTTGATTGCGGTCTTCGTGCCGATCCTCCTCATGGGCGGGATCGTCGGCCGGATGTTCCGCGAATTCGCGATGACCCTGTCGGTGGCGATCCTGATCTCGCTCGCAGTGTCGTTGACCACGAC
This sequence comes from Allostellaceae bacterium, assembly GCA_035946655.1. GTDB lineage: Bacteria > Pseudomonadota > Alphaproteobacteria > ATCC43930 > CGMCC-115725 > DATARH01. The sequence continues at coordinate 5,630 of DASYZD010000026.1, read as the reverse complement.
GCCGATGATGTGCGCCTACATCGCGATCCATGGGGAACCCTCTTCGCGCTCGCGCTGGTATGTCGCCGGCGAGCGCGTGTTCGAGGCGATGCTCGGTTTCTACGAGCGGACGCTGGCCCAGGCGCTGCGCTGGCCGGGACTGGTTCTCCTGGTCCTCTTTCTGACCGTCGCCCTCAACGTCTATCTGTTCGTGCTGATCCCCAAGGGCCTCTTTCCGCTGCAGGACACCGGCCGCATGATCGGCGGGATACAGGCCGATCAGAGCATCTCGTTTCAATTGATGCGGGACAAGCTGACCGAGTTCATCGGGATCATCCGGGCGGACCCGGCGGTGGCCAGCGTGGTCGGCTTCACCGGCGGCGGCCAGACCAATTCCGGCTTTGTGTTCATTGCGCTGAAGCCGATTTCCGAGCGCAAGCAGTCGGTCTTCCAAGTCATCGGGAGACTGCGCGGCAAGCTCGGCCGGGTCGCGGGCGCCCGCCTGTTTCTGGTGCCGGTGCAGGACATCCGCGCCGGCGGCCGGCCGAGCAGCGCCGAATATCAATACACGCTGCAGGGCGAGGATCTGGGCCAGCTTTACGACTGGGTGCCAAAGGTCACCGCGGCGCTGGAGCAGGTGCCGGAGCTGACCGACGTCAATTCCGACCAGCAGCAGAAGGGCCTCGAAACCGATCTGGCGATCGACCGTGCGACCGCGGCGCGTCTTGGTATAGCGGTCTCGCAGATCGACAACACGCTCTACGACGCGTTCGGCCAGCGCCAGGTTTCGGTGATCTACAATCCGCGCAACCAGTATCACGTCGTGATGGAGGTGGCGCCGCAATACTGGCAGAGCCCCGATACGCTCAGCCAGATCTTCATCAGCAGCGCCGGTGGCCCGGTCAAAGGTACCCAGTCGACCAACGCGCTCGCCGGGACCGTTACGGCGAAGACCGCAAAATCCACGAATCAAGCCCCGGCGAGCACGGCCGCGCAGATCGCGGCGGACACCGCACGCAACCAGGCGACCAACGCGCTCGCCAATACCGGACGCAGCGCCACCTCGACCGGCGCCGCGGTCAGCACCGCCCGCGAGAACATGGTGCCGCTGTCGGCGATCGCTCATTACCAAGCCGGCAGCACGCCGCTCGCGGTCAATCATCAGGGGCTGTTCGTCGCCAGCACGATCTCGTTCAACCTGAAGCCCGGTATCTCGCTCAGCGTCGCGACAGCGGCGATCAACAAAGCCATGGCCGGTCTCCGTGTGCCGGCGACGATCCACGCTTCTTTCCAAGGCACCGCGCGGCTCTTTCAGGAGTCGCTCGCCAACGAGCCAATCCTGATCGGCGCGGCGCTGCTCGCAGTCTATATCGTGCTCGGAGTGCTCTATGAGAGCTACATCCACCCGATCACGATCCTGTCGACCTTGCCCTCGGCCGGCGTCGGCGCGGTGCTGGCGCTGATGCTGTTCAATATCGACTTCAGCATCATTGCGCTGATCGGCGTCATCCTCCTTATTGGCATCGTCAAGAAGAACGCGATCATGATGATCGACTTCGCGCTGGCGACCCAGCGCGCTGAGAGCCTCGGTCCGCGCGAGGCGATCTTCCGCGCCGCGCTGCGGCGCTTCCGCCCGATCATGATGACGACGATGGCGGCCGCGCTCGGCGCCCTGCCCCTGGCGATCGGCTTTGGCGAAGGGGCCGAATTGCGCCGGCCGCTCGGCATCTCGATCGTCGGCGGGCTCATCGTTAGCCAGGTGCTGACCTTGTACACGACCCCCGTCATCTATCTCTATCTCGACCGGCTGCGGCTGTGGGGCCTGCGCCGCCGAGCCAGCGGACGGCTCCGCGACCACGCCGCCGAACCCGGCGAATGACGGAATGCGCCTGCTTTGCCACGCCGGCAGAAGGCCGGCTGCAACCGGATCGTGCGTCCTTCGAGACGGCGCCCTGCGCCTCCTCAGGATGACGTAAAATTATGATAATATTAAGAAAACTCGTCATCCTGAGGAGCCCGCATAACGGGCGTCTCGAAGGACGCACTGCGCCAACTCCGGCCGCCGCCAATAGGTTCACCAGCTTCTGCATCGGGATGACGATCGCGTTAGCTGTCACGGCCTGCACCGTCGGGCCGGACTATCAGCGCCCCGCGGTGAGGGTCCCGGCCGCCTACAAGGAGGCCGCGATGACAGGGACCAGATGGCAGGCGGCACAGCCCGCCGATGCGAGCGACCGCGGGGCGTGGTGGAGGGTCTACCGCGATCCGGTCCTCGACGGCCTGGCACCGCAGATCGAGGTTTCGAACCAGAACCTCAAAGCCTCCGAGGCCGCATTCCGCCAGGCCGAGGCAATCGTCGCACAGGCTCGCGTTGGGTTTTTCCCGACATCCCAGGTCACCGCCTCGGCGACGCGCTCGCGTGGCGGCGGGGGTGGCGCCGCCGGCTCCGAGGGAATCTCCAACTTCTTCAGCGTTGCCGGCTCGGCCAGCTGGATCCTCGATCTGTGGGGCAAGGTCACCCGCACCGTCGAAAGCAACGTCGCGACCGCGCAAGCCGATGCCAACGATGTCGCAAATGTGCGGCTCGCCGCGCAGGGCCAGCTCACCAGCGACTATATGCAGCTGCGAGTGGCGGACGAACTGAAGCGGCTGCTCGACGCGGCGGTCAAGGCCTACGCCGAATCGCTGCGCATCACCCAGAACCAGTACAATGCCGGGATCGCCGCGGCCTCCGACGTCGCGCAGGCCCGCACCCAGCTCGAAAGCACCCGGGCCCAGGCGATCGCCACCGGCGTGTTGCGCGCGCAGCTCGAACACGCGATCGCGGTCCTGGTCGGCAAGCCGCCCGCCGAATTGACGATTCCCCCGGTCGCCGGCGTCCCCGCCCTGCCCGAGATCCCGGCGGGACTGCCCTCGACCCTCCTCGAACGGCGGCCCGACATCGCCGCGGCGGAGCGTCAGATGGCCGCCGCCAATGCGCAGATCGGGGTCGCCGAGGCGGCATTCTTCCCGACGGTCGCGCTGTCCGGCGATGCCGGCAGCGCCGCCACGGCGCTCGGCCAATTATTCTCCGCGCCGAGCGTGGTATGGTCGTTCGGCACAACAGCGGCGCAGACAGTCTTCGACGCCGGCCTCCGCCAAGCCCAGGTCGAGGCGGCCCGCGCCCAATTCGATGCGACGGTCGCCGATTACCGGCAAACCGTGCTGACCGGGTTTCAGCAGGTCGAGGACGAGCTTGCCGCATTGCGTATTCTCAGCCGGCAGGCCGCCGCCGAGGACAGCGCGGTCGCCGCCGCGCGCGAGGCCGAGCGCATCATCTTCAATCAGTATAAGGCCGGCACGGTCGCCTATACCGCGGTCGTCGTCGCCCAGACGGCGGCGCTCGCCAATGCCGAAGCCGCGCTGAGTGTGCGCCAAAGCCGCCTTATCGCCAGCGTGGCGTTGATCCAGGCGCTGGGCGGCAGCTGGACTGTCGCGCAGGTTCCCAACCGCGAGCAGATCGAAAGCGACAACCCGCTCAATTTCAGCCCGCTCCCGCCGGCCGACGCGTGGCCCAAGCTGTGGTAGGAAGGGGCCATCGCTATCGCGCGCGGGTGTAGGGGCGGCAGTCGTAGCGCACCAGGTCCCGAAAATGCGGCCGTATCTTCTCGGTCCACGGCGTGTTGGCGGCGTCCTTCCACGCGGCCGAGCCCATCACGTCGGGCCGGGCGAAGTGATAAAGCGCGGCATAGCGCTGCGTCGCGCCGGTGCCGCGGTAGCGCCGCGCGCACAACGTCCCCGGCACCGAGCCGAGCTGCGGGACGTGTTCGGTGTTGTACCATTCGTTGAATTCGCTCTCGTGCTCGGGCGCGACATTCATCGCAATGAGGAGCACCGAAGCGGCACCCTCGGGCGCGATTGCGTCGCCGGGGAACAGTTGCTCGCCCTCGAAGCGCATCAGCCCCTTCCGAAAGCGGGCGGTGCGCTTCGTCCAGGGCGACGAATTGGCGCCGGCGATCGCCTGATAGGGCGGGGTGTGCAACACGCCGACCGTGTCGAGATCGTAGGTCGCCAGCGACACCTTCGGGTTGTCGGCGGCGATCCAGCGCTGCGCATTGAGGAAGCCCGGGATCGCCAGCCGCTCCGGAATGTGTTCGAGGTCGTACCAATCGTGGAACTCGTCCTCGGGGGCGGCCGAGAAATCCATCGCTGCGATCAGGATGCCCTTTGCCATCGTTTCCTCCCCCGCGGCTTGCGCAATGCTTCGCGCACTCTATCAGGAGAATGCCGATGGCGCTCGCCGCGCGCGCGTAGATCGGCGCCGCATCAGGCAGCGCGGCGCGACGGCTCGGACCGGGCCTGCTTGCCGGTATCCAGCAGCCGGCGCAACTGATCGCGACCGCGTGACAGGCGCGATCGGACGGTCCCCACCGGGATGCGGAGCGTCCGCGCGACCTCCTCGTACGCCATCCCCTCGAGACCGACGAGCAGGATTACCTGGCGCTGTTCGTCCGCTAGTTTCCCGATCGCGGCTTCGAGGTCGCGCAGCTCAAGCGTCGCGAGCGCGCTCGGCTGCACGGTCAGGACCGGTGCCATTTCCTCGATACCGACGGCGACGCCTTCGCGCAGCGAGCGCCGCACATCGTTGACATGCTGGTTGTGCAGTATCGTAAACAGCCAGGCCCGCAAATCGGTGCCGGGCTGCCAGAGGTGCCGTTTGGCAATCGCCCGGGTCAGACAGCTCTGGACGAGATCGTCGGCTCGGGTCATATCTCGGGTCAGGGCGCGCGCATAGCGGCGGAGCCGCGGGATCTCGACAGCGAGCAGCCGAGCGAAATCGTTCATCGGAAAACCTCATCCTTGTCTCGCGTCCCCCGTAGAGGGGCTCAACGATGAGGCAAGGGTAGAGGCCCGCCGTAACCGTATTATGTATGATAAATCTCGGCTCGGTAAAAAGTTGTAACGTTTTGCCGGTTTCGATGTCCGGGCGGTAAAGGGCGCCCCCGTTTGTAAACGGATCCCGGTTGACCAAGGATTATTCGTTAGTAATCAGCAGCGGGCAGATGCTCGGCGCCGATAAAATTGTCGAATTTGGTGGTCTCCGCCTCGAAATGCAGTTTGATCGTGCCGATCGGTCCGTGGCGCTGCTTGGCGATGATAATGTCGGCCATTTCGAAGGCTGCCTCGCAGCGCTCCCTCCAGCGGTCATGGCGGTCGTTGAACTTGTCCTCGCTCTCTTCCGGGCGGCGGGTCGGCTCGGCGCGCGAGAGGTAATATTCCTCGCGAAAGATGAACATCACGACGTCGGCATCCTGCTCGATCGAGCCGGATTCGCGCAGATCGGCGAGCATCGGGCGCTTGTCCTCGCGCTGCTCGACGGCGCGCGACAGCTGGGCGCAGGCAAGGACCGGCACATCCAATTCCTTGGCGATCGCCTTTAGCCCGCGGGTGATGTCGGAGACTTCCTGCACGCGGTTTTCCATCGCCCGGGTCTGTGCCGACGGGCGCAGCAGTTGCAGGTAATCGATGACGATCAGCCCGAGGCCCTGCTGGCGCTTCAGGCGCCGCGCGCGGGTGCGCAGCGCCGCGATCGAGAGCGCCGGGGTGTCGTCGATATAGAGCGGCACCGCGGCCAGACGCTGCGATGCGGCAACGAATTTGTCGAAATCCTC
>DASYZD010000025.1:0-1529 GCA_035946655.1 Allostellaceae bacterium | reverse complement strand
AGTAGATAGCGATTTCTCATCCCATACCTCCGCCCGCGAATATAGTTATGACGGTGGCTGCGCTACCGCCATTGCACCCATGTTTACCATCCACTTTTCCGATGGCAATGAGTTTTTAGCTCGCCAAGGCCGACAATCGGGTCCACGGCGCAGAACGCGGCGGACAGCGACATTCATGCAACGGTTTGCCAGCAAGCCAGCAGATTCGCACTGATACTGCCGAGACATTTGCGCAACACCCAACAAATCCAGGGGTTCATCGCATGGCCGCAAGGATGATTGCGGCGGCCGTATCAATCAGTGACTGCGCACCCGGCTGGGACAATTTTTACGGATCGCCGGAACAGATGTAAACCCAAACTGGCGATTCGCCGGCGTAGGAATTCGCGCGGCGGTGCATCGTCGATCTGTCAGCCTGCCGCATCGTCGAGCGACAGGAGGGTGGCGTTGCCTCCGGAAGCGGTGGTGTCGACCGATACCGTCCGCTCGGTGGCAAAGCGGTGGAGATAGCGCGGTCCACCGGCCTTCGGCCCGGTGCCGCTCAAGCGTTCGCCGCCGAACGGCTGCGCCCCGACCACGGCGCCGATCATGTTGCGGTTGACATAGCTGTTGCCGACCCCGAGCCGCGCGAGGATGTGACGCGCGGTCTCGTCAATCCGGCTGTGGATGCCCGATGTCAGCGCATAGCCGGTCGCGGCGATCTCATCGAGCACCCGATCAAGCCGGTCGGCCGGCCAGCGGATCACATGCAGGATCGGCCCGAAGACCTCGCCCTTGAGCCGGTTCGCCCGATCGATCTCGAAAGCGCGCGGCGCGAAAAAGCTGCCATGCTCGGTTCCCGGCGGCATCCGGCATTGGGCGATGAGGCGGCCTTCGCGAGCCATGCGCAGGGCGTGGTCCTCCAGGGCCTGGCGCGCCGCATCATCGATAACCGGGCCGATATCGGTCGCGAGCAGCGCCGGGTCGCCGATCCGCAGCTCGGCCATCGCGCCCGCCAGCATCGCCAGGACCCGCTGGGCGATGTCTTCCTGGAGATATAAGAGGCGCAGGGAAGAGCAGCGCTGACCGGCGCTGTCGAAAGCCGAGGTCACGACATCGGCCACGACCTGTTCGGCGAGCGCCGACGAATCGACGATCATGGCGTTCTGGCCGCCGGTTTCCGCGATCAACGGGACAATTGGCCCGCGGCGCTGGGCCAGCGCCAGGTTGATCACGCGCGCCGTCTCGGTCGAGCCGGTGAAGGCGATGCCGGCGATCCGCGAATCGGCGACGAGAGCGCCGCCGATGCTCCCGCCAGGGCCGGGCAACAGATGCAGCACATCCGCCGGGATCCCGGCGCTCAAGAGGAGGCGCACCGCGGCGGCGGCAACCAGCGGGGTCTGCTCGGCCGGCTTGGCGATGACCGCGTTGCCGGAAGCGAGCGCGCCGGCGATCTGCCCGGTGAAGATCGATAGCGGGAAATTCCACGGCGAAATGCAGGCAAAGACGCCCCTACCGTGCAGACTGATCTCGTTGCGCTCGCCGGTCGG
>DASYZD010000024.1:0-2494 GCA_035946655.1 Allostellaceae bacterium | reverse complement strand
CGGGTCTGACGCGTCGGCGGGCTCCGCGGCTTTCGCACCCGCGGCTGGCTTTTCCGGCTCGCCGGCGGCGCCGTAGGGCGACAGCATTTTCAGCGCCTGCTCGAACAGCGCCATGTTCTGCTTGCCCATCTCCTCGAATTGGCCGAATGGAAAGATGCCGAAAGTGGCGCGCAGGCTGTCGCGCATCTGCTCCTGATTGCCGGCGAAGGCGGTCATCGCCTGCTCCAGATAGCCGGGCACCAGGAACTGCATGCTGTCGCCATAAAAGCTGATCAGCTGCCGCAGGAAGCTGATCGGTAAGAGGTTCTGCCCTTTCTGCTCCTGCTCGACGATGATCTGGGTCAACACCGAGCGGGTGATGTCATCGCCGCTCTTGGCGTCGTAGGCGACAAAATCGCCCCCGTCCTTGATCAACTGGGCGAGATCATCGAGCGTCACATAGCTGCTCGTGGCCGTATTGTAGAGCCGCCGGTTGGCGTATTTCTTGACGATCGTCGGCTTCTTAGCGCCACCGGATTGCTCGCTGGTTGGATTGGTCATCGGCCCACTGTCCCACCGCAAATCATGTGCTGCAATGCAACAATACAGCCATTTTCACGATCCGCCTCATCAAACCGGATGCGTCGCCGAGGGCAATGCTGCCGCGCGCGCGGCAATTCCCTATAATGGCGCCGATGAGCGAGGAAGACGATCTGGCGCGCCGTTTTTTCGACTTGTGGGCGGAGTATCTGGCGGCGCTGGTTGCCGATCCGGAAATGACCGGGCTGTTGCGCCGCTGGCTCGCCGTCGCCGCCGGTTCGCTCGACGAAGCCTCCCGGCGTGATGCCGGTGCCGGCGTCACCCCTCGACCGGCGGCTGATGCCGCGGCCGCTGCCGGCCCATCTGGCGAGCGCGATCCTGTTGTGGCTGACCTCGCGCGCCGCGTTGAGGAATTGCACGAGCGCGTTGCCGAGCTCGAGCGCGCCGGGAAACCCGGGAGACGACCGGCTGGCGGCGCTCGCCGGCGAAATCCGCGAGCTCGGTCCTGAGAAGGTCGCCCCCGCCCTCGATTGCGAGCTGAGGCGCCGCGCCGCGGCGTTCCTCGCCGGGCTCCAGGCCTACCGCCGCCACCCTTTCCATCGCGCCCCCACACGCGTGCCGATACCCTGGCGACATGGCGCGGCGCGGCTGCTCGACTATGGCAGCAGCGGCGGCACCGGGCCGGTGGTCCTCATCGTGCCGTCGCTGATCAACCGGCACTACATCCTCGATCTCTTGCGCGAGCGCAGCTTTGTGTGCCACCTCGCCGGCGCCGGTTTGCGGCCGCTGGTGCTCGACTGGGGCGAACCCGGCGCGGCCGAGCGCTGGTTCACCCTGAGCGATTACATCGCCGGCCCCCTCGCGCACGCCCTCGCCGCCGCCGTCACGCTTGCCGAGGGGCCGGTCGCGCTCCTCGGCTACTGCATGGGGGGCCTCCTGGCCCTGGCGGCGGCAGTGCGCCGGCCGGCCGAGATCGCGTGCCTCGCGCTCCTCGCGACGCCGTGGGATTTCCATGCCGAGCGGCGCAGCGAGGCCGGGCTCCTCGGCTCCCTCGTGGAATTTCTGCCGCTGTTCTGTGGCGCTGCCGACCCCGTCCCGGTGTCGGTGATCCAGACGCTGTTCATGGCGCTCGATCCGTTCCTCTCCGAGCGCAAATTCATCCGCTTCGCCGGGCTCGATAGCGAAGGCGCCGCGGCAAGGGGTTTTGTCGCGCTCGAGGACTGGATCAACGATGGGGTCCCGCTGGCGCGCCCGGTTGCGCTCGAATGCGCGCGCTCCTGGTACCGCGACAATGACCCGGCAAAGGGTCTCTGGCAGGTCGCCGGCCGGCCGGTCCGGCCCACCGAGGTGAGCGCGCCCACCCTCGTCGTGCTGCCGAGCCGTGACAGAATCGTCCCGCCGCGCTCGGCCGCGCCGCTCGCCGCCGCGATTCCACACGCCGCAATCCTGCGCCCGCCCTTTGGCCATATCGGGATGATGGCCTCGCTCGCCGCGCCCGACGCGGTCTGGCGCCCGATCGCCCTGTGGCTGAAGGGGCAATTCGGATGAGCTGCAATCGCTGAGAAAAAGCCTGCATCAACCGTCGTGCGTCCTTCGAGACAGCGTTTCGCGCTTCCTCAGGATGACGCTCTTTCTTAATGCCATCATAAAGTTACGTCATCCTGAGGAGCGCCCGGAGGGCGCGTCTCGAAGGACGCACGAGGCTCAGAGCAAGATACCGAGTTCTGGCCATCTGGACTTGCGTCCATCGCGGCTTTTAGATGATGCCGGCCCTGCCCACATAAGATGCCCGACCTTCGCGAGGAGATGGCATGAATGAGCGGTGAGCGGCGTTGGCGCCCGATGCTAGAGCATTGGGAGAGGCGGATAGGTTGCAGGCCGGATCGGATTGTTAGGGCTTTTGACCCTGTAGAGGAGATTTGCCGCCGCCTGCCGCCGAACGACCAGCTTGAGGCCCGGGATTTTCCGGTGACCT
>DASYZD010000023.1:0-9873 GCA_035946655.1 Allostellaceae bacterium | reverse complement strand
GCTATTCTTCGCGGCGTTCGGCCTCAGCATCGAACGCATCGGCATCCTCAAGGCGGTCTATCCCGCGGTCTGGGGCGTGCTGCAGACGATCACCGGCCCGTTGAGCGACCGCTGGGGCCGCAAGGGCCTGATCGTTGCCGGCATGTGGGTGCAGGCCATCGGCTTGTTCGTGACGGCGGCGACGCGCAGTTTCGGCTGGTGGTTCCTTGCAAGCGTGTTGTTGGGGCTCGGCACCGCGATGGTTTATCCGACGCTCATTGCGTCCGTGTCAGATGCCTCGCACCCCTCCTGGCGGGCGCGCTCACTGAGCGTCTACCGCTTCTGGCGCGATCTCGGCTATGCGATCGGCGCGCTCTCCGCCGGCATCATGGCCGACCTGTTCGGCGCTGCCTGGGCGATTGCCGCTATCGGTGTACTGACTCTCGCGTCCGGTGGCGTGGTCGCGGTCACCATGACGGAGCACCGGCAGGCGAAGGCGATGGAGAAAGCACGATGACATCGCCGGATAACGGCCGGCCAGGTTCTGCCGGTGCAGGCGCCACCGTATTTCATCATCATCGATCGAGCGCTGCGCGACGAGGGGACCAGCTAGCACTATCTGCCGCCGACGGAATACAGCTTGGCCGACCAACATCTCGTCAACCTTGCTAACGCATCACTGGCGACCGCCGCTACGGCCGGACGGGTCGGCGCCACCAGGAAGCCCTCGACGTCATTACACGGATTGCGCGCGGCTGGCGCCGGCAAGCACGACGATAAACCCGATTGGGCCGCACCGGCAGAGCAAGTGACGAGCTCTCGATGTCGCGCAACGTCTATCTGTCTCGCCACGGCCTCGACACATCGGGGCGTGAGATAAAAGCGTCGAGGAAATTCACCCCGCTGTTCCATCTCGTAGTTCGTAGTGTCGGCCACCGGTACAATTTGGCGCAACTCCGAGCGTCGGATGGCTCGGCTGAAGGATAGGGCGCCGTTGGAGACGGGCGTTCGCTTATGCGTAACGGTCGCGGTGCCATGCTGTCGATCCTGCGTCCAATCTCGGTCGGACAATGAACCGCAGCATCACGGCAATGGAATAGAACACATGAGGTCGTAGGACGGCCGGATACAGTGGATTGCAAATCGGATGGCTTACGGTGTCGATCAGCGTGTTTGCGCCGCTATTGCCAAACATTCACTCCGATCCGATTCTGAATTGATCGGCTTCGGGGACTTTCTGCTACCAGTCCTATCCGGGAGGTCGCCAAGCGTCGCGGGCGTGAGGGCCTGGTTTTGAGGGCCTTGCCTGTTCTGATGAGTAGCTCTATTTTTTCCTGATCGGGGGACCAGCAGACCCCCCGTCAGACGGCTCCCCGTCCAAGCTCTGCGCCACTCGCCATGCGAGGAGCGCACCCATGGACGGACAAAAGCCATCTTCAATTTCCCCTCGCGATTTGTATGGCGCGATCGGCACGAGCGCGGCACCGCTCGTCTTTGACGTGCGTCGCAGCGCCGGCTTCGACGCCGATGACCGGATGCTGGTCGGAGCGCTGCGACGGGTTCCGGGCGAAGTAGGGCAGTGGGCGCACGAATTGCCGGCCGGCCGCTCGGTCGTTGTCTATTGCCAGCAAGGCCATGAGGTAAGCCAGGAAGCCACTGCCGCCCTTCAGGGAAGCGGTATCGATGCGTGCTATCTCGAAGGCGGCATCGCGGGATGGGCCAAGCTCGGGTTGCCGCTGCGCAGTAAGCGGGTGGCGGGTGGAGGCAAATGGGTGACCCGCGAGCGGCCGAAGATCGACCGCATCGCCTGCCCCTGGCTGATCCGCCGCTTCATCGAACCGGAGGCGGCATTCCTGTTCGCACCGACCGAGCGGGTGTTCGCTGTGGCTGCCGAAAAAGGTGCGACCGCGTACGACATCCCCGGCGCCGAACCTTTCTCGCATGACGGTGAGCTGTGCAGCTTCGACGCCTTCCTCAAGGTCTACGGCATCGCCGACCCGGCGCTCGATCTGCTTGCCGTGATCGTGCGCGGCGCCGACACCGCGCGCCTCGGACTCGCGCCGCAATCTCCGGGGCTGCTCGCGCTCTCCCTCGGTCTGGCCGCGAATTTCGCCGACGACCACGAAATGCTCGAACACGGCATGGTCATGTACGACGCGTTCTACGCGTGGTGCCGCTCGCTGCAGGGCGAAACCCACGGCTGGAACCCGGAGCTTGGCCGATGAGCGCGGCGCCCGAGCAAGTTCCGACGGCGGCGGTCGCGCCGCGGCGGCCGATCCGCGAGATCGTCCTCTATTTCCTGCGGCTCGGAACGATTGGCTTCGGCGGGCCGGTGGCGCTGGTCGGGCAGATGGAAAAGGAGCTGGTCGGCGACAAGGGATGGGTCACCCGGCAGGAGATGCGTGACGCCATCGCGGTATCGCAGGCCTTGCCGGGACCGCTGGCGATCCAGGTCGGGATCTTCATCGCGTACATGCGCGGCGGGTTCTGGGGCGCCTGGGCCGGCGGCTGGGCCTTCATCCTCCCCAATTTCGTCATCGTCGCCGCGCTTGGCGCGCTTTACGTGCATTTTGGCGGGCTCAGCTGGATGACCGCGCTGTTCTATGGGGTCAGCCCGGCGGTCATCGCGCTGATCATCCACTCCTGCTACCGCCTCGCCAAGCTCGGCATGGAAGATTGGCTGCAATGGGCGGTCGCCGCCGTCTGCTTTGTCGTGACCATATGGCTCGAGGCCGAGGTCGCGCTGTTGTTCATCGGCGCCGGGGTTCTCGGCATCCTCTATTACGGCTCGCTGTTCCGCGGCGGCTCGCCGCCGACCGCGCTGCTCGCGCTGGTTCCGGTGGCGATCGACACCAAGGCGCCGACCACGGCTGTTCTCGGCCAGCTGCTCGCGTTCTTTCTGAAGGCCGGCAGCCTCACCTTCGGCAGCGGGCTCGTCATCGTGCCGTTTCTCGAAAAGGGTCTCGTGCAGCAATACGGCTGGCTCAGCGGGCGCGAGTTTCTGGTCGCGGTCGCGGTCGGCATGCTGAGCCCAGGGCCGGTGGTCATCACCGCGACCTTTGTCGGCTATCTGGTCGCCGGCTTCTGGGGGTCCCTGGTATCGACAATCGGCATCTTCCTGCCGTCGTTCATCCTGATCCTGGTGGTGGCGCCGATCCTGATACGCCATCGCGCCAACCCGAATGTGCAGGGGTTCGTCAAGGGCTGCTATGCCGCGGCGATCGGCACGATCCTCGGCGCCTGCGTATTGCTCGGCAAGATCGCGATCGGCGATTGGCTGACGGTGCTGATCGCGCTCGGCAGCCTCGCCGTGCTGTTCCGCTTCAGAGTCAGCAACCCGCTGCTCGTCGGCGCCACTGCGGTGGTCGGGCTAATCGCCTTCCCGCTGCTGCAACCCGCCTGGGTGATGGTGAAATGAGAGGCAGAAACATGCGGCATTTCCGGGGTGGACAGGCCGCCGCCGCGGTAGCGGCGATCGGCCTCGCCGCTGCTGCGGTTCGCCGCCCTGGCCAGCGATCCGGCGACCCAGGATCCGATCGACTTGGCGATTTTGAGCGCGGCGGGCGCGCGCAACCTGCTCGCCGATTCGCGGATCGCCGAAATTCTCCTTCGAAATCAAGAGCGCAGATTTCTGACGGATCGGCGAGACGGTATCTCGTCGCGCACGGGAAAAATTGGCGTCGCTAAATCAACCTGTCATGATCACATAGAACAATCGCGTGGGAGTGACCAGAGGGCTGCGGCGAGCGTCAGAACCCCCACGCCTTTACATCGCCGCCAGGCGGCGCGGTGACCGGGTCGGTGGCGGGTGAGGGTGGGCAGGAAGCCGCGGCGAGGCCCAGCCCCGGCGTGTCGCTGGTGATCGCCAGGTGCGGCGCCAGTAGCACAATGGCGGTCATGTTTAGGACCGCGAGCCCGATCGCCAGCACGAGGAGAAATGGGTTGATGATGCCGGCCGCGCGGTCGATACGCCGCAGCCAGCGTTCCAGCGAATGACGCGGATGCGGAACGAAGTGTGCCATGGCGCGTCCAGGCGTTGCTCGGTTGCCGCCGGCGGCGCGCATCCCGCCGGCTGTCGGCTGAGGATTAACCCGTCCGGGCACGCGCCGTCTTTGCTGCAAATCTATGATCGAGATTAACCGGAAGGCTCGCGCAAAGCGGCAAGGTCGGCCTACGCGAGCAATTCGCCGATGCGGAACCGGCTCAGATAGCCTTGTTCGAAATCGGCGAGGGTGGCGAGGGCTTCGATGTCGCCGATCGCGACAACCGGCCCCTCGATACTGATCAGCCCGTCCTCGCGCAGCTGGCGCAGAGTGCGGTTGACATGCGGCACGCTGAGGCCGAGCGCGTCGCCGATCAGTTCCTGGGTCAGCGGCATGCGGTAGGAATGCTCATCGGCGAGGCCGATCGCCTGCAGCCGGGTCAACAGCTCCAACAGGAAATGGGCGACCCGTTCGAGGGCCGAACGCCGCCCGACCCCGATCAGGTGTTCGGCGTACATCGCCGTCTCGCACGAAAACGAGCAGAACAGCGTCGCCGCCAGCCGCGGTTGCTCCTGGAACACGGCAAAGAGGCTGGCGAAGGGGACCCACGACACGATCACGTCGTCGAGCGCCGTGATCGAATAGAGCGCGGCCTCGAAAAAGCACGCCGGGAAGCCGATGAAATCGCCGGGCAGCACGATGTTGAGAACCTGGCGCCTGCCGTCGCGCAGCACCCGGCAGCGGATCGCCGCACCGTCGATCAGCACGAAGACACCGTCATATTTGCGGCCCGCGCTGATGATCTCCCGGTTGCGGGCAACCGGGCGGGTCGCCGACTGCAGCGCCGCCAATGCCGCGGTTTCCTGCGGCGACAGCGGCAGCAGCCGGGCGAGCTTAGCGGTCAGCGGCAACTCGAGCGGGTGTGGCTTGGCGGCCCGCGCCACTACCGGAAATCTTCCGGCCGCAGCTCGATCGGCATGCCGTGTGGGGTGCGAAGGGCGGCATGGTCCCAGGCGTTGCGGTAGCGTTCGAGGCTCGCTCGGTCGGCGACGCCCTTCTCGGCGACAAGGCGCTCCAGTGCAGCCAGCCAGTGATGGTAATAGGTCTCGCCGGTGTCGGGATCGCCGGCCTCCTGGGCGCGCTTGATCTCGGCGGCGAGCGTGGCCGCCCATTCCGGCCAGCTGAACAGCCCCTGCCGGTAGAGCTGGAGCGTCATCGCGAAGGCCTGTGCCTCCCAGGGCTCGCGGAAGATGGGGCCGCCCGCGTCGCGCGGCAGGCTTGGCAGCGCCGCCGTGATATCGGCGAGGTCAGGCTCGCTCATTCCGGGACGAGGTAGGATTCGAAGGCTTCGATCGACACGCTGACTGCGGGGTCTGCCGCTTCGCCCCACAATTCACGCGCACCAAAGACGACCGTGTAGAGCCATTGCGGATTGTCGCCGGCGCCGATCGCGGCGCTGTCCGGAAAGACATGGCAGCCGCGAACGGCCTCGATTGTGCCGGTTTTGTCGCGGGCATAGCGCGGCAGCCGGGTATGGGTCTGCGGGTTGATGTTGCGGGTGCGCACCCGCTCGCCCTCCTTGTAGCGCGCGGGACCTGGCGCGGGGCGCTCGAAATTGCCCCACATCGGCGCGCTAGCGTCCGCTGCGGTCAATTTGCGGTTCAGCCGGATCCCGGGACGCAGCGTGCGGCCGGCGGTTATCTCGTCCTCGCCGACGAGGCCATGCGCAACGACCCGGCGCTCGAGCCCAAGAAACCAGCGCCGGTAATAGGACGATTCCAGATAGGTCAGCGGCGGCAGGTCTTCCAATGAGGCGCGTCCGCCATCGATCGTCCATAGCCGGGTGAAGCCCATCGCCCGCTGCATCGCCAGAACCCGGCCCTCCCAACCCTCGTGGAACACCGGCTCGTTCGGTTCTGCTTCGACCGGACCGAAGCCGTGCATCCCGCCCATGTCATGGATCGAGTTGGTCATCGCCCGGCCTCCTCGGCCGCTCGCGCCAAGCCGGTGCCGACCATGCTGTCGCGGGTCACCAGCCCGGCCAGCTGCTCTTCGCTCCAGCCGTCGGTGCCGGCCGGGCGCATCGGCAATACCAGGAAGCGCGTCTCGGCGGTCGAATCCCAGATGCGGATCTCGGTTTCCGGCGGCAGCGTCACGCCGAAATCGGCGAGGACGCCCTTGGGGTCAATGACGGCGCGCGAGCGGTAGGCGAACGATTTGTACCAGACCGGTGGCAGCCCCAGGACCGACCACGGATAGCACGAGCACAGCGTGCAGACGACGATGTGATGGAGGCGCGGGGTGTTCTCGACCGCGATCAGGTGGCTCGATACCGGGTCGAAACCGGCCATCGCATTGACCGCCTCGGTCGCGTCCGCGAGCAGGCGCCGCTTGAACGCGGGATCGACCCAGGCGCGCGCGACGATGCGGGCGCCGATATGCGGGCCGATCTTGGTTTCGACATTCTCGATGATCCGGTCGAGTGCGGCCGGATCGACATAGCCCTTTTCGGTCAGGATCGTTTCGAGCGCGCGCACCCGAAGCTGCATCTCGGATAATTCCGAGCCGGGCGCGTGACCATGATCGTGCGGGTGATGATCGTCAGCCATGACAAAGCCCTCGCATGCGGTCGAATCGAAACCTTGCCTCGCCGCCGCGCCGGTTGCAATGGGGAGGCCGGTGAAGGCTATCCCGGGCTGGAGCGGGTCTCGGTCAGCCTGTCGGTCGGAGTGCCGAAGGCGGTTGCCCTCGAACAGCTCGAGCGCTTTGCCACCGAGGTGATGCCGGCATTCGCCAGCAAGGCCAAGACCTCCGAGCCGGCGCTGGCTTGAGGCGCGCGCGATGCCGGCTCAGCTACCCCAGCCTTCCGCCATTCGCGGCAGGAGGCGTGCGCGGGTTGCGCCGGTCGCGGCCGACGAGGCGTGTGCGTTCTGCTCGGCGCGAGCGAGGCGGGCGTCGAGGTCGATATCGAGGCTCGAGGTGATTTCGAGCCGCGGATCTTCGAGCACATTGCCGCGCCACCGCCAGCGCTGTTCGAGGATCGCCCGGTCGCGGGTCTTCAAGAGCGTCGAAATCTCGGGCTGAAACAGGCCGACGAGCGCGCCGATCCAGCGGTTGAGCAGCCCCGAGGGGCGCTCGCCCCGCACGCGAAAGCGCGCCAACATGCGGATCACATCCTCGGCGCGATACCAGGTCTCCCCGGTGACCCAGCGGTTGGTCGTGAACAGCCGCATCGGCTCGCCCCGCCCGTCGACTGCGACGGCCACGAGATGGCAAACCTCGTCGCTGCGGCCAAGCTTCAACGGCGCCGATTGGCGCGGCGCCGGTGCGTTGGCGACCGCGAGCTCCGGCAGCACCAGCGGCGTGATCCCTGCCGGTACCCCCTCGCCGCGCAGGAAGAGGTGGAAATGGCCGTGCTCGTGCGGCGTTGCCGGGCGCCTGCGCGGGGGCGCGGGATGGCGATGGTAGAAATACTGGGCGTGACTGGCGGGATCGTAGACCTCGCCCGCCGGATAGTGCTGCCAGTCAACGATGTCGGGGGCCGGATCGCCGGCGCCGGCGCTCGTTGCCTCGCGGATGACCGTGCTGCCGCGCGCGGCAAGCGCCGCGCGGCATTCGCGCAGCGTCGCAGCCGCCTCGGCCTCGCGCTCCCGCCAATTCACTGCGTCGGGCTCCCGCTCGCCTGAACAAATCGTGTCCGCGATAGTACCGATCCGCGGCGTTCCGACAAGGCGTGATTGCCGAGGGTCCGGGTCACGATTTCAGTGACCGCGCCGCCCAATGCGCTATCGAAGGCAGCGACGATTTGGGGAACGGCATTGTCCGTCGCCTCGGCCTCGCGGCTGACCGAAATCTGCGCCACGATTCGGCGCGCCGGCATGCGGACCAGCTTTGCATCGAGCGCGACGGAGATGCGCGGCGGTCCGTCGGGCGCATCGTAGATCGCCTCGAAATCGCCAATCGCCGTCTCCAGCACGAAATCCGCCGACAGGCTGCCGTTGTCCGGGCCTACTCCGGGTATCGCCGCGCTTTTTTCGAACCCCTCGACAAGGGCGGTCTGCACGAGAAACGGCATGCGGTCGGCCCATTGCGCATCGGCAAAATAATCGAGCGAGAGCGGCGCGCGGCTTAGCGCGATGCGCTCGGTGTCGAGCCCGGCCGGCGCGGTCGGCTGGGCGACAACCAGCTGTGCGCCGACATGCGGCAGGCCGGCGGCAAAGGTGAGCGTCGGATGTACCCGATAAAGCTGCCGTTTCGGCGGCGAGGAAAACAACCCGCCACAGCCCGCCAAGAGCGGGATCAGCAGCAGGATCGCGATCGGGCGGGAACGATAATGTCGCGGGCGCGCGGTCATTTCGGGCGGTATCCTTCGCGGCGGTCGCCGAACAGAACCCGGCTCGGATCGCGCTCGATCGTGGCAGTGAGCCGGTTCAATCCGGAAATCAGCTGGCGGGCCTCGCCGACGAGGGACCCGACATCGCTCAAGGTTTGTTGACTGAAGGTCCGGACACCTGGCCGCACGTCCTGCAGCGTCGCCTGGAGTTGCTTGTTGGTATCGGACAGGTTCTTGGCGAGGCGGTCGAAATCGGCGATCGCCGCCGCCGCCCGGTCGCCCAAGCCGTCGGGGCCGGAATAACTCGTATCGACGTTGTCGAGCAGCACCGACAGGGAGTGGGCCGCCGAGTTTGCGTTGTCGACCAATTCGCCGATTTCCTTTTTGCGATCGGCCAGCCCGCTGCTGAACACCCGGACGTTCTCCAGCGTCTCGGCGACCGCTCGGCGGTTCTTATCGTCGAGCAGCTCGTTCATTTGGTCCAATGTCTTGGTAACCTGCTCGAGGAGCTGCGGGGCGCGCGCGGTCACGCTTGCCAAGCCCGAGTAGCGCGGGCGGATGACCGGGTAGACTTCGCCCGGTTTCGCGACCAGCAGCGCCGCCTCCTTGGTGCCGCCTCCGATCTGAATATATGAGACCCCACTCAGAATATTTGTTTCGACGCTGGCACGGTCGTTGGTCTTGATCGCGACGTCGGCCTCGATCTCGACGGTAACCTCGATCTGCTGGTCGGGAGTGAGGCGGATTTCGGCGACCTTGCCGACCGGCACGCCGCTGTAATCGACCGTCGCATCCCTGCTGAGACCAGTCACAGGACCCTTGAAATAGATGTGATATTTGGCGAATTGGGTCGTCAGCTCGGCGCGGCCCAGCCACAGTACGGCGGCAAAGGCGAGGACGATCATCGTCAGCACGAAGGCGCCGACGGCGACATAATGAGCCCGAGTTTCCATCGCGTTCCCTACCGCCCGGCCGAGGGCTGCGCCGCCCGACCGCGCGGCCCATGAAAATAGGCGTGGATCCAGGGGTGATCGTCCTGGAGATGCTGCGCCAACGTGCCGATCCGTATCGTCTGGTCGACCAGCACCGCGACGCGGTCGCAGATCGCGAACAGCGTATCCAGATCGTGGGTCACCAGGAACACCGTCAGGTTGAGACTGGCCTTCAGATCGCCGATCAGCTGATCGAAACCGTTGGCGGCGATCGGATCGAGCCCGGCGGTCGGTTCGTCGAGGAAGAGGATCTCGGGGTCGAGCGCGAGCGCGCGCGCCAGACCCGCCCGCTTGCGCATGCCGCCCGACAGCTGCGAGGGAAACTTGTCGGCGGTCGCTTCGGGGAGCCCGACGATCGCGATCTTGCAGGCGGCGATCTCGTCCATCAGCGGCTCCGGCATCGCCAAGTGCTCGCGCAGCGGCACCTCGATGTTCTGCGCCACGGTCAACGAGCTGAACAGCGCGCCGTCCTGAAACAGCACCCCCCAGCGCTGCTCCAAGGCCCGTGCCTCGGCCTGGCTGAGATCCAGGACATCGTAGCCCAGCACATCGATATCGCCCGCCTGCGGCCGCCGGAGCCCGATGA
>DASYZD010000022.1:0-2572 GCA_035946655.1 Allostellaceae bacterium | reverse complement strand
TTTGCCGCACCGTCGGACTGAGCCCGACGGTTGGGCCGGTATACGCCGGTCGCGGCTCGGCTTTCGGCGCGGTTTTGGGCGGCACCACGATGTGCTCGCCGGCGACGATCTCCTGGGAAACCTGCGGCACAATTGCCAAATCGACGCAACGATGCGATTGGCTCTGCAGACAGGCCGACCCGGCCGTGCCGCCATATAGGACAGATGCCGCGACGATCGCGGCCGATATGCCAGTGCGCATGGCTGCCCCCGGTCTATCGGTTGCCCCGTATTGTTACATGGAAAATTCGCAATAGACGAATCCGAAATCGATGGCGAACCTCCCGGGCCGTATCGGCTCGAGTGTGGGATCGCCATCGTCGCCTCACCTCCGCAACCTTGGCGGCATTCGAACCTACAGGGGGCGCGCGTTGCCGCAACCGCAGAAAACCCATAGAGTTACGACAATCTCTCTGTTATCAATGTTATAGAAACTAATCGCGTATAGGTTTCCGGGACTCTTCGGCGGGTCGGCGGTTGGCTGGCGCTGAGCGGCCGGCCTCGGGAACCCGGGAGTAGTGGAGCCGTTCAACCCGCAGCATGCGCAAGTCGCGCAACGCTCACGGTATCAACGAGGCGATTTGTGTTGACACCCCCCAAGATCGCCGAAAACCGCCGGCTGAAGCAGCGCGGCTTGGCCATTTGCGCGGCGACCGCGATCGCAGCCGTTTGTGTCCTGGTGGCGCCACGCGCCGGCGCCGAAACCCGCGCGGCCGCGCTTGTGCCCGCCTCATTGCCGGCGCCAGACGCGGCGGCGGGGGCGAACCCTACGCTCAGCGGCGACAGCGACATTCGCAACCGTATCGAGAGCACGACCGGGCTCGTCATTGCCGGCGAAAAGCTGCACGGCGCGCTGCTCCGGCAATTCTATGCAGCGCACAATTTCGAGCCGGTTTGGGCGAGCCGGCAACCCCAGGCGCAGGCCCTGGTCAACGCCGTGTTGCGGGCCGGCGAGCACGGCCTCGACCCCGATATGTTTCACGGCGAGCTGTTGCGAAACGCAGCGGCGCTGGCGCCGATCGACCGCGAGCTGGTGCTGTCGGACGCCGTCCTCGGCTTTGCCGATGCGCTCGCCCGCGGCGCCGTGCCGATCGAGACGCGCTTTGATGACGAGGATCTGACGCCGGAGCCGATCGACGTCGCCGCCGTGCTCGACCAAGCCATCAACAGCCCCGATCCGGCGGCGGCGATCGAGGCACTGGCGCCGCACACGCCGGCCTATCTGGCGCTGCGGCAAGCCCTTCAGTCCTATCAATCGGCCGCCCGATCGGCTGGCGCAGTGGGCGCGGCCGCGCCGATCGGGGCTCCCGACGCGCGCCCGCCGCACCCGTCATCGACCGACGCGACCCTGGAGGCCCGATTGCGGCAGGTCGCGGTCAATCTCGAACGCTTGCGCTGGCTGCCCCGCGATCTCCCGGCCGACCGCGTCTGGGTCAATACGGCGAACGCCCAGCTCGTGCTCTATCGCGATGACCAGCCGGTCTTCACCACCCGTGTCGTCGTCGGCGAGGTCGACAAGCAGACCCCGGAATTCCAGACCACGATCGACAGCCTGTTGTTCAATCCGCCGTGGAATGTCCCCTATTCGATCGCGACCAAGGAAATTCTGCCAAAGCTCGCCCAGGACCCCGAGTATTTGGACCATCACCACATGGTGAGGCGCACCAACGGTGCGATCCAGCAGCTGCCGGGAGCGGGAACCGCGCTCGGCCAGCTCAAATTCGAAATGCAGGACCGCTTCGACGTGTACCTCCACGATACCCCGCTCAAGGGTCTGTTCGCCCGCGACGACCGCCGTCAGAGCCATGGTTGCGTGCGCGTGCAAAACCCGCGCGCGCTGGCCGCGCTGCTGCTGGGGCAACCGGTCAGCGTGATCAACCAAGGGATCGCGCTGGGCTACACCAATCGGCGCATGCTGCCGGAGCCGATCCCGGTATTCATGGTCTACCAGACGGCGTTCGCCGGTGCGGACGGCGAAATCCTGTTTCGCCCGGACGTCTACCAGCGCGACGGGGAGATCTGGCAGCTTCTGCACCCGGCGGGGCAAGCCCCGATGGCGCAAGACAATCCGACCGGCCAACCTAGAAGCTGAACATCCTTCCGGCAGATCAACCCGGGCAGGAAAAATCCGGGAAACTGCGATTGTCGCCTTCGCGCTTGTCCGTATCAGGCTTGTTTGAGCGGCGAGCCGGTGCTATGGCGTCCTCGGGGGCTGTCTTGGGGGGATTATCCATTGCGAGAGTCTTCGCTGCTGACCCGGCGTCGGGTCCTGGGCGCGGCTGCGGCTGTTGGCGCAGTTGCTTTTGTCAGACCGGCCCCGGCCATCTCTTTCGCACCGCGATCGGTATCGCTCTATAACGTGCATACTGGCGAGTGGGTTCGCACCGTCTACTGGGCCGATGGTCATTACATCCGCGAGGCGGTGCGCGATATCAACTGGGTGCTGCGCGACCATCACTCCGACGAGGTGCGGCCGATGAATGCCGGGATCCTCGACCTCCTCGGCATGCTGCGCGGCCGCCTCGATTGCCAT
>DASYZD010000021.1:0-3433 GCA_035946655.1 Allostellaceae bacterium | reverse complement strand
CGACCTCGGCGGTCACAGTCATGCCGATTGGCGTCGCCGCGCTGTGGCTCATGTCGACCCGCGTTCCGACCGTGCGCTGATGCGGCCCGATATAGGGAGCGAGCAGCGCGACGCAGGTCCATTCGACAAAGGCGATCATGTTGGCGGTGGCGAAGACCGGCGGCATCTCCGCCGCCGCGCCGAACTGCCGCCCTTGCGCCGGCACCGCCAATTCTTCGCCGACCTGGAGCGTCGCGCTGTGGCGCAGCCCGGGCTTCAGGTCGCCCGAAATCATCAGCCCGTATATTGCAGGATCGTCAGGCCGTCATTGACGTCGGTCACGTACATCAGCCCGTCCGGCGCGACATAAACGTCGTTGTACTGGATGACGCGCGGGCGGTTCGGCCGCGGATCGACCATCTTTTCAGGCGCCGGCGGGACGAAATGCGCGACCTCGCGCGGGGCAAACGGGTCCTTGATGCTGAAGACGCGGACCCCGGCATTCTGGTAAGTCGCGAAGATCAGCTCCGAACTTTGGAAGGAACCTGGGCGATTTTCGTGCAGGTTATGCGGGCCGAACTTGGCGCCCTTCCTGCAGTATTCCTCCTCGGCCGGAGTGGGAAAGGCGGCAATCTGCACCGGGTTCGCCGGCTCCCTCACATCGAACACCCAGCAGCGCTGGATGCCGTTGGCGCAATTGTCGAGATTGCCCTCGTCGGCGAAGACGGCGAGGTTGCGGTCGGGCAGCGGCAACGGCGTGTGGGTGCCGCCGCCGAACGGCGGGGACCAGTTGCGATGCGCCAGCAGCTTGGGCGCGGTCGGGTCGGCGACATCGAGGATCGTCATCCCGCCGTCGCGCCACGCCGCATAGGCCAGAGTGCCGGCGACGATCGCGTGATGCAGCGCATAGCGCTTGCCGCTCCAGCCCGGGGTCTCGCCGCCGGCGGCGTGCATCCCCGGCAGCCACCAGCGCCCGACCACCTCCGGCCGGGTCGGCTCCTTCATGTCGATGATCGCCAGGATATGGTCGGTAAACCCCTGCCAGTGGCAGGACGCATAGGCATAGCGCCCGCCGACATACCAGAGGCGATGGAGGCCGAGACCGTCGACCGGCATGAAGGCGATCTCGCGCGGCGCCGCGGGGTTGGCGATGTCCCACACCCGCAGCCCCGCGCTAAACGCCTTGTCGCGCTTGGTAAAGGTGTCGGTGATCGAGGCTTTGAAGTAGTCGTTGGGGTCGCTATAGCCTTGCATCACCCAGATGTTCGGGGAATTGACGGTCAAAAGCAGGTCGCCGTGGGTCTGCAGGTGAAAGGCCCGCGTGTTGGGGGGCGCCGCGACAAAGTTGACCGGGCGCGGGTGCCGGGGATCGCTCACGTCGGTCACCGTAAAGCCGTCCGCAAACATATGCCCGACAAAGGCATGACCCTTGTGGACCATGACCTGGACCCCGTCGCCCCGACCGCCCTGGTCGCTATGCCCGACAAATTCGATGTTGCGCGCGGAAGCAGGGGTCACGGCACGGCTCCTTCGTAAAAGCAGCCCCCATTCAATAAACCTCAGCCCGCCGCAGACAAGCGCAAAGCACATGCCGAGTGGCCTGCGGCAACGCTCGGTGATCGCGCGCCGTCAGAACGGCGCGACGGCGACGGCGTAAACTGTACCGGCGAGGAGATCGGCGCAGGCGGCCCGCTGTGCGGCGTTGACGGTTTCGTCCACGGCCTGGCAGAGCGAGGTGACGATGCAATCGGCGTGGGTAGCGGCGAGCGCATCCCGCTCCGCCGCCTCCTCGGCCGTCAGCGTCCAGAACCCGCCGACGATCGTTGCCCGCGGCAGCCGGCGCCGCAGCCGGCGGACCAGGTAGCGGGGATTGGTGAAGCTGCCGGGTTCGAGGTAGGAGAGGCACGCCAGCTGCACGCCGGCGACATCGAGCTGCGCGAGGTTGGCGACCGAAACCGCGTCCGACGAGACCACGCGGGCGCCGATGCCGCGGCTCTCCAGGAGCTGCGCCAGCATCGCCGCGGCCGCCTCGTCGAGCGATCCGCGACCGGCGATACACAGTACCGGCTTCTCTCGCCAGCCGGGCGCGAGTTCGTCGGGCGAGAGAACCGGCGATAGCGCCTCCCCCTCGGGTGCGTCCGGTCCGGGGATGGCCGCCTCTTCCTCACCATGCCCGGAAAGGTCGTCGATGACCCATTCGACGGCTTCCTTGATCCCTACCCGGTGCGCGTGGTCGAGCAGCCCCCGATTGACATCGAGCTGGGCCAGCGTCAGCCCCCTGATCGCGACTTCGTCATAATAAGCGGACAGCGGGTGGTGCTTGAGGAACCCTTCGGCTTGATGCGCCGCTTCGTCGGGGTCGCCCGCGAGCAGGCGCTGATAAAAGCTCTCCTCCGGCGCCAGCGGCGGCAGGTCGCCGAGCAACACTTCGAGGAACTGGAAATGCTCGACATGCCGCCCCAGCACAACGAGGCACATCGTCAACGGCGTCGACAGGAGGAGCCCGACCGGCCCCCACAGCAAGGTCCAGAACCCGGCCGCAACGACGACCGCGACGGCGGAAAGCCCGGTGCTGTGGCCGTAAAGCCAGGGCTCGATCACCTGACCGGTGGTCACCTCGGCAACCACGAACAGAGCGCAGACCCACAGCAGCATCGACCATCCCGGATCGACCGCGATGGCGAGGGCGGCCGGAACTGCCGCGGCGATCACCGGGCCGATATAGGGGACAAAGCGCAAGAGCATTGTGAGGATGCCCCAGAGCGCCGGGTTTGGCACCCCGATCAGCCACAGGCCGCCGCCGACCAGCACGCCCAAGCAGGCGTTGATCCCGGTCTGCATCAGGAAATAGCGGCTGAGGCGACGGGCGGCGTCATCGAGGGCCTGGGTCGTGCGCCGCAGATCGCGCGCGCCGGCAAGCCGAATGAAGCGATCGCGCAAGTCCTGCCGCTGCAGCAGAAAAAAGATGACAAAGACGACGACGATCCCGGCCATCGCCAGCGGCTGGAGGAGCGGCCCGGCAACCTGTAGGATCAGCTGGATCGGGGTCGCGTCGGACCGGCGGATCTCGACCAGCACCGGCTGCTGCTGCGGGGCACCTGGCACGAGGGCGGCCGGCTGATGCGCCGCTTTCCGGCCCGATTTCTCGCCCGGTTTCTCGCCCGGTTTCTCATGAGGTTCGGTGATCTCGGCGCCGAGGTTGCTCAGCATCGTCGCGGCGCGGCTGACAACGCCGCTCTTGGTCGTCGTGTCCCGCAGCGAGCGGATCTTCTCGGTGATGTTGGTTTGGTATTGGGGCAGGTTCTCGGCCAAGTGCTCGAGCTGGCTGCCGATCAACACGGCGATGCCGACGATCACGGTAAAGGCAAGCGCGACCACCGCGATCACCGCAACCACCCGGTTGATGTGGCAGCGGCGCAGCAGCAGTACCGGCGGTCCGAGGGCAAAGCTCAGG
>DASYZD010000020.1:0-9250 GCA_035946655.1 Allostellaceae bacterium | reverse complement strand
TCGCCGAGAAGGGCGCCGCCCTCATTCGCGGCGCCACGCGGCAGGCAATGGCGGCGTGATTTTAAACCGGGTTCCCGGCGCAGGCCGGGACCCACTCATCCGGCGCTCGGACGCCTGACAAATGGATCCCGGCCTTCGCCGGGAACAGGGTTTGGACGGAGTATGGGGCATGCAGGCGGATTACATCATTATCGGCGCGGGGTCGGCGGGGTGCGTTCTGGCCAACCGGCTGACCGAGGATCCCGGCACTCGGGTGGTGCTGATCGAGGCGGGCGGAAAGGACTGGAACCCGCTCATTCACATCCCGGCCGGGTTTATGAAGATGCTCGACCACAAGACCCTGACGTGGGGCTACCGGGCCGAGCCCGACCCCGGCACGGCCGGGCGCGCGATCCTCTATCCGAGGGGGCGCGTCATCGGCGGCTCTTCGTCGATCAACGGGCTCATCTACATCCGCGGCCAGCCCGAGGATTACGACCACTGGGCGCAACTGGGCAACCGCGGCTGGTCGTGGGACGATTGCATGCCCTATTTTAGGAAGGCCGAGCGCTGGGAGGGCGAGGAGACCGAGCTGCGCGGCAAGGCAGGTCCCCTCTTTACCTCGAAGATGGACCGGCCGGAAATCTGCGCCACCGTGATCGAGGCGGGGAAACAGCTCGGGCTCGAATACCGCGAGGACGTCAACAGCCTGCCCCCGGGCGGCGGCGACAGCATCGGCTGGTGCCAGCAGACCCGCGGCGGGCGGACCCGCGCCTCGACCGCCCGCACCTACCTGCGTCCGGCCTTGAAGCGCCCCAACCTCCAGCTGGTGACCAAGGCCTTGGTGCACCGAATATTGTTCGACGGCACCCGGGCGGTCGGCGTCGAGTTCTCGCGCAACGGCCCAGGAACCAGCATCGAGCGGGCCGACGCGGCGCGCGAAGTCATTCTTTCCGCCGGCGCGGTCGGATCACCGCATCTCTTGCAATTGTCTGGCGTCGGCGACCCCGAGCATCTCGCCAAGACCGGGATCAGTGTGACCCACGCGCTCCCGGGGGTCGGTAAGAACATGCAAGACCATTACGTGACACGCATCACCTACCCGATCCATGGGGCGCCGACCGCCAACGAGCGCGCCCACGGCCTGCCGCTCGCCGCGGAAGTCTTGCGCTGGCTTTACAACGGCAAGGGAATGCTGAGCTACAGCGCTTCGCTGGTCGCCGCCTCGGTCAAGGTGCTCGAAGAATCGGCGACGCCGGATGTGCAATGCTCGTTCGCGCCGGGCAGCTTCAAGGACGGCCAGGTCGGCCAGCTCGAGGAGGAGCCCGGCCTCACCGGCGGGATGTGGCAGATGCGGCCTCTCTCGCGCGGCTATGTCGAAGCGCGCTCGCCGCGGCCGGGCGATGCGCCGGCGATCAACCCGCGCTACCTTTCCGAAGACACCGACCGGCGCGCCGTCGTCGGCGGCCTGCGCTATGTCCGCCGCATCTTCGCCGCGCCGGCGCTGGCGCGCTTTGTCGGCCCGGAGAAATTGCCGGGGCGGCAGGTGGACAGCGACGACGAACTCCTCGATTACGCCCGGCGCAACGGCAACACGGTCTACCACGCGACCTGCACCTGCATGATGGGGCCGCATCCGATGGCCGTAGTCGACGATCAGCTGCGGGTGAAGGGCCTCGAGGGGCTGCGCGTCATCGACGCCTCGGTGATGCCGGCCGTCACCTCGACCAACACCAACGCGCCGACGATCATGATCGCCGAGAAGGGCGCCGCGATGATCAAGGCCGCGGCCCGGCAGCAGATGGCGGCGTAAATCTAAACCGTGTTCCCGGCGAAGGCCGGGAAACGCGATTTGATGGAGTTGTTGCATGCAGGCGGATTACATCATTGTCGGGGCCGGGTCGGCGGGCTGCGTTCTGGCCAACCGCCTGAGCGAGGATCCGGCCACCCGGGTCCTCCTGATCGAGGCGGGGCCGCGCGACCGCAACCCGCTCATTCACATCCCGGCCGGCTATATGAAACTGCTCGACCATCCGGTCCTGACCTGGGGCTACACCGCCGAGCCCGATCCCGGGGTCAACGGGCGCAGCATCCTCTATCCGCGCGGCCGGGTGCTGGGCGGCTCCTCGTCGATCAACGGGATGATCTATGTGCGCGGCCAGCCCGAGGATTTCGACCATTGGGGCCAGCTCGGCAACCGCGGCTGGTCGTGGGACGACGTCTTGCCCTATTTCAAGAAGGCCGAGGACTGGGAGGGCGGGGGCGACGCGTTCCACGGCGCGGGCGGGCCGCTCCTCACCTCACACACCGCCGACAAGCCGGCCCTCTGCCAGGTGATGATCGAGGCCGGCAAGGAGTTGGGGCTCGAATACCGCGACGACGTCAACCACCTAGCCGCCGGCGCCGGCGACGGCATCGGCTGGGTCCAGCAGACCCGCCGCGGGCGGCGCCGGCAGAGCGCGGCGCGCACCTATCTGCGCCCGGCTTTGAAGCGCCCCAACCTCGCAATCGTTACGGGAGCACAGGTCCATCGCGTGCTGTTCGATGGCAAGCGCGCCGTCGGTGTCGAATTCTCGCGCGGCGCCGCAATGGAGCGGGCCGATGCGGCGGCCGAAGTAATCCTCGCCGGCGGCGCGATCGGCTCGCCGCATCTGTTGCAGCTCTCCGGGGTCGGCGACCCCGAGCATCTCGGCCGGGTCGGCATCGCGCTCACCCACGCGCTTCCCGGGGTTGGCAAGAATTTGCAGGACCATTTCCTCGCCCGCGTCACCTGCGAAGTCCGCGGCATCCCGACCTTGAACGAAAAGTCGCGCGGCCTTCCCTTCGCCGGCGAGATCCTGCGCTACCTGTTCAGCGGGACGGGCATGCTGACCTATGCCGCTTCGCTGGTCGCGGCCTCGGTCAAGGTGCTCGAGGAGGCGGCGACCCCCGATGTGCAGGTGCTGTTCGCCAATGGCAGCTTTGCCCCCGGCCCGATCCGCCGCCTCGACGACAAGCCCGGGATGACCGGCGGCATGTGGCAGATGCGGCCGCTCTCCACCGGCTATGTCGAGGCCAAATCGGCCGACCCGCACGACGCTCCGGCGATCAACCCGCGCTATCTCTCGCACGAGACCGACCGGCGCGCGGCGATCGGCGGCTTGCGATTTGTGCGCCGGCTGTTCGCCGCGCCGGCGCTCCAGCCCTATGTCGTCGGCGAGATCCTGCCGGGGCGGGACGCTGAGAGCGACGAGGCGCTGTTGGATTATCTGCGCCAGACCGGCTCGACGGTGTTTCACGCGACCTGCACCTGCAAGATGGGCCGCGACCCGCTGGCGGTCGTCGATGACGAGCTGCGGGTGCGTGGCCTCGAGGGATTGCGCGTCATCGACGCCTCGGTGATGCCGGCGGTGACCTCGACCAACACCAACGCACCGACGATCATGATCGCCGAAAAGGGCGCCGCGATGGTGAAGGCGGCGGCGCGGCAAAAGCTGGCGGCGTAACTTTGGGCCGTGATCCCGGCGGAGGCCGGGACCCACTCATCCGGCGCGCGGGCGGCTGACAACTGGATCCCGGCCTTCGCCGGGAACGTGATTTGGACGGAGTATCGGGCATGCAGGCAGATTACGTCATCGTCGGTGCCGGATCGGCGGGCTGCGTCCTGGCCAATCGCCTCACCGAAGATCCCGCCGTCCGGGTGGTGCTGATCGAGGCGGGCGGGCGCGACTGGAACCCCTTGATCCACATCCCGGTCGGCTTCATGAAGCTGCTCGACCACCCGACCCTCACCTGGAACTACAAGGCTGAATCTGATCCCGGAACCGCCGGCCGGGCGATCCCCTATCCGCGCGGCCGGGTGCTCGGCGGCTCCTCCTCGATCAACGGCCTCATCTATATCCGCGGCCAGCCCGAGGATTTCGACCATTGGGGCCAGCTCGGCAATCGCGGCTGGAGCTGGGACGATGTCCTCCCCTACTTCAAGATGGCCGAGAACTGGCAGGGGGATGCCGCGGAAATTCATGGCACCGGCGGGTTCCTCACCACATCGCCCATGAGCGAGCGGCCGGCGGTGTGCCAGGCGATCATCGAGGCCGCCGGCGAACTCGGCGTCGAATACCGCGCCGACGTCAACAACCTGCCCCCGGGCGCCGGCGACAGCATCGGCTGGTGCCAGCAGACCCGCGGCGGCCGGCGCCGCGCCAGCGCCGCGCAAACCTATCTGAAACCGGCGTCCAAGCGCCCCAACCTCGAAATCGTGACCAACGCGCTGGTGCACCGCATCTCGTTCGACGGCACGCGCGCGATCGGGATCGTCTATTCGCGCGCCGGCAGGGTCGAGATCGCCGATGCGACGCGCGAAGTAATCCTCGCCGCCGGCGCGGTCGGCTCGCCCCATATCCTGCAATTGTCGGGGGTCGGCGCACCCGAGCATCTCACGCGAGCCGGGATCCCGGTGCGCCACGCGCTCCCTGGCGTTGGGCAGAATTTCCAGGACCATTACATCGCCCGCATGTCGTGCGAGGTGAAGGGCATCGAGACCTTGAACGAGCGCGGCCGCGGTCTCTCCTTCGCCAACGAGCTGTGGCGCTATGTCAGCGCTGGCGAGGGAATGCTGACCTACAGCGCCTCATTATGCGCGGCCTCGGTCAAGGTGCTCGAGGAATCGGCGACCCCGGATGTGCAATGCGTCTTCGCGCCGGCGAGCTACAAGCCCGGCCTCATCAGGAAGCTCGACAGCGTGCCCGGCATCACCGGCGGCCCCTGGCAGATGCGCCCGTTGTCGCGCGGCTATGTGCTGGCGCGCTCGCCCGACCCGCAGGTCCAGCCGGCGATCAACCCGCGCTATCTGGCCGAAGACACCGACCGCCGGGCGATGATCGGCGGCCTCCGCTTCCTGCGCCGCCTGTTCGCCGCGCCGGCGCTCGCGAAATACGTCGTCGCCGAGAAGCTGCCGGGCCCGGGCGTAGAGAGCGATGACGAGCTCCTCGATTATGCGCGGGCAAACGGATCGACCGTCTACCACGCGAGCTGCAGCTGCAAGATGGGGAGCGATGAGACCGCGGTGGTCGATGACGAACTCCGGGTGCGCGGCCTCGAAGGCCTGCGCGTCGTCGATGCGTCGGTGATGCCGGCCGTCACCTCGACCAACACCAACGCGCCCACCATCATGATCGCAGAGAAGGGCGCCGCGATGATCAAGGCCGCGGCCCGGGCGAAGCTCGCGGCATAGATAGAGAGCGCGGCGCGGGCGTGATTTTGCGCGTGCGTCGCGGGCCGCGATGATTAAGATCGGGCACGATCGTGTTCACCATTGCCGGATCCCCCGCCATGCCTCAGCACCCGCTCGCCGCCGAGCTTGCCCCGACCGGGGTTTTGCGCGCCGCGATCAACATGGGCAACTTCCTCCTGGTCACCGGCAAGACCCCGTCGGGCGACCCGACCGGCGTCTCGGCCGATATGGCCGCGGCGATCGCCGCCCGGCTCGGCGTGCCGGTCAAGTTCCTGCCCTATGCGCGGCCAGGTGAGATTGCCGACGACGCCGAGAAGGGGCTGTGGGACATCGGCAATATCGGCGCCGAACCGCAGCGCGCGGCGGTCATCAACTTCACTGCGGCCTATTGTGAGATCGAGGCGACCTATCTGGTGCCGGCCGGCTCTCCGATCAGAAGCGTCAGCGAGGTCGACCAGCCGGGGAAGCGCGTCGCGGTGACGGCGCGGAGCGCCTACGGCCTCTGGCTCGAAAACAACTTCAAGAAGGGCGAAC
Organism: Allostellaceae bacterium; assembly: GCA_035946655.1. Taxonomy (GTDB): domain Bacteria; phylum Pseudomonadota; class Alphaproteobacteria; order ATCC43930; family CGMCC-115725; genus DATARH01. The sequence continues at coordinate 3,525 of DASYZD010000020.1, read as the reverse complement.
TCTTGCAGTTCGAGAGCGCCGACGCGGCGATCAAGGCCTTTAGCGATCAGAAGATGGACGCCTATGCCGGGCTGCGGCCGGGCTTGATCGACGTCGCCGCGAAGCTTCCCGGCTCGCGTATTCTGGAGGGTCAGTTCACCGCGGTCCAGCAGGCGGTCGGCACGCCGAAAAAGAACGCCGCCGGCTTTGCCTTCCTGCGCGATTTTGTCGAGGAGGCGAAACGCTCCGGCATCGTCGCCAGTTTCATCGAACGGCACGGCGTCACCGGCCGTCTATCGGTGGCGCCGCCGGCCTGACCGCAGAAAAGGGAGGACGTCATGAAGGCGGCATTTCTGACCGGCCATGGCGGTCCGGAGAAGTTCCAGTACGGCGATATGCCAGACCCGGTCGCCGGACCCGGCGAGGTCGTCGTCGACATCCATGCCGCGAGCGTCAACGCGGCCGACTACAAGGTGCGGCTCGGCAGCTACGATTCGAAGCTCAAATTCCCCTATATCCTCGGACGCGACTTTTCCGGAATCGTCGCCGCGCAGGGCGAGGGCGTGACCGATCTGGCGGTGGGCGATGCGGTGTTCGGCGTCTGCGATGCCGGGATCGAGGGCTGCTACGCCGAAAAGGTCGCGATCAAGGCCGCGATCATCGCCAAGAAGCCCGATATCCTCACCCATCCCCAGGCCGCCGCGATGGCGCTGACCAGCCTCACCGCGATCTGGGCGCTTGAAGACACCGCCAAGCTCCAGGCCGGCGAAACGATCCTCATCCAGGGCGGCGCCGGCGGGGTCGCCGGATTCGCCATCCAGCTCGCCAAACACATCGGCGCCCGGGTCATCACGACGGCAAGCGCGCGCAATCAAATGTACTGCCGCATGCTCGGCGCCTCGCGGGTGATCGACTACAACAAGGAGGATTTCACCACTTCGGCGGCCGGGTGCGATGTGGTGTTCGACACTGTCGGCGGCGATGTCCAGTTCCGCTCGTATGCCGTGCTGCGACCGGGCGGGCGGCTGGTATGGATCGCCCCGGCGCCCTCCGGGTTCGTGCCGCCGCGCACCGACGTAGAGGTGCTGCGCCCGCTTGTCGCCCGCGACCGCGCGCATCTCGAGCGCATGGTGGAGTTGCTCCATGAAGGCGCCGTGCGGCCTCCGGCGATCCGCGAGTACAAGCTCGCCGACGTCGCCGAGGCGCACCGGGTCAGCGAGGGGCGTCACCTCCAGGGCAAGCTCGTGCTGATCGTCCGCTGACCCTCAACCCCACACCCAAGGAGAGACTCATGGCTGACAATGGGCAGATGATCATCGAACTCGACAAGAAGCGCATGACCGCGATGGCGCAAAAGGACATCGCGACCTTGAACACGCTGCTGTCGGACGAGCTTGTGTACACCCACTCCTCGGCGCGGATCGATACCAAGCAGAGCCTCATCGGGGCGATGCAGTCGGGCGCGACCGTCTACAACGCGGTGGTGCCGTCCGACGTCAAGGCGCAGGATTGCGGCGACGCGGTGGTATTGACCGGGGTCGCGCGCATCGGCGTCAATTCCGGCGGCAACGCGATGAATTTCTCCGTCCGCTTTACCGATGTCTATGCCAACAACGGCGGCAAGTGGCAGATGGTGACCTGGCAGTCGACGCGTCTTCCCGAGTAGACCCCACCGGCGGGAGCGCACTCCCCGATCGGGAATGCATATGATTTGGTGCGGGTGAAGGGACTTGAACCCCCACGTCCTTACGGACAGCAGATTTTGAGTCTGCCGCGTCTGCCATTCCGCCACACCCGCGCCGCTCGGTCGGCTGTCGTCGCGCGTTCCTGTGTATACGGCAAAGCGGTTTCTGGCTAGGGGTCGCGCTCGCGGCTGTTTCGGCCGGCTGCGTCCGGCATTCGACTCGAACCTGCGAAATATTTGAGGCGAATGTGATGGGCCTCACACGCTCTGGAGGCGCATGCGGCTATATTAGCGCGTAACGGGCGCTGGCGCAGTCCGCGGCGCCCCTGGGAGAACAGGTCATGCGAAACGCAATGCCACTGCAATGGATCGAGCAGGCGGAGGCACGGCAGGTCATCACGAGGGCGCTGTTCGAGAACTCGCCCACCGCGCATTGGTCGGCGACGGCGGGCGAGGCGGCGGCGCAGTTGCTGACGAGGGTCGGCGCGCGGCTCGCGACGCGGCACCCGATGGGCTGGGTGCTGCCGCAGCTGCAGCCTGCGCTCGTCCGCCAGCCGGCGGGGCGCGGGCAGCCGAGGTCGCGCGAGGATCAGGGGTATTCCTGCGACTGGTGAGCGGGGGCGGCGCACAGCGCAGCGCGCGCCGCGACGTTTCAGCCCTTCACCGCACCGGAGGTCAGCCCGGCGACGTAATGTTCGACGAAGAACGAGTAGATCAGCGCGACCGGGATCGAGCCGAGGAGCGCTCCGGCCATCAGCTGGCCCCAATAGAATACGTCGCCGCGGATCAATTCGGCGATGACGCCGACCGGAACGGTACGCACCGAGCTCTTGGTCAAGAAGATGAGCGCGTAGAGAAACTCGTTCTGCGACAGGGTGAAGGCGAAGATCCCGGCCGAGATGAACCCCGGCGTGCACAGCGGCAGGAAGATTTGCCGCATCGTCTGCCATCGGCTGGCGCCGTCGATCCGCGCGGCTTCCTCGAGGTCCCTCGGCACGGTCTTGAAATAGCCGAGGAGGAGCCAGGCGCAAAACGGCACCAGCATCGTCGGGTAGGTCAGGATGACCGCGGTCAGCGTATTGCCGAGATCGAGGCGGTTGATGACGTCGGCGAGCGGCAGGAAGAGGAGCGGCTGCGGCACCAGGTAAATCGCCGCCACCGTCATCGCGATGAGGCCGGCGCCGGCAAACCGCATGCGGGCAAGTGGATAGGCGAGCATCGAGCCGAGGACCAGCGAGATCGCGGTCGAGATAACGGCGACCAGCATCGTGTTCCAGGTCCATAATAGAAAGCTCGTCTGGGTCAACAAATCGACATAGTGCTTCATCGTCGGATTGCGGATGAGGAGCGGCGTCAGGTGCGCGTTGTAGAGTTCCGCGTTCGGCTTTATCGAGGTGATCGCCATCCAGTAGAACGGAAACAGCGCCACCACGAGAAAGAACCCGATCGGGAGCCATACCCGCGCCAGCCGTTCGATCGGACCGTACCCGGTGATCATCACGCCCGCCGCATGTAAAGGGTCAGCGCGACGATCAGGAGCGCCAGCGCCGGCAGCATCATCAGCGCAACCGAGGCGCCGAGACCGAGCTGGCCCGCCCCCATGCCGATGTCGAAGGCATAGGTCGCAAACAGATTGGTCGCGTTCTGCGGCCCGCCATGCGTCAAGACATAGGGGAGCTGAAAATCGGCGAACGTGAAGATGACCGAAAACAGGGTCACGATCAGGATGATCGGCTTCAACAGCGGGAGCGTGACGTAGCGGAAGCGCTGCCAGCTGCCGGCGCCGTCAATTGTTGCGGCCTCGTAGAGTTCGGGCGGCACGGTCTGCAGGCCGGCGAGCAGCGTAATCCCGTAAAACGGCA
>DASYZD010000019.1:0-3488 GCA_035946655.1 Allostellaceae bacterium | reverse complement strand
GTCATCCTCCTCTTCGCCTGGGCGCTGAGCGAAGATCGCTTTCGCGTGCCGTGGCGGATCGTTGTCGTGGGCGTGCTGCTGCAGTTCGGCCTCGCGCTCCTCTTCCTCAAATTCCCGCCGGCCGCGGCGGCATTCCTCCTGTTGAACCGTGTGGTCGAGGCGTTGCAGAGCGCGAGCGAGGCGGGGACCGGGTTTGTCTTCGGCTACCTCGGCGGCGGGGAGTTGCCGTTTGCCGAAACCAAACCCGGCGCCAGCTTCATCTTCGCGTTCCGCGCCTTGCCCTTGGTCCTGGTGATCAGCGCGCTGGCGACGCTCCTCTTCCACTGGGGGGTGCTGCAGCGGATCGTCCAGGGCTTTGCCTGGGTATTGCGCCGCTCGGTCGGGGTCGGCGGACCATTGGGCCTCGGTGCGGCGGTCCATATCTTCGTCGGCTTTATCGAGGCGCCGCTATTGATCCGCCCGTACCTCACGCGCCTCGAACGCGGCGAACTGTTCGCGTTGATGAGCACCGGGATGGCGGGGATCGCCGGCACCGTCATGGTGATCTACGCCGCGATCCTCGGCCCGGTCATCCCGGGGGCGCTGGGCCATATCCTCGTCGCCGCCGTCATCAGCACCCCCGCCGCACTCGCCCTCGCCGCCCTCATGGTGCCGTTCCACCCCGACCCCTCGCCGATGGCCGAACTCCAGATGACCGACCCGCCGGTCAGCTCGATGGATGCAATTGCCAAGGGGACCCGCGACGGCATCGTCTTTCTCGCCAACATCATCGCGATGCTGGTGGTCCTTGTGGCCCTCGTCAGCCTCGCCAACAGCATGCTCGGGTTGTTGCCCGACCTGGCCGGCGAGCCCATCACCCTGCAGCGCCTCTTCGCCTACGCCTTCCGGCCGGTGATGTGGCTGATCGGCATCCCCGGCCCCGAGACCGCCCAGGCGGCATCGCTGATGGGCACCAAGACCGTCCTCAACGAATTCATCGCCTACGTCGATTTCGCCCACCTGCCGGATGCGGCGCTGAGCCCGCGCTCGCGCATCATCATGACCTATGCGCTGTGCGGTTTCGCCAATTTCGGCAGCCTCGGCATCCTCATCGGCGGCATGGGCGCGATGGTGCCCGAGCGCCGCCCCGAGATCGTCGCCTTGGGGCTTCGCTCGATCCTCTCAGGGACGCTCGCCACCTGCATGTCGGGCGCGGTCGTCGGGCTCTTGCTCTGAGCCTCACCCCAGCGGCACTACCAGCGTTTCGGCGCGGGCGCGGATGTCGTCGGGCCATCGCGCCGGGCGCCGCGCCTCGAGGTCGAGGTTGACGCCGTATTGGCCGAGATGCGCGACCTCCACTCCGCTGCGCGGGTCCTCCATGCGGTGGATCATCCGCAGCGAGGAATTGCCGAGATGGGCGATCCCGCTCTGGACGAGATAGGGTTCGCCGAGCGCCAGCGCGCCGGAAATCCGCAACGCCAATTCGAACGTCGAGAAGCCGCGGCGGTTGTTTTCGAGGAACGCGGCGTCCATGCCGACCGCGGCGGCGGCTTGGAGACAGGCATCGGTCAGACGGTGGACGATCGCGGCCAGCGCGAAGCGGCCCTCGGCATCGAGATCCGTGGGCTTCACCCGGCCGCGCGCGGTCGGGATGAACCCCGCGGTCGTCGCCGGCTCGGGGCGCAGTTCGGTTGCCGGGCCCTCCCACACGCCCAGCCGCCCAGCGATCGCGCTCTGCCGCTCGGGTGACAGAGCCCCCTCGGGCAAGGCCCAGCGCTCGGCGATCCAGGTCACGATTTCGCCATTGGCCGAATCGACAAAGCGGTGCCCGAGGCGCAGCCCGCCGTCGATGCCAACGGGCGCGCTCTCGATGTGAAAGCTGCTGCCGGCGCGCAGCTCGCGCGCGAACCGCACATCGAGATGGCGGGGAAACCCGGCGCCGCGCAACAAGTCGCCGAGCCGCAGGCCATCGGCCAGGTTGCGTCCGGCCTCCTCCAGCCGGTCGAAGTAATAGGCGATCGTGAAATGCTCGGTGACGTCGCATTCCCAGGGCGGCACCGTGCCGCGATAGGTTTCGCTCCAGTTCTGCATCGCCCTCTACCCAACTTATTGGAAACCCTTAATACCGTGTTCCCGGCGAAGGCCGGGACCCATGCAGCCGCTCCCGAGACGGCTGGTTAACGGATCCCGGCCTGCGCCGGGAACGCCGTCTAGGTGATAACACACCGCCTCTTAGGCCGCGCCGCGGTGGCGTCGCTCGGGGAAAAGGCCGAGCAACCCCTCTCGCGAGGCCAGGCAGATCCCGCGCTCGGTGATGAGCGCCGTCACCAGCCGCGCCGGGGTCACATCGAAGGCGAAATTCGCCGCCGGACTTTCCGCCGGCGTCAGGCGCACCTCGACCCGCTCTCCGGCTTCGGTCCAGCCGGCGATGTGCGTCACCTCGCGCGCGTCCCGCCGCTCGATCGGGATCGCCGCGCCGTCATCGAGCTCCCAGTCGATCGAGGGCGACGGCAGCGCGACATAGAACGGCACGCCATTGTCCTGCGCGGCAAGCGCCTTCAAATAGGTGCCGATCTTGTTGGCGACCTCGCCCGTGCAAGTGGTGCGGTCGGTGCCGACGATGCACAGATCAACCTCGCCCTGGCGCATCAGGTAGCCGCCGGCATTGTCGGCGATGACCGTATGGGGCACGCCGTGCTGCCCCAATTCCCAGGCGGTGAGGCTCGCACCCTGGTTGCGCGGCCGGGTCTCGTCGACCCAGACGTGGACGCGGATCCCCTCGTCATGGGAGCGGTAGATCGGCGCCAACGCGGTGCCCCAATCGACGGTCGCCAGCCACCCGGCATTGCAATGCGTAAGGATCTGCACCGGACTCCTGCCACCCTTGGCGCGAAACGCCGCCTCGATCAAAGTGAGCCCGTTCTCGCCGATCGCCCGGTTAATCGCGACATCCTCCTCGGCGATGGCGCCGGCCCGCTTGAGCGCCGCTTTCAACCGCCGCTCGGGAGCCACCTCGTCGAGCGCGCTGCGCATCTCAGCCAGTGCCCAGGCGAGGTTGACCGCGGTCGGGCGGGTCGCGGCGAGGGTCAGGGCAGCCTCCTCGATCGCGCGGTCGGAAGGGTCCGCGGCAACCGCCAGCGCCATTCCATAGGCCGCCGTCGCACCAATGAGGGGGGCGCCGCGCACCTGCATCTCGCGGATCGCCCGCGCCGCGTCGGCGAGGCGCGCCAGGCGGGCGATGACCAACTCGTGCGGCAACCGCGTCTGGTCGATGATCTCGATGACAGCGTCATCCGGCCGCCTCTCGGCAGCGAGCCAGATCGTGCGCATCGGCCGGCCGGCGACCCTCATCGGTTGAGCACCCGGCCGGCGACCGCGTCGAGCCGGGCGAGGAGGGCCGGGTCGCGGCGCTCGGGCGCGGTGACAACAGCGTTTTCGAGCGCGTGGTCGCAGCCCTGGCGGCAGGGCCCCTCATGGTCCGACAACAGCGGTACGACCTCGCGAATGAG
>DASYZD010000018.1:0-8940 GCA_035946655.1 Allostellaceae bacterium | reverse complement strand
GACTGTGCCGAGATCCTGTTGCACCAGCGCCGCTTGCGTGTCGAGGAGCTGCCGGGCGACCGAGTTCTGCGCCACCAGGGTGCGGTAGCGCGTCAAATCGAGCTGGGCATTCTTGAGCAGCGCCTGATCTTTTGCCAGCTGCCCTTCGGCCTGCTCGAGCGCGACTTGGTAGGGCCGCGGATCGATCTGAGCGAGAAAATCGCCCTTGTCGACGATTTGGCCTTCCTTGAAGGCGACTTCGGTCAGCTGACCGGCGATCTGGGTCTTAACCGTCACCGTGGCGAGCGGGGTAACCGTGCCGAGCGCGCTGAGCTCGATCGGCATCTCGCCCTTGCCGACCTTGGCCGTGCCGACCGGCATCGGGCCCGAGGATTGGAAGCGCCCGCTCGCGGCCGGTTGGTGACCGGCGCGCAGCACTACCCAGGCCACCAGTCCGGCAACCACCAAGAGCACAAGGAGGAGCCAGAGCGCGCTCTGCCGCCGGGAACCGGTGTCGGGGGAGGGCACGGTCCGCGACGGTGCGCGCGACTCCCGATCCGCATCGTCGCGCTGGTGCGGTGGCGCCGTCAGCGGGCCAGGTGGTTGATCGTCCATGCCGACTACCGGAATCGCCTGGCGATCGCCGCGCGGATCGGCGGCACGCTGGTGACGTCGGGCGGCGGTTTGATCCTCATCGCGGTCGTCATGCGCACAGTTTACGGCGCGAAATAGGAATGCCTCCCCATAGGCAGTCGGCTACGGAGCACAGCCGAACTCCATCGTGTGATGGCGAGCGGCCAAAAGCAATCTCGCGCCGGTTCCTCGCGGACAACGTGGTTGCCTCGCCACTCGGCTCGCTGGAAGGGTGAATGGTTGCTGCACCGATTAGCTTTTGCGTCGCGCTCGAGCATCGTCTAAATCGCCGCAGCGAATTACCGGGGACGGTACTGCGATGACGGCGAATTTGCCTGTGATGAGTGGCGGCCAGCTGGTCGTCGCGTCGTTGCGCGCTCACGGCGTTCGGATGGCGTTCAGCGTCGCCGGCGAGAGCTATCTCGAAGTCCTCGACGCGCTTTTCGATGCCCCCGAGATCCGCCTCGTCACCTGCCGCCAGGAAGGCGGCGCCGCGTTTATGGCGGAGGCCTACGGCAAGCTGACCGGCGAACCCGGTATCCTCCTGGTGACGCGGGGCCCGGGCGCCTGCAACGCCTCGATCGGGGTGCACACGGCCCACCAGGATTCGACCCCGATGGTCGTGCTGGTCGGCCAGGTGGCGCGCCATCAGATCGACCGCGAAGCGTTCCAGGAAGTCGATTTCCGCAAGATGTACGCGCCGCTCGCCAAATGGGTGGCGCAGATCGACCTGGCCGAGCGCATCCCCGAATTGATCAACCAGGCGTTCCAGATCGCCACGTCGGGCCGGGCCGGCCCGGTCGTGCTGGCCTTGCCCGAGGATATGCTGCGCGACCGCTACGCCGCCCAAGTCGTCGGCCCGTACCGCGCCGTGCATTCCCATCCCGGCGCCGCCGATCTCTCTGAAATGCGCCGACTCGTCAGTCGGTCCGAGCGGCCGATCATGCTGGTCGGCGGCAGCGGCTGGAGCGACGCCGCGGCGGCCGACATCGCCCGGTTTGCCGAGGCCAATCAGCTGCCGGTGTGCGCGTCGTTCCGCCGCCAGGACATCGTCGACAACCGGCTCTCCTGTTTTGTCGGCGATCTCGGCACCGGCGCCGCTCCGACACTGGTGGCGCGCTTCAGGGCGGCCGATCTGGTGCTCGCCGTCGGCGCGCGCATCGGCGAGATCACCTCGCAATCCTACACGCTCATGGGCATCCCCGACCCGGGCAAGACCCTCATTCACATCCACGCCGCCGCCGAGGAACTGGGCCGCGTCTTTCGTCCGACCCTGGCGATCCAGTCAGGCATGCCGGAGTTTGCCGCCGCGGCCGCCGCTCTGGAGCCGATCGCCGCGCCGCGCTGGCGTGCGTGGCGCGAGGCGGCGCGGGCGGAATACGAGGCCGGGCTGACGCCGAGCCGCTTCGAGCCGGCGCCGGCGCTCGATCTCGGCGAGGTCATGCGCTGGTTGTGCGAGCGCCTGCCGGACGATGCGATCGTCACCTCGGACGCCGGCAATTTCAGCGGCTGGCCCAACCGCTTTCTGCAATACCGCCGACCGGGCCGCCAACTCGGACCGACCAGCGGCGCGATGGGGTATGGTGTCCCTGCCGCGGTCGCGGCAAGCCTCGTCCATCCCGAGCGGATCGTCGTCGGCTTTTGCGGCGACGGCGGGTTCATGATGACCGGGCAAGAGCTGATGACCGCATTGGGCGAAGCGGCCGCTCCGATCATCCTCCTCTTCAACAACGCCATGTACGGGACGATCCGCATGCACCAGGAGCGCCGCTTCCCCGGACGGGTCGTCGGCACCGTGCTCAAAAACCCGGATTTCGCCGCGCTCGCCTCCGCGTATGGCGGGTTCGGGGCGACCGTCGCGCGGACCGACGAGTTCGCGCCCGCCTTCGAGGCCGCGCTCGCCTCGCGCCGCGCCGCGATCATCGAATTGCGGATGGATCCGGAGATCATCACCACCCGGACGACCCTGGCGGCGCTGCGCCGCCAGGCCGAAGCGGCGAGCGCGTGAGGTGGGCAAAGCCCGGACCAGCCGCATCGCGCGGCAGAACTGGCGGGCCGACCGCTATGCCGCGACGGCGGATTTCGTGCCCGCGCTGGGCACCGCCGTCCTCGAATTGCTCAGCCCTCAGCCGGGCGAGCGCATCCTCGATCTCGGCTGCGGCGACGGGGTGCTTACCGAACGGATCGCCTCGGCCGGCGCTGAAGTCGTCGCCGTCGATGCTGCCCCCGACATGGTCGCCGCGGCGCGGGCAAAGGGCCTCGACGCCCGGCTGATGCCCGGGCAGGATCTCAATTTCGAGCGCGAGTTCGACGCGGTCTTCTCGAATGCGGCATTGCACTGGATGCAGCCCCCCGAAGCCGTGCTCGCCAGGGTAGGCCGGGCATTGAAGCCGGGCGGGCGCTTTGTCGCCGAGATGGGCGGCCACAACAATACCGCCGCGGTCATGGTGGCGATTGCCGCGGCGCTGGCGCGGCGCGGGTTCGATGCCCGGCAGTTCAGCCCCTGGTATTTCCCGTCCGCCGCGGCCTATCAGAAGCACCTCGAAGGCGCCGGGTTCAGGGTCACCGAAATCGGCATCTTTCCACGCCCGACGGTGGTGGAAAGCGGCATCGAAGCGTGGTTCGCCAATTTTACCGACGATCTCTTCGCCCCGCTCCCGCAGGCCGAGCGCGCGGCCGCGCGCGCCGAGGCCATCGGTCTATTACGCCCGGTGATGGTCGACGAAACCGGCACGTGGATCGCCGATTACGTGCGGCTGCGGTTCCGCGCGGTGCGCACCGAGTAGGCGCCTCGGATCGCTCACAAAACTAGCTCCCCGGCCCAGGCCGGGGCCCATTCGTCGGGCTGCGCGGATCGGCTGGCCGTTGGGTCCGGGCCTGCGCCGGAACCCCGGTTGTTTTTGGCGTGCCCGTTACAATAGGCCGCTACACGACGCCGCCAGTCTTCAGGTTGGCGAACTCGCCATCATCGATGCCAAGCCAGCTCTGCAGCACCTCGGCGCTGTCGCCTCCCAGCGCCGGCGAGGGTTTGAGCCGCACTGTCTTGCCGTCGATCCGCACCGGCCAGGTCGCCATCTTGTAGTCGCCCTGGCGCTGGTGGACGACCTGCATGATGCCGCGTTCGTCAAAGGTCGGCTCGTTCTGCAATTCCATCGTGTCGAACACCGCGCCGGAAGGGACGCCGACAGCGATCAGCTTTTCCATCGCCTCGCGCTTGTCGTGCTGCTTGGTCCATTCGCCGATGATCGCGTCCAATTCCTTTTCATGGGCGACGCGGTCGTTGCCGGTGGCGAAGCGCGGGTCGTCGATCAGCTCCTCGCGGCCGATCAGCTTGCAGAGGCGCGACCAGTGCTCGGGATTGGCCCGGCTGGTGGTCAGATAGACGTAATCGTTGGGTCCGCCGCCCTTGGCCGGGTAGAGGCCGGAGGGGGCGTTGTTGCCGCCGCCCGACTTGGCGCCGTTGCGCGGCGCCGCCTTGCCGGTGCGCTGCATCGTGCAGAAGCAGGTGCGCATGTAGTGGATCATCGCGTCCTGCATCGCCAGCTGCAGCCGGCGGCCCTTGCCGGTGCGGTTGCGCTCGTGCAGCGCGCCCAGGATCGTCGCCGCCATCAGCATGCCGGTGCCGGTGTCGCCAAAGGAGAGGCCGGGCTTGACCGGCGGGCGGCCGGGTTCGCCGGTTACGCTGATCGGGCCGCCGGCGGCCTGCGCGATCATGTCGAAGGCGAGCCCCGCCTCGTGCGGGCTGCCGGTTCCGAACCCCTTGATCTGGCAATAGATGATGCGCGGATTGATTTTTTTGACCGATTCGTAGTCGAGCCCGAGGCGCTCGATCGTACCGGGCGCCATATTCTCGGCGCAGATATCGGCCTTCTTCAGCAGCTCCTTGACGATCTCGAGCCCCTTTGGCGACTTTAGATTGATCGTCAGCGACTTCTTATTGACGTTGAATTGGTGGAAGTACCAGGGGTCGTCGTCGGGCTTGCCGGGGCGAAGCCGCCGGCCGGGATCGCCGCGCCCCGGGTTCTCGATCTTCACGACCTCGGCGCCGAACCAGGCCAAGACCTCGGTCGAGGTCGTCCCCGCCTCGAACTGGGTGAAATCTACCACCTTGACGCCTTCGAGAAAATTGAAGTCCTGGCTGATGTCACTCACGGCTGTTTCCTCCGGTCACGTGCGCATGCCGATAGCCTGCCCCTTATCGCGCTCGCCCGCAACGCCTTCCACGCCCCGCGAGCACACGCGCACGTAGCGAAAAGAAATCAAGATCAAGTGATCGATATTCCTGGATTCAACGACCCTTAGCCTCACAGCTGAGGCGGCACCGCCCGATCCCCGGGCGTCGCGGTCTCGCCCCGAACGGGGATGGTGTCCTTAGCGGGCGCCGCCGCGGGCGATCTCCCCGTCAACTCGGCTTGCGGCAGATGAATACCGGTTTTTTGATGATGTCTTCGCTCCACATGCCGGTTGCGCCAAGGGGACAGCTAACGCCGGGAGGCGGCGGTGCGGAGACCGGCGCGGGAGCCGCCGCGGCAGCGGTTGTGGCGGGCGCTGGCGGTGGGGTGGCGCCTGAGGAGCCAGGCGGTCCGGCGGTTGCCGCCGCGACCGGGGCGACAGGCGCAGCTAACGGCTCGGGGCTATTGTCAGCGCCCGACGCTGCTGTCTCCAACGAATTGACGGCAGGCGGCGGCAGCGGGGTCGTGGCCACCCCGACCGGAGGCGGTGGGGTCGGAGAGGGTGCGGCAGACCTCGCTTGAGCCGGGGGATCAAGGGGGATGATTTCGGGGCCCGAAGACGCGGCCACCGCCGGTGCGGGCGGCGATCGATCGGCGCCCGGGATCAAGAGGGACTGGCCGATCTTGATCTTGTAAGGCGGCGTCAGGTTATTGGCTGCGATGATCGCGCGCTTTGGCACGCCGTATTTTGCCGCGAGGCGGCTCACCGACTGGCCAGGCTCGACGACGATCCGCTGGGCTTCGTGGGTCGCGGCCGGCGGTTGCTGCGCGGTCTCAGGGCCTGGCGCGGCGGCCGCCGGGGCGCTACTGTTTACGGCTGTCGGCGTTGGCGCTTCGCAGGCAGCGACAAGTCCGACAACTGCCAGGGCCGCTGCGGCACGTAACAGGCGGTTTTGCACGTGCGTCCGTCCTCCCATCACCCCTCTCTGCCCCCTCATGGACCTCGACTCAGTTCGCTTTCGGGTCACCCGTTGCGAGATCGGGGTCAGTCTAAGCTCGACACAACATCTATGCCGGTATTGCCACTCGTTCGCAATATGTCGACGCATTTCCCTTTGTGTCTGCGGATGTGCGTCGTCAAGGCGCGCGCGTTGCACGACAATCGAGAGGGAATCGCCCCCTTAGTCGTCGTGGCCGGGCCTGAGCCGGCCATCTCGTAGGCCGGAAGTGCGGAGCGTCTTCCGCCGATAACGGCATCCCGACGCACCGGGAGCGGCGGCAATTCGTTGGCGGACGGTGCAGCGCTTTTCCACCCTATGCTTACTAAGTTCATGTGTTGTTCACTTTATCGTGGCGCAAACTCGGCGTATATCGTACGTAAGATACGGTAGATATACGGAGCCGGACTAATGACCCCTAAAACCGAGCGATTTGAAATGCGACTCGATCAGCGCGTCCTCGACCGGGTGGATGCGTGGCGGTCGCGCCAGAGCGATCTGCCCTCGCGCGCCGAAGCTATCCGACGTCTGATAGAGGGCGGGCTAGAAGAACCAGACCCGAAAGATTTCCGGCCCACAAATCCTGAAAAGCTGATGATGTGGATGCTGGCGGAAATCATGAAGGGGCAGGAAAACTACGAGAAGGACACTGTCGAGTTAATTCAAGAAGCCATTTACGGCGGCCATTTCTGGGTGCTGGATTGGGAACTGTCCGGCATCATGCACAACCATGTTGACAGCAAAAAAGCGGTCAGTCTGGTCGTTGATGTCCTCGATATGTGGACGTCAATCGAGCGCGCTTATGAGGGTTTCAGCGCGGCTGATAAGAAGCGTATAGCGACCGAGGTAGGCCTGTTGGGCAAAAACCCAAGGTTCACCGGCTTCGATGGAAATTACGAAGGCGAGTTTATGAGCATCGCGCGGTTTCTGGTTGAGAAGATGGGCCGCTTCGAGTCCTTCAAGGGTCGTGATTTCAACTCGCATGTTCCCGTCGCTGGTCGCTACCGCGCTATGTCGGCTGCGTTCGAACCGATGCGCCCGAGGCTGTCGGGTCGGGAGTTGAGCGTCGGGGAGGTGATCGAGCTGCTGAAGCTCCAATAGAAACGCACCGTTGGGTCGCCTCGGTCAAAGTCGCATAACCGCCTATTGTGAAACGCTCGCGGCATCCCGCCCCTAACGCTTCGGCGGATGGGCGCGGACGAATTCCTCGTTGACCTCGGCGCCCCAGCCGGGGCCGGTTGGCAGCAGAAGGTCGCCGTTCTCGATGACCGGCGGCTTGGTGATGATCTCGTCCTTCCATTTGACGTCGTCGATGTCGATTTCCATGACTTTGAAATTCGGCACCACGGCGGAAAAATGCGCGCTGATCAGGCTGCCGAGATGACCGTTGAAATTGTGCGGGGCGACATTGACCTCGTAGGCGTCGGCCATCGCGGCGATCTTCACCGATTCGAGAATGCCGTTCCAGGCCACGTCGATGATCGCAAAATCGACCGATTGCTGTTCGAAATAGGGCCGGAAGTTGCGCCGCCCGTAGATCGATTCGAGCGAGGCGATCGGCGTGGCCGACGAGCGGCGGATGAGGGCGAGCCCGGCCGGGTCGTAAAGGTCGATCTCGAGCCACACCATGTCCAAGGGCTCGAGCGCGCGGGCCAGCCTCAAATAGCCGTCGATCTTGTAATTGAAGTTGGTGTCGAGATGGAGCCCGACATCGCGCCCGGCACCGCGGCGGAAGGCTTCGAGCTGGGTCACCGCGGCCTCGACGATCCGGTGGTCGATGTTGAGCTCGGGGAAGCCCGGCGGGTTGCCGGTGCCGGGGCCGTACATCGAGGCCTTGCCGTTGTCGAAGCGGATGAGGTTGGTCTTGAGCCCCTTGAACCCCTGCTTCTTCACCGTTTCGCCGAGCGCGACGATGTCGTCGAGCGTGCGCACCGGGTCGACCCCGGCCCATTCGCGGATATGGTCGGCGTAGCGGGCGCGATAGGTGCCGCAATGCGACCAATAGAGCTGCAGGCGGTCGCGCACCGGGCCGCCAAGCATCTCGTATACGGGCACTCCCAAGGCCTTGGCCTTCAGGTCGACCAGCGCGTTCTCAATTGCCGCGATCGCCATCTGGTTGACGCCGCCCGCGGCCTGCCGGGTCGCCGCGTAAAGGAGCGCCGAAATCGCCTCGACCGGGCGCGGATCCTTACCGATGATCCGCTCGCCGAGCTTGCGGATGACGCCGGTAAGGCCCTGGGCGCCGTAGCCTTCCATGTATTCCGACCAGCCGACCAGCCCTTCGTCGGTAGTGATTTTGAGGAACGAATTGACACGCCAGCCGGCGTCGCAGTGCAGATCCTCGATCTTGACGATTTTCATCGGTATCTCCTGACAGGCGTCTCGCGTACCAGCATCATGCGCTCGGCTCACGACTGCGAGAAGGCGCTTGACGAGGAGGCCTTGAGTGCCGCTATTGACCGGTCAAATCGACCGATTTATGAGCTTCCTGACCATGGCCACGCGCTCCCCAGATGGATTCAGCGAAGACGCTCCAGTTTTCGAACCTCGCAAACTCCAACAGCCGTCCGGCGTGCGCGAGGTACAGGCCTCGGTGGCGAAGACCCATTTCTCGCAGCTGCTCGACGAAGTCGAACGCGGCGGCACCATCGTTATCCTCCGCCATGGTCGGCCAATCGCTCGAATCATCCCCGATCCGGAGGGCCGCCGACAACGCACCAAGCAGGCGATGGAAAACATCCGGAGACTGGCCAAGGAAAGGCGGGAGCAGTTCGGCCCGGTCACCGTCGACGAGATTCTGGCCTGGCGCCATGAGGGGCACAAATACTAATGCCGTTTGTCGCGGATGCTTCGGTGATCGCGGCGTGGGCGCTCGATGAGGACGACCCCATTGCGGCTCAGGCATCGACGCAGCTACAGACCGACACGGCGATGGTGCCCAGCCTGTTGTGGTGGGAGTTACGGAATGTGCTGGTGATTGCCGAGCGACACGGACGAATAACCGAGGAACGAGCCACCGAATTCCTGTCCCAGCTTTCGCAGCTTGCGATTATCGTCGATCAGTCGCCTGACGAAGCCACCGTTCTCCGGCTTGCACGTCGGCATCGGTTGACCGTCTACGACGCGGGCTATCTCGAACTCGCACAGCGGCAAGCACT
>DASYZD010000017.1:0-24491 GCA_035946655.1 Allostellaceae bacterium | reverse complement strand
AACCGTTCCGACGCAGATCGTGAAATTGCCTGTCATCGTCGTTTCCTCCGAAATCGGGTGCCCGGCGAAGGCCGGGCGCCATTGTTCAGCGGTCCCGTCGCTCGCTAAATGGATCCCGGCCTGCGCCGGGATCCGAGCATTCAGTCGGTGCCTTCCCAGCCGGTGTGCGAGATGTCGATGACGACACCGTCGGGGCCGGCCCATTTCATCTCGAAATTGGCGTGCCCGCCGGCCGCCATTGTCCGATCGACATGGTCTTTCGCGGTCAGCCGCTGGCCATGCGCGCCTTCGAGCTTGGCGCAGGCCTCGTCGAGGTCGTCGACCTCGAAGCCGAAATGGTGGACGCCGGTGAAATGGGGCCCATGCGCGCCCATGTCAGGCGACTCCTCGCCTTTGGTGTTGAGGATCGCCACGTTGATATGCCCGTCGGTGAGGAACACTGCGCCGTTGGGGCTGCGCCGCAATTCCTTGAGGCCGAACGCCGATTTGTAGAACTCGGCGACCTTGGCCGGCTCCTTCGTTGTCAGTGCGATGTGCTTGATGCGTGCCATTGCGACCTCCATGGCTTCAAACGGTTGGCCTGATGTTCTGGTTGAGGCGGAACAGATTGGTTGGATCATACTTGTTTTTGAGCGCGACAAGCCGATCATAATTGCGGCTGTAGGCTCCCCGGATGCGCGTGGCTTCCTCGGCATCGAGGTGGTTGACGTAAACTTCGCCGGTCGAGAACGGCTCGACGGCGGTCCAGAACTCGCGGGTCCATTTGATGTGACCGGCCGCCTCCGTCGGGTCGGTCCACTGCGAGATGACGTCGTAATCCCACTGGTCGTCGCGCAGCCCGAATGCCGTCGCGTCGCGATCGACCCGGACGGCGGCGCCGTGCAGGTGGAAGAACATCACCATCGACATCGGCGAGAGAAATTTGGCCGACCGGGCGACCAGGATTTCGATCAGATCGTCTCCGAGTTCCTTGAGGAAGCTCGACTTCCAATAGCGCTGGACGTTGCCGTAGGGGACCGCCGCATCGAACAGCGAGTTCAGCGCCACATACGAGGTCGGGGCGATCGTATCCGCCAGCGGCGGACCGAATTTGCGAAGCGGCGCCATCAGCTTTTCGCCCTCCGCGATATCCCCGATATAGCTGGCGACGATGACGGCGACCGGCATGCCGTCGGGCGAGGTCATCAGCGCGGCGGCGGCGAGCATCTCGTCGGGGCAGCTGCGGCAGAAGTCGCGGTAGAAGCGCAGCACCTCCCCAGCCTTATCCATCGGGTGGATGACCATCCCGGCCAGCACCGGCCGCACCGGATGGAGCCGGTACTCGAACGAGGTGACGACACCGAAATTGCCGCCGCCGCCGCGCAGGCCCCAGAACAGGTCGGGGTGCTGATCGGCGCTCGCCGTCAGAAACTGCCCGTCGGCGTTGACGATATCGGCCGAGATCAGGTTGTCGCAGCTGAGCCCGTGCTTTCCCATCAACCAGCCGAGGCCGCCGCCGAGCGTCAGACCGGCGATGCCGGTCGTCGACACCACGCCGCCGGTGGTGGCCAGGCCAAAGGCTTGGGTCTCGCGGTAGAACTCGCCCCAGTTGAGGCCCGCTTCGGCGCGCGCCGTCTGCTTGGCCAGATCGACGCGCACGCTCTTCATCGGCGACAGGTCGATCATCAACCCGCCCTCGCAGACGGCGTTGCCGGTGATGTTGTGACCGCCGCCCTTGACCGACACCAGAACCCCGTGCGTGCGCGCGAAACGCACCGCCGCCATGACATCGGCGACCCCGGCGCAGCGCGCAATCAGCGCCGGGCGCCGGTCGATCATGCCGTTCCAGACGATCCGCGCGGCATCATAACCGCCGTCACCGGGACGCAACAGCGGGCCGCGCAGACCGGCCGCGAATTCCTCGACCGCAGCCTCCTCGAGGATCGCATCCGAGCCGGCGGCGGTGACGATGCGCAAATCTGTCATTTCTGTCTCCCTGGTTGCACCCGTCTGCAATTATGGTTGAAATTTCTGGAAGGCTATTCTCCACCAGATTTTGAGCCGGAGGAAGCGCCGTTGCGGTGTATGGCGCGCCAGACGCGTTCGGGGGTGGCCGGCATTTCGATGTGGGTGACACCGAAATCCGAGAGCGCATCGACGAGCGCGTTGATGACGACCCCGAGCGCCGGGGTGGTGCCGCCTTCGCCGGCCGGGCGGATGCCGAGCGGGTGCGTCGGGCTCGGCACCTCGGAGAGTTCGGTCGCGAAGAACGGCACCGTGTCGGCGCGCGGCATCGTGTAGTCCATGAAGGAGCCGGAGAGCAGCTGGCCGTCGGTCCGGTCATAGACGATCTCTTCGCCCATCGCCTGGCCGACGCCCTGCACGATCCCGCCATGGACCTGGCCGTGGACGATCAGCGGGTTGACCGCGCGCCCGACATCGGCGACCGCGCTATAGCGCACGAGGTCGACCTTGCCGGTGTCGGGATCGACCTCGACCTCGCAGACATGACAGCCATAGGGGAAGGCGGCGAGGTTCACCGTCTCGTCGCCGGTCCCGCTCAATTTTCCGCGAAGCTCTTCGGGCAGATCGCTGCGCTCAATGGCGGCGCGCGCGACAGCGAAAATCCCGATCGCGCGGTCGGTGCCCTTGACGCGGTACTCGCCCGCAGCAAATTCGAGGTCGGCGGGCGCCGCCTCCAGCACGTGGCTGGCGATGCGCATTCCCTTTTCGATTATCTCGTTCGACGCGTTCAGCATGACGATACTGCCGAGCCGGAGCGCCCGGCCGGAATGCGCCCCGCCGCCAATGGAGACGCGGTCGGTGTCGCCGGTGACGAGGCGCACGCTGTCCAACGGCACGCCGAGCCATTCGGTCACGAGCTGGGCAAAGCTGGTTTCGTGCCCCTGGCCCTGCGACACCGTGCCGACCACGACCTCGACCGTGCCGCCAATCGGGCCTTCCGGCACCACCGTCACTTCGGCTTTCTCGCGCGGCGCGCCGGTCGCGGTGTCGACGTAATTGGCGACGCCGATGCCGCGGCATTTGCCGCGCGCCCTCGCCTCCGAGCGCCGTGCCGGGAAGCCGTCCCAATCGGCGAGCGCGAGCACGCGCTCCATCACCTCGTGATAGTGCCCGCTGTCGTAGACCATGCCGAACGGGTTGGTGTAGGGCATCGCCCGTTCCGGCACGAGGTTCCGGCGCCGCAGTTCGATGCGGTCGATCCCGGTGTGGCGCGCCGCCAGATCAATGAGCCGCTCCATGACGAACATGACTTCGGGGCGGCCCGAGCTGCGATAGGGGCGGGTCGGCGCCGTGTTGGTCAGGGCGGCGCGGGCGCGGAAATAGACGAGCGGCACGTGGTAGATGCTCGACATGATCTCGACCCCCTTGTTGAGGGAGCCGAAGGCGAGCGCGTAGGCGCCCTGGTTGACGAGGTTGGAGCCGCGCATCGCGAGGAACGTGCTCTCCCTATCTAGCGCCAGTTCGGCCGAGACTGCGAGATCGCGCGCCTGGTGGTCGGCCTGAAAGTATTCCGTGCGCTCGCTCGTCCATTTCACCGGCCGGCCGACCCGCCGCGCCGCCCAGCAGACGATCGCGAATTCCGGGTTGAAGCCGCCGCGCGTCCCGAAATTGCCGCCGATATCGTGCATCACCATGCGGCACTGCTCGGGGGCCACACCCAATACCATCGCCAGATCGCGCCGCGGGCTGACCGCGCCCCCGGCCCCTGCATGGAGCGTGTAGCGCCGGCTCTGCGGATCGAACTCGCCGACCGCCGCACGCGGCTCCATCGGCACCCCGGCGACCCGCTGCACCCAGGTGTCGAACTTGACGACATGAGCGGCGGCGGCGAACGCCGCGTCAGTCGCCGCCCGGTCGCCGACCTCGCCATCGAGGATGATGTTGGGGTAGTCCCGCCGCGCCCGCGGCGCACCGGGCTCAGCGGCGATCAGGCTGTGCGTCACCGCCGGCATCCCCTCGTAATCGATGGCAACCAGTTCGGCCGCATCCTTCGCCGCGGCGAGGCTCGTCGCGACGATTGCGGCGACGATCTCGCCGACATGGCACACTTCGGGTCCGATGATCGCGGCCTGCAGCGGCCGGACCACCGGCGACCCATCCTTGTTCTGGATGCTGATGTCGGCCGGGTGGGAGTTGGCGATGTTCGGCAGCGCCTGCAGCCCGTCTGCCGCCACATCCACGGCGGTCAGCACGGCGAGGGTTCCCGGCATCGCCCGCGCCGCTTCGGCATCGATCCGGAGGATCAGTGCATGCGCATGCGGCGAGCGCAGCATCACGGCATAGGCCTGGCCCGGCAGGTTCAAGTCGTCGCTATAGCGCCCGGCGCCGGTCAGCAGGCGCAGATCCTCGCGGCGCCGCACCGGCTGCCCGATCCCGGTGCCCGTGGGCTCTCCGTCCACTATGGGCCCGGCGTCGCGATGCCCCTCACCCCGCGAGCGGGACCCGCGCCGCAGGCGTGGGAGGGTGAGGGGCGATGGGATAACAGCGGCGTTAGGCCGGGAACGACAGGAAACATTTGTCGGAGGCGAGGATGTAGGTCTCCATGTAATCCTGGATGACCGGCTTCTTGTCGAGCGCCTCCATCGCGCCGATGAGCGCCATCCAGTTGAGCATCTCGTGCTGGCCGGAATATTCCATGTCGGCCAGCGTCCGCTTGCGCCAGGTGCCCCAATCGCCGCGGCCGATCGCGTCGAAGAGGATGCGGTCGCCCTCGTGGTCGGGCCACAGATAGCCGTTTTTGGGCGACAGGAAGCAATGCGACCACGAGGACGAGGCGACGAGCGCGACCCGATAGGGCGATTTCGCCAGCACCTCGGCGATCGCAGCGCCGACATCCATGCAGCGCCACGGATGCGGTGACGGCGGATCGCCCAATTCGCCCTCCGGCCGCGGCGGCCCGTAAAGGTGGCCAAAGCCGCCCTTGGCCTGGATCAGATTGCTGCCATAGCAGTTGATCGCGAACGGGATTACCGGATAGGGGAAGCCCTTCCGGTCCCAGTCGAGATAGAGGAACGTATTGGCGAAGGCGTGCGCCATCGGGTGGTGTAAGGGCTTATAGGCATAAGCCAGATCGATGCCCTTCTCGATGAGCCCGGTCGCGATGTATTTCGCCGCCTCGCGGTGGCCCCGGAGCGGCATCGCCCACTCGCCCGGTTCGTCCCAGCGGTTGGACTTGCCGACGCCCATGCTGCCGTTGCTGTGCGCCCACGGTTGCAGGTCAAACTGGTCATCGTAACCCAGGATGCAGAACGGCGGGATGATGTCTTCCTTGAAGTTCTCGTACTGGTCGTCGCCCCACACCAGCACGAAATCCGGGTTGAAATCGTCGAGGATCTTGCGGATCGCCCGGAAATCGTTGCCGACCCGCTCGCCGCAGCGGTTGGCGGCGGAGAGGCCGTCGTCGTTGCCGAGCTCGGCCAGGAGCTCGGCCGGCCAGTTGGCCGGGTCCTTGACCTTGGGGTCGACATTGGGGGCGTCGAGCACCCGCTTGAAGACCCCGGTCAAGGTCTCGTTCTTGCCGCACAAGGTCGGCCAGTGGGTGCACCCGAGCCCGAGAATTTCCGCCATCTGTCCGCTCCCTTCCTGTCTCCGTAAATCTCAAGCCGGGCGTTTTGCGAAGCGCGGGATATCGCCCGCCACCTCTACCCACGGCAACGCATCGTCGCGAAAAATCTCCCGTCCCGGCTTCACCGCCGCCGGGTCGTCAAACGTCCCGACGTTGAGGATGACCATGCCGGGCCGGGTGCCCGGCTCCTCGGCGAGCGAGGAGCCGCATTCGGGGCAGAAATGGCGGAGGATCGGCTTCCCGCTGCCGCCGAGGCTGGTAAATGTCTTCCAGCCGCCGGTGACGCTGAGCGCTCCCTTCGGAACCATGACCAGCGCGGCAAATGCGCTGCCGGTGAATTTCTGGCAGTCGCGGCAATGGCAGACTGTTGCGCTCCCCGCGTCAGCTTCGGCCCTGTAGCGGACCGCGCCGCAGAGACAACCGCCGACGATCTTCGCCATATCGTTCACCGCGTTCAGTATTGCCCCCTCGGTTCGAGGCCGAAGGCGTGCTGGCCGTACATCGTGCCGACGGCGTCCCAATTCAAACTGACATGGCGCGCCACCGCGTTGACGTCGCGCCAGGCGCGCTGCACCGGGTTCGACAACAGCAGGCCGTAGCCGCCGGTCGCGGCATTCAATGCCTCGACCGCCTGCACCGCAAGCCTCGTCACATAGGCCTGGTCGCGCCGGCAGCGGATGCGGTCGGCGATGGTGATCTCGTCGCCCGCGTAAAGTTTTTGCGTCATCGTCCGCATGTCGGCGAGGAGGATCAATTCGGCCGCCTCGACGCATGAGGCCGCGTCGGCATAGCGCAGCTGTACGGTGGCGAATTCGGCCATCGGCAATTGCCCGCCGGCGAGCGCGCCGCGGGTTTTGCGCCCTGAATTGATCATCTCCAGGTAGGCGTCGAGCGCGCCCCGCGCCGCGCCCACGGCGGTCGAGGCCAGCATCGAGGCGCCGTGGATCAACAGCGGCATCTTGTAGAGCGGGTTCTGGTGGTATTTCGCGCCTGGCGTCGTGCCGGCGCGCGCATCGGAAAACAACAGGATGCGGCGCGAAGGTACGAACACGTCTTTGACCGCGATGTCCTTGCTGCCGGTGCCGGCGAGGCCGTTGACGAACCAGTTGTCGATGATCTCGCAGTCCTCGATCGGCAGCAGGAAGAAGGCGCCCTCGTATGGCGGCTGCTTGCCCGGCGGGGTGATGAAGGCGCCAAGATAGGCCCAGCTCGCATGGTCGCACCCGCTGGCGAACGACCAGTGCCCGTTGAGGATGTAGCCGCCCTCGACCGGCACCGCCGTCCCCGTCGGGGCAAAGCAGGCACAGCTGAACGGGTCCTCGTCGG
Source organism: Allostellaceae bacterium (assembly GCA_035946655.1). Taxonomy (GTDB): domain Bacteria; phylum Pseudomonadota; class Alphaproteobacteria; order ATCC43930; family CGMCC-115725; genus DATARH01. The sequence goes on along the minus strand of DASYZD010000017.1, from coordinate 17,596 downwards.
TGGCCCACAATTCGCGCTGCGTTTCGATCGGGAAATGGCTCATCGAGCGGCCGTTCGACACCGCGCCATTGACCGCCCACCCCGTAGAGGCGCAAGCCGCCGAGATCGTCAGCGCGATCCTGAGCGCGGTCTCGCCGTCATATTCGAAGCCGCCGAATTCCTTTGGCCGGCAGGTGCGCAAGAGTTCCGCTTCGCGGAACTTGGCGATGATGTGCGGGGAGATCTTGCGGTTGCGCTCGGTCTCCTCGGCCAGCGCACGGATCTCCGGGACCATGGCGCGCGCCCGCTCGACCAATTCGTCCGGGCTCGGAACGGCGAGGCGGCGAACCGCGGCATTGAGCATTGGCGACACTTCCCTGGCGTTCCCGGCCCGCATCACAGCCGCCCGCCGCCGGAAACTCTATCGCGCCGCACGGCACAGCGGCAATCAGATTGGCCGCCGTGCGCCGACCGGTGCCGTCGAGGCGTCGCGGCATGGGCGGGTGAAGTTATTATTGCGGAAAGGGCAAGTTCGATCAGAATCCGGATGTCGCCCCTCGGGCAAACCTCCGCGGGATTCTGTCCTGATGATCCCGAGCATAAACCGGCGGCGATACGCCGCTCACTCAGCGTATCGTCGTATTTTCCGGGTTGTCGCCGCGCTCCGACAACGCCGCGATGATCGCGGTGACCAGCGGCTTCATGAAAAAGCGGCCCTCTGGCATGATCGCGACCGCGAGGCCGAGCCGTTCGAGTTCGGCACTGACCACCGGGCCGACCGCGGCGATCCGCGTCCGCCCGAGCCCGTCGCGCAGCCGGGGTTCCACGTCAGCGGCGCGCGCCAGCGCCAACAGCTGGACGATCTGCGCGGCGCTGGTGAAGGCGACCGCGTCGATCCGTCCGGCTTCGATCTCGGCGATCAGCTGAAGGGTCTCCTCGCTGCCCGCCGCCGGCAGATAAACGTAGGGCCAGACCGGGTCGGGCAGCGCGCCGGCGCCGTTGAGAAAATCGATGAGGGTCGCCGGCGCCTCGGGATAGAGCTGAAGCGCGACCCGCCGGCCGCGCAACCCCTCGCTCCCCAGAGCCGCGGCGACCCCCGCGCTGGTCGCGGGTTCGGCGCGCAATCCGGGCGCGATTCCGATCTCGCGCAATGCCCTGGCCGGCTTGGGGCCGCGGGTGATGGTCCGCACCCGGGCGAGCGCGCCCTGAAATTCTGGCGCCATCCCCTCCCGCTCGGCAAACCCATGCAAGCGCCGCAACCCCTCGCCGGTCATCAGCACCAGATCGTCGGGCGACGCCTCGATGAAGCGCTTGAGCCAGGCCCGTACCGGCGCCGGGTCGGGCGCGTCGGCAATGGCGACCAGCGGGCAGCGCAAGGTCAGCGCGCCCTGCGCCTCGAGCATGGCCCCGAGGCGATCCTGCTCGCGATGCTCGAGGATGGCGATCCGCCGGCCGGCGAGCGGCGCCTCGCCGGACGGCTCAGGCGCCGCCATGGCGCACCCCGCGGCGCTGACAATGATCGAGGAGCCGGGCGATGATCCAAGGCATCAGTGCGGTCACCCTGGCGACGCACGACATGCGGCGCGCCGTCCTGTTCTACCGCCTCCTCGACTTGCCGCTCGTCCATGGCGGCGAGGATGCGGCGTTCAGCAGTTTCCGCGCCGGCGGCAATTTTCTCAACCTCGTTGCGCAGCCGGCCGAGCGAGAGTGGTCGTGGTGGGGCCGGCTGATTTTCTACCACGCCGATGTCGACGCACTCCACGCGCGGCTGGTCGCCGCCGGGGTTCGCCCCGACACCGCGCCGCGCGACGCCACATGGGGCGAGCGCTTCTTCCATGTGACCGACCCGGACGGGCACGAATTGAGCTTTGCCCGGCCGTTATGAGGCTCACCGCCGCCGCAGCGACGCGGCGATTGCTTTCCGGCGCGCCGGCCGCTAGACCACCCTGCCCAATCCCGCCTCGTCCCCATCGTCTAGAGGCCCAGGACACCGCCCTTTCACGGCGGCAACACCGGTTCGAATCCGGTTGGGGACGCCAATCATTTCGAGAAGTTATTATAAAGAGCGGCAACCGGTATCCCGGTTGGATCCGGTGCGGTCGAGACGAGCACCGGCAACGCGATCCTCGCGCCCTCTCCCCTGCACGTTGCGCGACGCAGCGCGCGCTTCTCTCTTGATGTCGTTCCTGGCATTGTCGTCCCCGCGGCATCATCTTTGGCGAAGTTGCGGGCCTGGTGTGACCGGGTTCAACCTGTGCAGAGTCTTCACCTGAAAACGCCGGACCCGGAAATCTTGGCGACGCCCCCTTTGAACTGCGAGAGGAAAACCCGATGAACGCGCCTGTCGCACCGCGGAACTCGATCGACTTCAAGGCCGAGGCGCATCGCGATCCCTGGTCGATGCCGCTGGACGAAATCGATGTCAGTAATCCGTACCTATATTCCGAGGACACGTGGCAGGGCTTCTTCGCTCGACTGCGCAGCGACGATCCGGTGCACTTCGCCGACAGCCCTCTTTATGGTCCGTACTGGTCGGTGACCAGGTACCGGGACATCATGACCGTCGACACCTCACACCAGATCTACTCCTCCGACGCCGCGCTCGGAGGCATCACGCTCAAAGATGTCCCGCTGTCGTTCCGGAGGGAAAGCTTCATCGCCATGGATCCACCGCGGCATGACGCGCAGCGGCTGATCGTCTCGCCAATTGTCGCCCCGCCGAATCTGGCGAAAATGTCGTCGACGATCCGCGAGCGGGCAATTCGCATCCTGGAAGACCTGCCGCGCGGCGAGGTGTTTGACTGGGTCGATCGGGTATCGATCGAGCTGACGACGCAGATGCTGTCGACGTTGTTTGATTTTCCGTTCGCGGAGCGCAGGACTTTGACCCGGTGGTCGAACGTGGCCACGGTCAACACGCGCGCCGGCACCGAAATCGATTCGGAGGAAAAGCGTGACGTCGTCATGCAGGAAATGGTCGCCTACTTCACCGAAGTCTGGAAAATACGGCAGCAACAGCCGCCGAAATTCGACCTGATCTCGATGCTGGCGCACGGCGAGGCGACGCACGATCTGCCATCGCGGCCACAAGAATTTATCGGCAATCTGCTGCTCTTGATCGTCGGCGGCAACGACACGACGCGCAACTCGATCAGCGGCGGCCTGTGGTTTTTGAACCAGTTTCCCGACGAATACGCAAAGCTGCGGGCCAACCCCGATCTGATCCCGAAAATGGTGCCGGAGATCATCCGCTTCCAGTCGCCGGTTGTGCACATGCGCCGCACCGCGTTGTGCGATACCGAGTTAAACGGGCAAGAGATCCGCAAGGGCCAGAAGATCGCGATGTGGTATATCTCGGGCAACCGGGACCCCGACGAGATCGAGGACCCGGACCGGTTCATCATTGATCGCGCGCGGCCCCGTCAGCATCTCTCCTTCGGGTTCGGGATTCATCGCTGCGTCGGCAACCGGTTGGCCGAAATGCAGCTGACCATCCTATGGGAGGAAATCCTCAAACGGTTCCCGCCGATCGAGGTGGTGGAGAAACCGAAGCGGGCGTATTCGAACCTGATTCACGGTATTACCGAGATGAGCGTGCGGATTCCGTCATAACGGCACCGACGGACCCGGAGGAGGAGACCCAACCGTGGCGAAATCACCGAGGACCGCGCCGCGCACCGGTGTCGCGGGACCAAACCCGGCCTACGATGCCGTCGTCAAAGGCGGGCGTGTCATCGACCCCGCGAACAATCGCGACGGTGTTTTCGATATCGGCATCAGAAAGGGCCGGATCGCCGCAATCGCCGAGAGACTGGGAGACGGTGCCGCGACCCGGGTGATCGACGCGGGAGGGCTGATCGTCACCCCGGGCCTCATTGATACCCATGCCCACGTCTATGAGCATGTCTCCGGTGATTTCGGCCTCAACCCCGATTTGGTCGGCGTCCGCAGCGGCGTCACCACGGTCATCGACCAGGGCGGCCCCAGCGCGCTGACCTTCGACGGGTTCCGCAAATTCATCGTCGAGCCTGCCAAGACGCGCGTGCTGGCGTTCATCTCGGCCTATCTCGCGGGTGGGTTGTTGGGGCATCGCTATGTCGATCTGTATGGCCCCGTCGGCATCAATGTGAAGGCAATCGTCAAGTCGGCGCGCGACAATTCGGACCTCGTGCGCGGCATCAAGGCGCATGCCGAGCCCGGCGGGTATTCGCGCTGGGGGATGGCGGCCTTGAAGCTCGCCAAGGAAGCCTCGCGTGAGGTCAAGCTGCCGGTCTACATCCATCTCGGCACGCTATGGCCGGAGTTGGACGGCGCCAAGGTCGATCCCGCGACGATCATCGACGAGGTCGTGCCGCTGCTTGACCCCGGCGATATCCTGGCGCACCCGTTCACCCGCTTTCCGAGCGGTTTTGTCGGCCGCGACGGCAGGGTCCATCCGCTGATCCGCGACGCCTTGGCCAAGGGCGTGCGCATCGATGTCGGGCGCGGCGCCCATTTCAGCTTCACCGCCGCCAGGCGGGTTTTGGGCGCCGGCATCCTGCCGTTTACGATCGGCGCCGATCTGCACGGCTACAATGTGCGGATCGCCGATGGCGGGCGCGCCTATCGCGGAATGTTCACCGGCGAGGGTGTCGACTCGATCGTCGCCGACGACCGTGCTTCGCCCTTTTCGCGGCCCTACAGCCTGCAGCACGCGATGAGCGAATTGCTGGCCCTGGGCGTGCCGCTCGCCGAGACAATCCGGATGGCGACGCAGAATGCCGCGATCATGCTCGGGCTGGAGGCGGAGATGGGCGCGCTGTCGATCGGCATGCCGGCCGATATGTCGGTGATGCGGATGCTCGAGGGCGAGTGGGAGCTGGTCGATTCCGAGCGGGTAACCCACACGGCGCGGCAGCTGCTCCATCCGGAATTCGCGATCCGCGGCGGCAAGGTTCACCAAGCCGACTCGCCGCTGCTTCCGGCCATGGCGGCGCTCGCCGCGCCGGCCGCGAGATCAGGCTCTCGCCAAAGGAGTTCGACCTCCTCAAGCATCTCGTGACCCACGCCGGCAAGGTGCTGACGCACCGTCACCTCCGGCGCGAGGTATGGGGGCCGGCCCACGGCGAGGATGTCCAATATCTGCGCGTGTTCATCCGCGGATTGCGGCAAAAGCTCGAACCTGATCCGACCCGCCCGACGCATATTCTGACCGAACCGGGCGTCGGCTATCGTTTGCAGTTGTCCCCAGAGCAGCGCGCCCCGCACTTAACCTAGGGCGGATCAGAGCCGGCCCCGTCCGTCGTCCCGTCCTTGGGCATGCCGCGCGCCTGTCCGACGCGTTCACCAATCCCCTGGAACACGACGTAGAGCATCGGGATAATGAAGATCCCGGCACACGAGGCGGCGATCATGCCAGCAAAAACCGGCGTCCCGACCGCCCGGCGGCTGACCATTCCGGCGCCGGTGGCGACGACCAGCGGCGACAGCCCGAAGATGAAGGCAAAACTCGTCATCATCACCGGACGGAAGCGCAGCCGCGCGCCCTCGATCGCCGAGGCCGCGATGCTGAGGCCGGCGCGGCGTTGCTGGATCGCGAACTCGACGATCAGGATGCCGTTCTTGGCGGCCAGCGCGATCAGGACGACGAGCCCGATCTGCGCATAGACATCGAAGCTGAGCCGGGCGATGGCGACGCCGGCCACCGCGCCCAACCCCCCGACGCTGACCGACAGCAGCACCGGAATTGGAATGTTCCAGCTTTCGTAGAGCGCGACGAGAAACAGATAGGCGAACAGCACCGCCAGGCTCAACAGGATCGGGGTCTGCCCCTGGGCGCCTTGTTCCTGGAGCGCCGTCCCGGTCCACTCGAAGCCGTAGCCGGCCGGCAGGTTGGCCGAAATCCGCTGCATCGCGGTCAGGGCCTGATCGGAGCTGTAGCCGGGCTTGGGCGCGCCGTTGATGACCACGGCGCGCAGCCCGTTGTAGCGCACCAGGGCTTGCGCGCCCTGAACCAATCGCGCCCGGGCCAGCGCGCTCATCGGCACCATGGCTCCCGAGGCGTTGCGCACATAGATCCGGGCGATGTCGTCAACAGAACTGCGGAACCGCGTCTCGGCCTGGACATTAACCTGCCAAGTCCGGCCGAAGAGGTTGAAGTCATTGACGTAGAAGCCACCGAGCGTGGCCTGCAGAGCATTGAAGATGTCGCTGATCTTGACCCCGAGCACCTGCGCTTTGTCGCGGTCGATATCGAGGTAGACCTGCGGTGTGTCGGCGGCAAACGTGCTGAAGACGCCGGCCAGTTCCGGCTGCTGATTGGCGGCGACGACGAGGCCTCGCATTGCTGCGGCGAGGTCGCCGGGCGGCTGTCCCTGCAACGCTTCGAGCACGTATTGAAACCCGCCGGTGCTGCCCAGACCGATGATCGGCGGCAGATTGAACGGAAAGACAATCGCTCCCGACACGGCGGCAAGCCTCGGACGCAGCGCGGCGATGATCGAGCCGACGCTCTGCGTGCGCGCGGTGCGTTCGGCGTAGGGCTTCAAGCTGACGACGAAAAACGCCTGGTTCGACGCGGTGACATAATCGATGAAGTTGAGGCCAACGACCGAGAGGACGCCGGCGACGCCGGGCGTCGCACGGATGATGTTTTCGACCTGCTCGACGACGGCCGCAGTACGGTTGATCGACGCCCCCTCGGGCAGGCGCAGCGCGGCGAAGAAGGCGCCCTGGTCCTCCTCCGGCAGGAAGCTTTTGGGGGTCAGGCGGAACAGGCCGGCGGTTGCGACGAGGACGATCACGACGGCGACGACGCTCCAGATCGCAAACCTCACCAAACGCCGGACAAGCGCGGCGTAGCCGTCGCGCGTGCGGTCGATGGCGAGGAGCACCGTGCGCATCGGGCCGCGTCCGGTCCGGCCGCGCGTCAAAAGGACCGAGCACAATGCCGGGCTCAAAGACAGCGCGTTGATCGCCGAGATCAGCATCGACACCGAAACGGCGACTGCAAACTGGCGGAACAGCTGGCCGCTAATCCCGGGGATGAACGCCACCGGCACGAAAACCGACAAGAGGACGAGGGTGATCGCGATGATCGGCCCGGTGATCTGGGCCATCGCCTTCTTGGTCGCCTCCGGGATCGATAGCTCCGGCTCCTCCTCGATCACTCGCTCGACGTTTTCAATGACGACGATCGCGTCGTCGACAACGATGCCGATCGCCAGGACCAGCGCCAGAAGCGAGACCGTATTCGCCGAATAGCCGATCGCCAGCATGACCGCAAAGGTGCCGACGATCGAGACCGGCACCGCGACGAGCGGAATGAGCGTCGTGCGCAATCTGCCGAGAAACAGAAACACCACGATGCCGACAAGGATGAAGGCGATGACCAGGGTGCGGACGACCTCGTTCACGGTCGCCGTGACAAACACGGTCGTGTCGAAAAAGACGCTGTAGGTGAGGTCGTGAGGAAACCGCTGGGCCAATTCGTTCATCGCCGTGCGGACTTGACGGGTCACCTCGACCGCATTGGCGCCCGGCGATTGGTAGATCGCGATCGAGGCCGAGGGAGCACCGTTGAGCCGCGAAAATCGGTCCTGCGTTCGCGCCCCGGTCTCAACCCGGGCCACGTCCTTCACTCGCACCACCGAGCCGTCGGGATTGGCGCGCAAGACCATGTCGGCGAATTCGGCCGGTTGGGTCAGCCGGCCCTTGGTCTTGATCGTTAGCTGGAATTGCTGGTCCGACCTCACCGGCGCTGCACCGATGCGGCCGAGCGCCGCCTGCACGTTCTGACCCCGCACCGCGCTGATGATATCGTTGGGCGTCAGATTGAGCGAGGTCAGCCGATCGGGGTCGAGCCAGATCCGCATCGAATAGTCGAGCGGCCCGAACAGGATGGCCTGGCCGACCCCGCGAATCCGCGACAGCGGGTCAATCAGATTGATCGTCGCGTAATTGCACAAATAGAGGGCGTCGTAGGTCTTGTCCGGCGAGGTCAGCTGGATGATCTGCAAGAGAGCGGAGGATTTCTTGCGGATCGTGAGCCCTTCGAGGACAACTTCGGGCGGCAGCAGCGGTTGCGCCACGGCAACCCGGTTCTGGACGTTGACCGTGTCGATGTCGGGGTCGGTGCCCAGCGCGAAGGTCACAGTCAGCGTGTAGCTGCCGTCGGCACCGCTCGTCGATTGGTAATACAACGCATTGTCGACGCCGTTGATCTGCTCTTCGATCGGTTGCGCTACCGTCGCTTCGACGGTCTGGGCGTCGGCCCCGGGATAGAGCGTGGTGACCGTCACCTGCGGCGGTACAATGTCGGGAAATTGCGCCACCGGCAGCCGAGTGATGGCGATGATGCCGGCGAGCGTGATGACGATCGCGATGACGAAGGCCAGCCGCGGCCGATCGACGAAGATCGCCGAGATCACGTCCTAGGACCCCTTGCCGGCCGGCAGCACACTCGCCGCCACGGCCTGCCCGGGCCGCACCTTCTGGATCCCGTCGACGATGACCTGCTCGCCGGCCTTGAGCCCCTCGGTGACGACAACATCGGTGCCGTCCTGGGCACCGGTGGTGATCCGCCGTATTTCGACCTTTTTGTCGGCATCGACGACCAACACGTAGGATCCGGCCTGATCGAGCTGCACCGCCGCCTGCGCGACGACGAGGCGTGGCTGCTCGTTGCGTTCCTTGACCACCACCGTGACGAACTCCCCGTCGACCAACTGCCGTTCGGGGTTGGGCAATGTCGCGCGCATGATCAGCGTATCGGTCTGCTGATTGACCTGGACATCGGTAAAGTTCCACACGCCGGGATGCGGGTATTCTTTGCCGTTGGCCAGCCGCACCAGGATCTCGATCTTGACCTGTGAGCCGTTCTCCTGGTGGCGTTCGGCGCGGATGTCTTCGAGTTGGCGCTGGCTGACCGGAAAGATCGTGTAGATCGGGTCCTGGCTGACGATCGTCGCCAAGACGCCGCTGGCGGGATTGACCAGATTGCCCTGAGTATAAGCGGTGCGGCCGATGCGGCCGTCGATCGGCGCGTGGATCTGGGTGTAGGACAGATTTACCTCGGTCAGTTCCAGCGCCGCCTGGTCCTGCATCACCGCGGCCTGGGCGCTGTCCATTGTCGCCTTGTCCTTGTCGGCCTGGGATTGCGGCGCGTTCTGGTGCTGCGCGAGTTCGGCCGAGCGCCGGTATTGCAGCTCGGCGTTGACCACCTGCGCCTGGTCGGATGCGAGCTTCGCCTTGGCCTGATCGACCTGGGCCTGATAGGGCGCCTGTTCGATCTGGTAGAGAAGGTCCCCCGCCGTGACCTCCTGACCCTCCTTGAACAGGATCTTGTCGAGGAACCCCTCGACCCGGGCGCGCAGTTGCACCGTGTTGATCGCCCCAATGCGGCCGATGAACTCGTAAGCGCGGGCGACCCCGCGGATCTCGGCTGCACGAACCCCGACCGCCGGCGGCGGGGCCTGCGCCTCGACCGCACATAGCGCACCCCAGCCGACCAGCGCCGCAAGAATCAGCGCGAGGCGCGCGGGCCATCGCAATATCATGCGAGGGGAAGAATGCGAGAGTTCCATCGCCATCAGCCCCTCCTGTCAAACCTATGCGTCACCAAATCTGCCCTTGGCGCGATCGTGACGGTGGTGCGCCGGCACCATCCCTCAGCGTGCCGGCTCTGGACAACGACAGTAAATCATATCGCGCTCGTCGTTCTCTTGCGCCATCGTCGCGAAGGTTAACGCTCAGCCCGGCCCCGCCGCAGCGACCGCATTGAGTGCGACGCTAAAGCTCGCCATGCTCGACACCGGCGGACAGTCGGTGCGCGCTGCCGCGCTGTTGACAAAATTCCTGCTGACAGAGCGCGGCCGGCGGCGGCTGATCGCGACCCTCGACGACCTCGCCGCCGTTTACGCCAAGAATGCGATCGACATGAACCGGCGGCAGAGCGACTGCGATTGCGTCATCGTCAGCCAGGGGCTCGACCCCAACAACCGCGGCAGCGTCGTGCTCGGCTCAGTCGCCCACTACATGGACCGCTACGGCTATGACGTGCTGCCGCTCGCCTTGCGCCAGCTTGCCGGCGACACGCTGCCGCCGCGCACCGTGACGCACCACATCCTGGTTCCGGGAATATCCGCCATTCGACATGAACTGACAGCCGACGGATCGGGCGTCCGTCACGGCCTAACCCCTACCGTTGTTGTCGCCGTGCGGTTGCTATCGGGATGAGGCCATTGAAATCGCTAAATTAAATGCTTGAATTGCTGGTCGGAGTGAGAGGATTTGAACCTCCGGCCCCTGCCTCCCGAAAGCAGTGCTCTACCAGGCTGAGCTACACTCCGCCGACCGGGCGCGATATATAGGGAAGATACCGCGGCGGCGCAACCGATCGCGCGTGAACGCCGCGATCGGCGGGCGATTGAGCAGCGCTTCTCGCCCAAGCGGCTGCGCAGCGGGCAACGCTACGGCGGCCGCGGTCACCGGGACGCAATCGAGTTTGGGGGTGACGGCGACGGCATCGCGAAGAAGGCGCTCTGTTGCGTTCGCGCCAGCTCGGCGGAAGCCCTGAGCACGACGAAACCGGTGAGATCCAGCACCGCAATGCCGATCGCAACGGCCAGCAGAAACACGTTGAACTCGGCGAAAACGTGATTGAGACCGCGCATCATCTGGCGAAGCGGGTGATCTTGCGATGGTGATGATTGCTGCGACATGGCTTTCTTGCCTCGATCAAGAGCGGCGGCAGTTGACCGCAAGGACAGATTGTCCGCCTTGATCTAGCTCAACGCGCGGTCAGAGTGGGTTTGTCGCCCCACTCGTCCGCCGGCATGGCCAGCCGATAGCCCGCCATATCGGTGCAATTTGGCTCCTCTGGATTGGCTTTGATTTAGGTCAACCGCGGCTCTCCCCGCTGCGCTATGGTTCAAATCGATGACCGCAGCTCGGCATAGCGTCTTGACAAGGGACGGCGTCCAAGCGCTGCTCGACGCGCTGCACCGGCGCGGCTGCCGGGTTCTTGGGCCGACAGTGTGTGACCGCGCGATTGTCTACGATGACATCGCCTCGCTCGCCGATCTGCCGCGCGGCTGGACCGACGAGCAGGCGGGCGGGCGCTATCGGCTGCTTCCGCGCGATGACGGCGCGCTGTTCGGCTATGCGGTCGGACCGCATTCGTGGAAAAAGTTCCTGCACGCACCGGCGCAGCTGCTGTGGCATGCCGAGCATACGCCGACCGGGGCGAGCATCGTGCCGGAACCGCCCGCGGCCGAGCGGCTCGCCTTTGTCGGCGTCCGAGCTTGCGAACTGCACGCGATCGCGATTCAGGACCGGGTACTGCTTGGCGGCGCCTATGCCGATCCCCACTATCGGGCCCGCCGCGAAGGGGCCTTCATCGCCGCGGTCCATTGCGCCGAGCCTGGTGGCACCTGCTTCTGCGCCTCGATGAATGCCGGTCCCAAGGTGGCGGGCGGCTACGATCTGGCCTTGACCGAGATCGTCGGTGCGGGCGAGCACCGGTTTGTCGTCGACGTGGGCAGCGAAGAGGGAGGCGCGGTTCTCGCCGAGCTACCGCGGCGCGCAGCGACGCCCGCCGATTTGGCGGCGGCCGACGCCGTCGTCGCCAACGCTGCCGCGCGGATGGGCCGGGCCATCCCGGCGGCCGAGGAGGTGCCGGCGCTGCTGCGGCGCAACCTCGATCATCCGCGCTGGGATGATGTCGCCGGGCGCTGTCTGACCTGTGGCAATTGCACGATGGTGTGCCCGACCTGTTTCTGCACCACGGTCGAGGATGTCGCCTCGCTCGACGGCGCAGCGAGCGAGCATGTCCAGCGTTGGGATTCCTGCTTCACGACTGATTTTTCCTACCTGCACGGCGGCAGTGTTCGGGCCTCGCCGCGAGCGCGGTACCGGCAGTGGATGACCCACAAATTGTCAACTTGGTGGGAGCAATTCGGCACCTCGGGCTGCGTCGGCTGCGGGCGGTGCGTCACCTGGTGCCCGGTTGGGATCGACATCACCGAGGAGGTGGCGGCGATCCGCGCCAGCGATGCCGCGGTCAGGGAAAGCGGAAGGTGACGCATGGAGGTGCGCGGGCTCGAGCGGCTGATTTGCGAGCACCCGGTCTTCGCGGGAATGGCCTTGGAGCATTGCGATCTGGTGGGCGGCTGCGCCAAGAACGTGCGATTCGACAAGGGCGCCTACCTCTTTCGCGAGGGCGAGCCAGCCGACGAATTCTTCCTGATCCGGCACGGACGGGTGGCGCTCGAGATCACCGCTCCCGGGCGGGGGGCGTTGCGCTTTTCGACCGTCAATGCCGGCGAATTCGTCGGGGAGTCCTGGCTTGTCGCTCCCTACCGCTGGATTTTCGACGCGCAGGCGCTGGAGCTGACGCGGGCCTTGTCAATCGACGCCCGCTGCCTGCGCGAGAAGTGCGAGGGCGACCACGATCTCGGCTACGAGATGATGAAACGCTTTATGGCGATGCTGGTGCAGCGCCTGCAGGCCGCGCAGTTGCAAATGCTCGATGTCTACGGCAATAGCGCGTGAGGCATCCGGCGCACCCGCGGGCGGATCGGCGATGGTGCCTGTCGTCGCGCAGGTCCGGACGCGGCGCCGTGAAACGCGCGACACCTGGACCCTGGCGATCGATGCCGGCGGCCTCAAGTTTCGGCCGGGCCAGTTCAACATGCTCTATGCTTTCGGCATCGGCGAGATCCCGGTCAGCATCAGCGGCGACCCGGGCATGCCGGGTCCGCTGATCCACACGGTCCGCGCGGTCGGCGATGTGTCCCAGGCGGTGACGCGGTTGAAGCCGGGCGACGCGCTGGGGTTGCGGGGACCGTTCGGCACCGCCTGGCCCCTCGCCGAGAGCCGCGGCAGCGACATTGTCGTTATCGCCGGCGGGCTCGGCCTCGCGCCGTTGCGCCCGGCGATCTACCGGCTGATCGCCGAGCGCGACCGTTACGGCCGAATCGCGGTGCTGTACGGCACCCGCAGCCCGCAGGACATCCTGTTCCGCCGCGAGCTCGAAGGGTGGCGCCGGCGCCTCGATGTCGCGATCGAGGTGACGGTCGACCATGCGGACCCCAACTGGCACGGCCATGTCGGCGTTGTCACCAAGCTGATCGGAAGCGCCGCTTTTGACCCCGACCACACGGTCGCGTTCCTCTGCGGTCCGGAAATCATGATGCGGTTCACCGCCGCCGCGCTCGAAGCCGCCGGCGTCGCGGCGGAGCGGATCCATCTCTCGCTGGAGCGCAACATGAAATGCGCGATCGGGCAATGCGGGCACTGCCAGTTCGGCCCGACCCTGTTATGTCGCGACGGTGCCGTTCTGAGCTATGACCGGGTGAGCCGGCTCTTGACTGTCCGGGAGCTGTGAGATGCCGGGTGTCACCGCGCGAAAGCCAAGGCTTGCGGTGTGGAAGTTTGCGTCTTGCGACGGCTGCCAATTGAGCCTCTTGGATTGCGAGGACGAGCTGCTGGCGCTCGCCGGAAAGCTCGACATCGCCTATTTTCCGGAGGCGTCGCGGCGGATGATGCCGGGACCCTATGACCTGTCACTGGTCGAGGGCTCGATCACAACGCCAGCGGATGCCGAACGCATCCAGCGCGTGCGCCGCCGCTCGCGCAAGCTGGTGACGATCGGCGCCTGTGCCACCGCCGGCGGGATCCAGGCGCTGCGGAACTTCGCCGACATCCGAGAGTTTGCCGCCGCGGTCTACCCCCACCCGGAATACCTGAGAACGCTGGCGACCTCGACGCCGATCAGCGCCCATGTGCCGGTCGATTTCGAGCTGCGCGGCTGTCCGATCGACAAGGGTCAGCTGCTCGAGGTCATCACCGCTTTCCTCGCCGGACGCAAGCCCGCCGTCGCCAATCACAGCGTCTGCATCGACTGCAAGCGCCGCGGCAATGTCTGCGTCATGGTCGCGCACGGAACGCCTTGCCTGGGTCCGGTGACGCACACCGGGTGCGGTGCGATCTGCCCATCCTACGACCGCGGCTGCTATGGCTGCTTCGGGCCGGTCGCCGGCGCCAACACCGCCGCGACGGCGCGCGCATTCGCTTCCCTCGGCATGGCAGGGCGCGACATCGCCCGGGTGTTCCAGACGTTCAACGCCGCCGCCGAAGCGTTCCGCAAGGAGGCCGAGAACCATGGCGACTAGGACCGTCCGCGTCGACTATATCGCGCGGGTCGAAGGCGAAAGCTCCCTGGAGCTCGACATTCGCGACGGCGCGGTCGACGCGGCCCGCCTCCGCATCTTCGAGCCGCCGAGATTTTTCGAGGCCTTGCTGCGCGGTCGCGGGTTCGGCGAGGTCCTCGATATCGTCGCACGGATTTGCGGCATTTGCCCGATCGCCTACCAGATGAGCGGCGTGCACGCGATCGAGGATGTGCTTGGCATCGCGATCGACCCACAGATTCGGGCCTTGCGCCGGCTGCTCTATTGCGGCGAGTGGATCGAGAGCCATGCGCTGCACATCGTGATGCTGCACGCGCCGGACTTTCTGGGCTATCCCGATGCCATCGCGATGGCTCGCGATCATGGCGAGGCCGTGCGGCGCGGGCTCGCGCTCAAAAAGGCCGGCAACGAGCTATTGACCCTGCTTGGCGGGCGAGCGATCCATCCGGTCAACGTGCGCGTCGGCGGGTTTTACCGGGTCCCGAGCCGTGGCGAGTTCGCACCGGTCATAGAGTCGCTGAAGCGTGCGCAAGACCTCGCGATCGAGACTTTGCGCTGGGTTTCGACGTTTCGCTTTCCCGAATTTACCCGCGATTATGAGTTCGTCGCACTGCGGCACCCCGACGAATACCCGATGAATGCCGGGCGGATCGTTTCTTCGGCCGGTCTCGATATTGCCGCACGGGATTACGAAGCGGAATTTCTCGAAACTCAGGTGCCGTATTCGACGGCGCTGCATTCGGCGCTGAAGCGCCGCGGCACCTATCTTGTCGGACCGATGGCGCGTTATGCGCTCAACCGCGATCGCCTGCCCGCCGAGCTGCGCGCGCTGGCCAATGCGGTGGGTCTGGGTCCGGTGTGCCGCAATCCGTTCCGCAGCATCCTGGTTCGCGCCGTCGAAATCGTCTATGCCTGCGGCGAGGCGCTGCGGTTGATCGCCGGCTACGAGCGGCCGGCGCGCCCCTTTACGCCGGCCGAGCCCCGGGCCGGCATCGGCTACGCCTGCACCGAGGCGCCGCGCGGCATCCTCTATCATCGCTATCGGCTCGATGCCGAGGGCACCGTCGAGGACGCCCGCCTCGTGCCGCCGACCGCGCAGAACCAGGGTGTGATCGAAGAGGATTTGCGGCGGGTCGCGACGGCGGGGCTCGATCTTGACGAGGACGCGCTGAAGGCCAATTGCGAGCAGAGCATCCGCAACCACGACCCGTGCATCTCGTGCGCGGCGCATTTCTTGACATTGCGCGTGAAGCGGACATGACCGGCAGCAATCGGGCCCCGATACTCCTCGCCGGGATCGGCAATCCGGACCGCGGTGACGACGGCTTTGGGCCGGCGGTCGCAAATCGGCTCCGTGGAAGCTTGCCCGATGGGGTCCGAATCCTCGAACGCAATAGCGACGTCTTGGCGCTGATCGACGAGTGGAACGGGTGCTTCGCGGTCGTCCTCGTCGATGCGGCAGCGCCGGTCAGCCGACCGGGGCGGATCCATCGGCTCGATCTCACCAGCCAACCGCTTTCCGTCGGCCTTGAGCGCAGCTCCACCCACGCCTTCGGTATTGCCGAGGCCGTTGAGCTGGCGCGCAACCTGGACCGGCTCCCCCCTCATCTAATCGCCTACCTTGTCGAAGGCGAACGGTTCGAGATTGGGGCAGCACTGTCGCAGCGAGTCGCTGAAACCGTCGACCGGGTGGCCGAACGCATCCTCCGCGAAATTTCCCTGCTGTCAGCGGCGTGTCGGGCGGCAGGAGCCGCCGAGCATGCATGAGACCTCGCTCGTCCGCGATGTCGTACACCGAATTGTAGATTTGGCGCGTTCGACGGGCGCGCGCCGGGTGACCGGGGCTAAGGTCTGGCTTGGCGCGCTGAGCCATCTTTCGGCCGAGCATTTCCGCGAGCATTTCGCCATCGAAGCGCGGGATACGCTCGCCGCCGGCGCGGTGTTGGAAATCGAAGTGTCGGCCGATCCCGACGATCCGCACGCTCAGCAAATCCGGCTGGAGAGCGTCGATCTCGATGAATGAGGCCGGTCAGGAGGGCGGACGCCAGTCGACGCGCACGAAATATCCCGTCGCGTCGAAATGCATGTCGAGTGTGCCGTGAAATGCGCGCCGCAACGCCTCGCCAAGGCGGCGGGGTAAGTGAATATCAGTGGTGCGGATCACCAGCCCCTCTTCGCTTTCTTCGATGCTGGCGATGCGATTGAGCGGATGCTCGCTCTTCTCCGCCGCTTCCTCGTTGCGCGCCAGCCCGGTAATTTCATCCTTGTGCTGCCGAGCGAAGCTGCCATGGACCGTCACGGTCCCGGCCGGAAGGCCGTCGGCGACGCGATGGCACGCCGGACAAAGATCCTCATGCGATCCCTCAGGCTTCTGCCCCCATTGCCATCTGCCATGATGGTAGACGGCACCGCATTGCCGGCAGGCGGTCGGCTCCTGCAGCTTTTGCCGCGCCTGATAGGGGTCGAGAATGTGATCCTGCTGGGCGCGGCCGGCGATGCGGCGGCCGGTTCGTCCAGCCTGTGACGTCAGCTGCCTCGATTTCATGTCAGCTCCTTGCTCCACGACGATCCGCGCAAGAGAGACCACGTCCTCGGCCCCACACTCTCGCGCTGCCGCGCGCTATCTAGCAGCTCAAGGCCGAGCGTTGATTGATCTCGGTCAACGGCAAGCGGATATACCGCGCTACTCGTAGCGCAGCGCTTCGATCGGGTCGAGGCGCGCCGCCTTGCGTGCCGGGTAGTAGCCGAAGAAGATGCCGACCGCGGCCGAGAAGGCGAACCCGAGCGTCACCGAACGAACCCCGAGAGATCCGGCGGCACGGCGATTTACCGGGCATCAGCCCCTCAATTGCGCTGGATCAATTCCGCTCGCGGCACCGTCCCCTAGACTTAAAAGATTATTGTTAGGAGACATTCGATGCAGTTGCCGCTCCAGATCACCTTTCGCCACATGGATCCCTCGCCCGCGATTGAGGCACGGATCCGTCAACGGGCGGACGAGCTTGACCAGTTTTTCGATCGAGTCACCTCGTGCCGGGTCGTCGTCGAATGCCAGCATCAGCGGCATCAGCAGGGCAATTTGTTCGAGATCCGCATCGACATGACCGTCCCCGGTGGCGAGATTGTCGTCGGCCGCGACGCCGGTGCCAACCATGCGCATGAAGATGCGCATGTCGCGGTTCGCGATGCTTTCGACGCGGCCCGCCGCCAGCTCGAAGATCACGCGCGCGATCGCCGCGGTGAGGTAAAGCTGCACACCGTGCCCGATCACGGCCGGATCGCCCGCCTGCTGCCCGATCGCGATTGCGGTTTCATCATCACCGCCGGCGGCGACGAAATCTATTTCCACCGCAATTGCGTCGCCGGCGGGGGGTTCGACCGGCTGGAGGTGGGGACCGAAGTTCGCTTTGTCGCGCAACACTCCGAGAGCGCCGAAGGGCCTCAGG
>DASYZD010000016.1:0-2429 GCA_035946655.1 Allostellaceae bacterium | reverse complement strand
GCCGGCCTTGTTCTGCACCTGGGCATAGCTCATGTTGTTTTCCAGCAGGTAGGCCAGCTCGACATAGCCGATCGCGCCCGGCGTCTGTTTGACAAGGCCGGCGACACCCTCGTTGCCCTTGCCGCCGACGCTGCTCGGCGCCGGCCATTGCACGCTCTTGCCGGTGCCGACCTTTTGTTTCCATGCGGGCGAAACCCGGCTCAGGAAATCCGTGAAGATATAGGTGGTGCCCGATCCGTCGGAGCGGTGCACGACGGTGATCGCCATGTTCGGCAGCTTGACCCCGGGATTGAGCTTGGCGATCGCGGGATCGCCCCACTTGGCGATCTTGCCGAGGTAGATGTCGGCGACGATCTCGCGCGTCAGGCGAAGCCCCTTCTTGAGCCCGGGCAGATTGTACGCCACCCCGGCGCCGCCGAGGGTAATCGGGATCTGCAGGACGGCGCCCTTCGCCCGCGCCAGCTCCTTTGCATCCATCGGCACGTCGGTCGCCCCGAAATCGACCGTCTTGGCGGTGAATTGCTGGATGCCGCCGCCGCTGCCGATCGCCTGATAGTTGACCGCGACGGCCGGGTTTTTCTGGTTGTAGACGTAGAAGGCCTTTTCAAAGAACGGATAATCGAAGGTCGAGCCGGCGCCGGTGATCTGGGTCGCCGCAAGCGCTGTCTGCGCGGCGGCAAAGACCAGCGACGCACCGACAAGGCCGAGTGCCGGCCGGTGCGCGCGGCCTCTCTCAAGCCGGCAAAGGTTTCTCACCCGATTTACGCTCATCTGCCCCCTCCGTTGATTGCAACAGGCCGGATCCGGCCGTGCTCCCCAATACCGCGGCACCGCGCCGACGCGGGCCCGGGCCGGCCGCACCTTAGCCATGGTTAATGAAACATTTATGACTTTCGCCCGCGCCAAGAGCTATTTCGGCGGCAGCGATCTCGCGGAAAACGGCAGCGATTGCCGGGGCGAAGGAGGAGGAGCATCCGAGCGGGCGGGCGGCGGCCAAATGCCGCAGCGCGGCGGGGCCTGGCCGCTCAGTGCGAGGCTCTGGCGGGGGCCATCGGGGCGACCTGGCGCAACAGCGGCACGAGCAGGGTGGCGGCGACGAAGGCGACCATGATGGCGCGGAACGCATCGGCGAAGGCGAGCGTGGCGGCTTCGCGATAGGCGAGCTGCCAGAGCTGCTTCAAGGCGGCGAGGCGACCGGCATCGAGGTTGCCCGGCAGCGCGGCATAGCGCGTCGCGAGGCCGGCGAGCAGCCGCTCCATCGGG
Source organism: Allostellaceae bacterium (assembly GCA_035946655.1). GTDB lineage: Bacteria > Pseudomonadota > Alphaproteobacteria > ATCC43930 > CGMCC-115725 > DATARH01. The sequence continues at coordinate 1,166 of DASYZD010000016.1, read as the reverse complement.
GCGTTCGCCGGGGTCAGGTGCGAAGCGATCGCCTCGAAGTGGAAATTGGTCCGCGCATTGAGGATCGCGCCGCACACCGCGATGCCGACGGCGCCGCCCAAATTGCGCATCATGTTGAAGAGGCCGCTGGCGTATTTCAGCCGCTCCGGCGACAGGCTGCCGAGGCCGAGGGTCACCGCCGGGGCGACCGCGAAGACCTGCGGGAAGCCGCGCAGGATCTGCGGCACGAGCAGCTCCCTGCCGCCCCAGTCATGGGTTATGTAGCTGAAGCTCCACATCGCGAAGCCGAACGAGGCGAGCCCGAACATCATCAGCCAGCGCGTGTCGAAGCGGCGCGCGAGGATGATGTAGACGGGCACGCCGGCGAGCGAGGCGGCGCCGGTCGAGAAGATCGCGACGCCGGTCTGCCAGGCGCTGAACCCGCGCACATAGCCGAGGAAGAGCGGCGTCAGGTAGATCGTCGAGAAAATGCCGACGCCGGTGACGAAGGAGAGAAAGCAGCCGACCGCGAAGTTGCGGTTCTTCAACGCCCGCAGATCGACGACCGGGCGCGCGAACGTCAGGCTGCGGATCACGAACAGGGCGCCGGTGATCGCCGCGACCCAGGCGCAGTTGCGGATCGTGCGGTCGTCGAACCAGTTCCAGCGCGAGCCTTCTTCGAGCACGAATTCAAGGGTGCCGAGGGCGATCGCCAAGAGCGCGATGCCGGGGTAGTCGGCATCCTTCAGGAGCTTCCAATCCGGCTCGTCGATCTCGACCGTGAGCACGACGAGGATGGTGACCGCGACCCCCGGCAGGAGGTTGACGTAGAACAGCCAGTGCCAATCCAGGGTGTCGGTGATCCAGCCGCCGATCACCGGCCCCAGGGTCGGCGCGACCGAGGCGATCGTGCCGATCACGGCGGCGGAATAGACCCGGCGCCGGCCCTGGAAAAAATAGAAGGACGAGGTGAACATGGTCGGGATCATCGAGGCGCCGAGGAGCCCCTGCAATGCCCGGAAGACGATCATGCTCTGGATGCTCCAGGCGAGGCCGCACAGCAGGCTCGACACGGTGAACCCGGCGGCCGAGGCGGCGAACAGCCAGCGCGTCGAGAACACCCGCGTCAGCCAGCCCGACAGCGGGATGACGATGATCTCGGCGATCAGATAGGCGGTCTGCACCCA
>DASYZD010000015.1:0-8888 GCA_035946655.1 Allostellaceae bacterium | reverse complement strand
GTGCCGGCGAGGAGGATCGTGCCGCTGGCAACGCCGCCCTTCGACACCGTTTCCTTGCCGCCGCCGCCGCCGACCGCACCGCCGCTGGCGCTGGCGCCGATGGTCTTGCCGCCCGAGCTGACCGACAGCGATCCGCCGCCGCCGTTGGCTGTGCCGGCGAGGAGGATCGTGCCGCTGGCAACGCCGCCCTTCGATACGGTCTGCTTGCCGCCGCCGCCGCTGACCGTGCCGCCGCTGACGATCGTCTTATAGGCCGTGCCGCCGGAGAACACGGTCTGCCCGCCGCCGCCGCCGCTGACCGCGCCGCCGCTGAGGAATGTGCCGCTGGCGAGGCCGCCTTTCGAGATGCTCTCCTTGCCGCCGCCACCACTGACCACCGGACTGTTGCCGACGATCGTGCTGAACGCCCGGCCGCCGGAGGAGATGGTCTGCAACCCGCCGCCGCCATTGAAGAGGCCGCCCTGCAAGACCGTGTCGATCACCAGACCGCCGGAGGAGACCGTCTGCTTGCCACCGCCGCCGCTGGTCTTGCTTTGGTCGGCATGGGTGCCGATCGCCGTGCCGCCGGCACTGACGGTCAGAGTGCCGCCGCCGCCGCTCTTCGTTCCGCCGAGCAGAATCGTGATGCTGGCATGGCCGCCACGCAGCACCGTCACCTTGCCGCCGCCGCCGCTGACCGCGGCGCCCGAGGCGGTCGCATGCACCGCGTGGCCGCCCGAGGAGACCGTCAGCTTGCCGCCACCGCCGCCGACCGTGCCAGCCTCGACGATCGAGTCCTGGGCGAACCCGCGGAAGAAAACCGTCTGGCCGCCGCCACCCCCACTGACCGCGCCGCCGCTGAGGATCGTGCCGACCGCGGTGCCACCTGACGAGACGCTCTGCTTGCCGCCGCCGCTATTGACGCCGGCGCTGACCTGGGTGCTGTCGGTCGAGCCGCCGTCGAACACGGTTTCGCTGGCGCCGCCGCCGGCGACCGTGCCGGCGCCGAGGCTGGTGTCGAGCGTGCTGCCGCCGGACGAGACATTCTGCTTGCCGCCGGCACCTTTCACCGCGGCGCCGTTCACTAAGGTGGCGCTGGCGAAGCCGCCGTCGTAGACCGTCACCGTGCCGCCGCCGCCGTCGGCGGTACCGGCGTTGACGGTCGCGTCGATTGCGGTGCCGCCCGACAAATCCAGCTTTCCGCCGCCGTCCTTGATCGGACTGCCCTGCACGACGGCATTTGTGATCGTACCGCCGGCGAGGACAGTCGCCTTCGCCCCGGCGCCGCCCCCCGGATCACTGGCCCCGATAGTGGTGCTGACCGCACTGCCGCCGGACAAGACCTCCATTGTCGCGCCGGCGCCGCTGACCTGGCCGCCGCTCAATAAGGTGTTCGAGGCGATACCGCCATTGGAGACGACCTGTTTGCCGCCATTGCCGGCCGACTGGCCGAAATTGATGACCGCCCCGCTCGCCACCCCGCCATTCGAGACGACCTGCAGCCCGCCGCTATCGACAAAGGTGGCGTTGGCCGATCCCAGCACCGTCTGGCTGCCGCCGCTGTCAACCCGCGTCGAAATCGTCGTGCCGCCCGACGACACGATCTGGCTGGCGCCGCTGTGCACCGTCGCCGAAGTTGCCGAACCGCCGGAGGACACCACCTCGCGGCCACCGCTGCTGACATTGGTGTTTGTCGACGATCCGAGGACGTTCTGGAGGCCGCCCTTGCTGATCGTTGAGGCGCTCGCCACACCGCCCGACGACACGGTCTCGATCGCGCCGCTCGTGATTTGGGTGTTGCTCGAGATACCGCCGGAAGAGACGAACGCCTGGCCGTGCAACGCCGTGTTGACGGCAATGCCGCCGGCCGAAATATCCTGCCGGCCACCGCTGCTGATGACGGCGTTACTGGCGAAGCTCGGAGGGTTGCCCGACGTGGAAAACATCAGCTGATCGCCGCCGCTCATCACCAGCGCGCTGATCGCGATGCCGCCATTGTGGATGCACTGGTAACCGGAAATCAGGGCACCGCTATCGATGCCGGTCGAGATGACGTTCTCTTGCCCCTCATCGCCCACCACGACGCCGCTGATCGTGGTATAGATGTCGGCAAAAGCGTTGAGACCGCTGACGACCAGGTTGAGGGCCGTACCACCCGAAAAGACGATAAGATCGCCACCGGAATTGACCTTGGTATTACTCTCCGTACCACCGGCAAAGACTTCATCGAAGCCGCTATTGACTGTCGTGCTGACGGCGACGGCGCCGCCCTCGACTAGGGAAAGGCCGCCATTGACATTGGTCGCGCTGGTGACCCCGGCGTTGTCCATGAAACCGCCGCTGAGCACCGTAGTGCCGACGGCCTTGCCGGCATTCTCGACCGACATCGAATCGCCGCTTTGCAGCGTGATTCCGTCAAGCTCCTGGCTGGGGCTGACAACATATGCCGACGCGGTCATTGCGCCCCCTGGCGGTCGGTTCGAGCCGGACCTGTGATTAACGGACAGCGGCCCGCGATAACTGCAGATTACCTAGGTTTCGAGCCGATCGCCACTGCGCGCTACAGGGGCGGTGCGGCGTGTTGTCGCCTAGCGCCCGATCACCCCGAACCCCGGGATATTGCGCACGACCTGCTTTACCTGCTCGGAGGTGATGAGGCGGGTGCACTCGAACTGGCGCGACGTGCCGGCGTGGCGCGGGCACCACAGGAAGTCGTGATGGTCGAAGCGGTGGCGCGGGTCGTTCCAGCAGCTGTTGCAGGCGTGGTAGTTGATGATCCGGTAGGGGGTGGAAAATTCGTTGGTCGGATGGGTAAAGCCGCTGATCATGACGACCGGCGTGCCGACCGCCCAGGCCAGCCAGGAGAGGCCGCTCGACAAGCCGATAAAGAATTCGGCATGGCGCAGCCAGCGCGCGCGTTCGAGAAGCGGCCGGTCGCCGGTCTCGTCCTCGACGCCGTGCGGAATGTGATTCCAGACGAGCCCGGTCCCATGCACCGGCTTTTGGTCGATGCAGACGACGCGGTAGCCGGCTTCCTTCAGAAAACCGACGATGTCGTGCCAGCCCAGCGGATTGTTCCAGCACTTGCTCTGCGTCGTCGACTGCACCGCGATGCAGACGTAAGGCTCGGCCAGCGGCCGAGGCTCGGGGGGCAGGGCAATCCGCGGCGCCACTTCGGTCGGGTCGACCCCGAGGATGAACCCGGCGGTGCGATGCAACCCGACATGGCGAAAATCGCAAGGCTGGAAGACGCCATCCTTGTCGTCGAAAAAGAGGCCAATGCTGTAAGTCGCGTAATAGCGCTCGGGGTCGACCTCTTCGTGGGTCACAAACTCGATCTGGGGATGGGTGTCGCGGAACAGCGGAATGAGCCGCTCCGCCATCGCGCAGGTCAGCCGGCAATTACGCCGCTCCTGGAACTTCACCGCGTAGGGAAACCAGCCGAGCGTGTCGCCGAGCGTGCCAACCGGGAAATTGATCAGCACCTCCCGTCCATCGGCCGAATAGTCATGGCTGAAGACGCTCTCGTCCTCTTGCCAGACCTCGACGCGGAAGCGGACATAATAGCGCTTGGTGCTGCTGACCCGTCCGGCCTTGATTTCGGTCTCGTAAAGAATGTTGCCGGTGTCGAGATCGGAAATCCGCACCCGCCAGGGGTGCTCGCCCTCCGGCAGCGCCACCCGACAGCCTTCGTTGAAATCGAAGCGCAGCCCCCTGGGGGCCTCCTGGGTCGGCACCGGCGCGGGCGGCGGATAGGCCGGCTTGGCCGGCGCGGCGTCGGCTGTTTGGGGCGCCGGCGCAGCGGAGCTTGGCGCCGGGGCGGAGCTTGCCGGCGTTGCCACGGCGATCGGAACGCCGGGGATCTCGAGTTTATCGACCGTGCCGTCCAAGCGGCGATGCTCCTCAATTGCATAACGATAAGCCGAAATCCTACCCTGCCGCTACTCCGCGCTCAATCGGCGTTGCAGCGCACGCCCGCCCGGACACAGAACGAGCCACACGGGGTGCCGGGCAAGCGTTGACAGCGCGGCCTGGCCGCCTTACCGTGAATCTATGAAAAATATCACAGTATCACTTGACGATGAAACCTACCGGCGCGCGCGAATGATCGCTGCCCAGCGCGATACGTCCGTCTCCGCGCTGGTCAAGGGTTTCCTCGTTGAGCTTGCTTCGGGCGAGACCGAGTTCGAACGGCTGAAGCGTTTGGAACGGGAAGCACGCGAGCGGGTCACCGACTTCAGCGCCTCCGAAAATCTGCCGCGCGATCAGCTCTACGATCGCCGGCTCTAAACGTGCCGGTCTTTTTCGATACCAATGTGCTCATCTATTCGATCAGCCGCAACCCCGCCGAGGCCACCAAGCGCAGGCGCGCGATCACGCTCCTGGAGCGCGACGATGGTGCCCTCTCGGTCCAGGTGCTACAGGAGTTTTACGCCCAGGCGACGAGGGCAACGCGGCCCCACCGGCTGCCGCATGACGTCGCCGTCGACCTCCTCACCGGATGGACCCGCTTTCGCGTTCAGGACATCACGCTGGCGATCGTGAACGCCGCTTTGGAGATCCGCGCGGCGCACCGCTTTTCCTATTGGGATAGCGCTATCATCGCGGCGGCCCGGGCGCTCGGCTGCGCGGAACTGTATACCGAAGACATGAGCCACGGCCGCCAGGTCGAGGGCGTCCTGATCATCAACCCGTTCCGCTGAGGCGGCGCGCCGAATACCAGGAGGATGTATGGGCGAATTCGCAGTGGGTCAGCCGGTTCCGCGCTTTGAGGACCCGCGGCTGTTGCGCGGCGGGGGGCGCTATGTCGATGACATGGTGCTGCCGCGCATGGCATTTGGCCATGTGCTGCGCTCACCGCACGCGCATGCGCGGATCCGCAAGGTCGAGGTTGCCCGAGCCAAGGCGGCGCCGGGGGTGCTGGCGGTGTTGACCGCGGCTGATTGGCAACGATCGGGCTGGGGCGACCTGCCGGTGCCGGATGGGATGAAGCGGCGCGGCGGCGGGCCGATGTATCGGCCGCGCTTTCCGGCGCTGGCGAGTGACAAGGTGCGCTGGGTCGGCGATTACGTGGCCTTTGTCGTCGCCGAGACGCGGCACCAGGCCGCCGACGCCGCGGAACTCATCGAGGTGGATTACGAGCCGCTGCCGGCGATCGTCTCGACCGCCGATGCGACGGGGCCTGAGGCGCCGCGCGTCTGGGAAGATTGCCCGGACAACATCTGCTTTGTCCACGAGGTCGGCGACAAAACGGCGGTGGAAGCCGGCTTCGCCCGCGCCGAGCGTGTCGTCAAGCGCCGGATGGTGATCAACCGGGTAACCGCCGCGGCGATGGAGCCGCGCGGCTCGATCGGCGACTACAACCCCTCGGACGGGCGCTACACGATATACACAACGCTCCAGCGCACCCACTCCTACCGCGCCGAGGTGGCGCAAATCATCGGCGTGCCGGAGAGCCGGGTGCGCGTCGTCGCCGGCGATATCGGCGGCAGCTTTGGGATGAAATCGGCGATCTATAACGAGGTGGCGCTGGTCCTTCTCGCCGCCAAGCTGCTCGAGCGCCCGGTCAAATGGACGAGCACGCGCTCGGAGGCGTTCCTCTCGGACGCGCAGGCCCGCGACCACGTGACCGAAGCCGAGCTGGCGCTCGATGGCCAAGGCCATTTTCTCGCCTTTCGCGTCAAAATAAACGCCGCGGTCGGCGCCTATGCGCAGGCCGGGTCGAACGCGTTCGTGATGAATTTGGGAACGCTAGCAGGGGTTTACCGCACCCCGGCCATCCACGCCGACGTCACCGCGGTCTTCACAAACACCAACCCGATGCGGCCCTACCGCGGCAACGGCCGCCCGGAATTCGGCTATGTCATCGAGCGGATGGTCGAGGAGGCGGCGGCCGAACTCGGCATCGATGGGATCGAATTGCGCCGGCGCAACATGATCCCGCCCGGGGCGATGCCGTTCAAGACGGGGCTCATCTTCACCTATGATTGCGGCGAGTTCGCGAAGAACCTCGATCTCGCGCTCGCCCTCGCCGACGTTCCTGGGTTCGAGGCGCGTCGCGCCGAGGCGCGCACCCGCGGGAAATTGCGCGGCATCGGCCTCTCCAATACGATCGAGCGGGCTGCGGCGGGCGGGTTCGAGGCGGCCGAAATCCGCTTCGACCACGGCGGCACCGCGACGCTTCTATCGGGTTCGATCACCCAGGGGATGGGCCACGAGACGATCTACAAGCAGATCGTGTGCGACCGCCTCGGCATCCACCCCGACCGGGTGCAATACCTCCAGGGCGACACCGACAAGGTGGCGATCGGGGAAGGCAGCGGCGGCTCGCGCACCGCGACGCTCGGCGGTTCTGCGGTTTTTCTCGCCACCGAGAAGATCGTTGCCAAGGCGAAGGCGATTGCCGCCCACCTGCTCGAGGCGGCCGAAGCCGATATCGAACTTAGCGACGGCGTCTTCGCGATCGCCGGCACCGACCGCGCGATGTCGCTCGCCGATATCGCCGCGGTGGCGTGGGACCCGCCGAGCCTGCCCGACGGCATGGAGCCCGGCCTCGTCGCCAGCGCCGCCTACGCCGCCAAGCAGCAGAATTTCCCCAACGGCGTCCATATCTGCGAACTGGAGATCGACCCCGAAACCGGCACGGTCGAACTCGTGCACTACAGCGTCGTCGACGATGTCGGCACGGTGTTGAACCCGCTCCTCCTCGAAGGCCAGATCTGCGGCGGCATCGTCCAGGGGATCGGGCAATTATTGATGGAAGACATCCATTTCGATGGCCAGTCAGGCCAGCTCGTCACCGGCTCGTTCATGGATTACGCGATGCCGCGGGCCGGCGATCTCTCGGCGATCCATTGCAAATCCAACCCGGTGCCGACCAAGACCAACCCGCTGGGCGTCAAGGGCGCGGGCGAAGCGGGCGCGGTCGGCGCGATGCCGGCGGTCGGCAACGCGCTGATCGATGCATTGCAGCCGCTCGGCATCCGCGAGGTGCCGATGCCGGCGACCCCGGAGCGCCTGTGGCGCGCGATCAAACAGGCCGGCCGGTAATCCGGCATTACCCGAAAGTCGGGTCCCTGCCCCATGCCGCAGCCGGCGCGGGGTCCCTGTGCATCCATGCTTAAAGCGGTTCCCGATCAAGTTGCACCGCGTTCACCCCCTCTCCAACCCTCTCCCATCGAGGGGCGGGGCCTCGATCGGCGGGGAGGGCCTCCATCGGCATTCCAATTTTTACTCCCGCCCCCTTCGATGGGGGCGGGTCGGGGTGGGGGTGGTGCATGCCGAGTGCCTTGACTCGGTCGGGAACCGCTCCAGCAGCCGTGCCGGCGCAGGGATCTTAGAGAGGGTGATCGCGCCGCCCCACAGGCGCCTTGCTTCAGCCGAGCCGGTAGCGCTCGACGAAAGCCCAGTCGGGGTCGAGGCCGAAGCCCGGGTTGTCGCCGATGTGGATCTGGCCGCCGCGCAGCTCGGGGTGCTCGCGGAAAAGACCGTGGGCGAGCGGGTCGGTCTCGGGACCGCCATGCGATTCGACACCGAAGGCGCAGCGCGGCAGGGCAAGGACGAGATGGCCGTGGATCTCCGGCGCGGTATGGGGCGCGACCATCGCGCCGTGCTGCTCGGCCAATGCGGCGACCCGCAATGCCTCGGTGAAGCCCGCGGCGCGGGTCGCGTCGAACTGCACATAGCGGACGCCGCCCTGGGTGATGAAATCGCGCACCGTGAAGCGGGTCAGTTCGCGTTCGCCATGCGCGAGCGGGATCGGCGTCGCCGCAGCCAGCCGGGCGAAATCGGCGGGCTGCAGATACCAGTGCAGCGGCTCCTCGAGCCAGAAGATGTCGAACGGTTCGACGCATCGCGCGAAGTCGATGCATTCGGGCAAATCATAGGGCGCGTTCATGTCGAGCATCAGCGCCGTCGTCTCGCCGATCGCGTTGCGAACCGCACGCACCCGCGCCGTCTCGCCGACGACGCTGCCGGCACCGGTCTTCAATTTGACCGCGCAATAGCCGAGGTCGAGAAACCGCGCCAGCTCGGCGCCATAGTCGGCGTCGGTCGCGCCGGGTCGATAATAGCCACCGGTCGCATAGGTGAAGAGCGGACGGTTTTCGCCGCCCAAGAGGCGCCACACCGGCAGCCCCGCGGCCTTCCCCTTCAGATCCCAGAGGGCAATGTCGATGCCGGCGATCGCCGCCATGACCGCGGTGCGCTCGCCGCGCGGTATTGGCGGCGGCGCGGCGCCGCTGATGGCGCCGGGGCGCGGGCAAGTCAGCGCGAACAGCTTATCCCACACCGCCTCATGAGCCAGCGCATCCATCCCGCCGATTATCTCGGCGAAACGGGCGACCCACTCGCAGATCCGCGGCATTGGCGCGCCGTGGATCTCGCCATAGCCGATGAGGCCGTCATCGGTCTTGACTTCCGTCAGGATGACCGACCAGGCCTTGATCTCCTCCTGCGCGGTCCATACCGGAGGCGAGCGCGGCACCGAGACCGGGTAGGTCGCGATCGAGGCGATGCGGGTCATGGCCCTGGGCTCACAGTTGCGCGTCGACCGAGCGCCCGGACGAGAGGAACGCGCGGCTCCACGCGGTCCAGCCGGCTTTTGATGGGGCCGTTCCCGGCGGGGTCTCGGCTGCGATCGCGCGGCGCCAGCAGATGTCGGCGCCTGGCGTCGATTGGATGATCCGGGTGCCGTTGAGCGGCAGCGCGAAATCGCTGGTCGTCGCCCCCGCCGGCCCTCCGCAATCCGGAGCCGTGGTGATCGCCACCTCGACATGCGCATTGTCGAACGTGAAATTGCTGAGCGTCAGACGCCCCGGCGACGGCGGGCCATAAAACCCGGCGAACGGCCAGAATGGAAATGGTGCGGGGGCGGCCACCGCGACCGGTGGGGGCGGCGCGGGCGCAAC
>DASYZD010000014.1:0-5417 GCA_035946655.1 Allostellaceae bacterium | reverse complement strand
GACCGTCGGTCGGCGCCGGGATGTTGCAAATCCGGCTCGACCCGCGATTGACCGACAGCGTGACGCGGGCGATGTCGCCGGGCGTTACCCGGTGCGCCTCGCGGACGGCCCGGCCGCATTCGATGGGCGCGTGGGTCATGTAGCAGGCAGCGTGATACTTGAAGAGGTTGGCAAGGAGATAAAAGCCCCCCGGCGGCTCGGCGAGCGCCTCTTCCGGGTGGAATTTCGGGGCATGGGTCGCCGCGAAACCCTGCTCGCATTCGATCAGGTCGGGCCGGCTCGAAAACCCGCGGGCGGCGAGGCGCGCCGCGAGGAGCCCGTTCTGCGCGGCCTTCCCGGCATGGAACGGCTTGCACATCGTGCCGAATTGCGATTTGAGCCCGGAGGCTTGGGTTCCGGCAATGCCGAGCGCCTGCGCCATGGCGCCAACGTCGAGGCCCATCAGGTGCGCACAGGCCGCCGCCGCGCCGAACGCGCCGACCGTGCCGGTCGCATGAAACCCGCGGCCATAATGTCCGGGCCGCATCGTCATGCCCACCCGGCAGCAGGTCTCGTAGCCGGCGACAAAGGCGGCGATGACATCGCGCCCGGCGCTGCCCCGCTGTTCGGCGAGCGCCAAGAGGCCCGGCAGGATCGCCACCGAGGGATGCCCCGGCATCGCCAGATTGACATCGTCGTAATCGAGCGCGTGGCCGATCGCGCCATTGACGAGCGCGGCCGCGAGCATCGGCAGCCGCGCCTTGTTGGCGATGATGCTGGCCTCGCCCGCCCCGCCCGCCTCGGAGACCTCGTCGAGCAAGATGCGGGCGAGCGGATCGTCGGCCCCGGCCAGTGCCACGCCCAAATAATCGAGCACGCATTGCCGTGCCAATTCCCGCACGGTCTCGGGCAGCGCGTCATAGGTGATAGCGCACGCCTGTTTGGCGAGGGTCTGGGTCAGATCCATCGCTTTTGTCGGGGTCGCCAAATCGCCGTCCATGCTCGACCTCCTATCCTCGCCGCCCACGAGCCCCATCCCAACCCTCCCCCGCTCTAACCCTCTCCCGCAAGCGGGGAGGGAAAGGTGGGGGGTCGCCACCGTCACCGTCCCGTGAACCGCGGTTTGCGTTTTTCGTTGAACGAAGCGATGCCCTCGCGGCGGTCTTCGGTCGGGACCATGCGGTTATAGGCCTCGATCTCGAACATCATCGCGGAGCCCAAATCCATCTGCAGCCCGAAATGGATCGAATGCTTGGCCTGGCGCACCGAAATGGGCGCATTGTCGGCGATGCGGCGGGCAGTCTCCAGCGTCTCGTCGAGGACGCGCCCGGGCGGGCACAGCCGGTTGACCATGCCCCACTCATGGGCCTCCTTGGCCGAGAACGGGTGTCCGGTCAGGATGATTTCCTTGGCGCGCCGCTCGCCGACCGCGCGTGGCAGGTTCTGGGTGCCGCCGGCTCCCGGCATGATGCCGAGCGTCACCTCGGTCAGCGCAAAGCGCGCGGTCTCGGCGGCGTAGAGAAAGTCGCAGCACAGCGCCAGTTCGCACCCCCCGGCATAGGCCGCGCCGTTGATCGCACCGATGACCGGCACCGGACAGCCGATAAAGGCGCGGATCGCGCGCTCGAACAAGAGGTGCTGAGCGGCCCAGGTCTCGTCGCTCATGCCCTGACGTTCCTTCAAGTCACCCCCGGCGCAGAACGCCTTGTCGCCGGCTCCGGTCAGGACGATCGCGCGATGGGACAAGGGATCGGCGTTGACCCCATCGAAAAATGCCAGGAGGTCATGGCCCATCTGCGTGTTCATCGCGTTGGCGACCTGCGGCCGGTTGAGGGTTAGCAGCACCAGCCCCTCGCCCCGATCCTCAACCGCGATCGTCTCGTAGCTGCGCTTCATCTCCCCCCTCACTTACGCTGTTTGCAGGCCGAGGAAGCGCTCCATCGGCTCGAAATCCCGGTCGGAATGCAAGAGCGCATGGCCGTGCTCGATGCAGAACGTCCCGATGATCAGATCGACGGTCTTGCGGATCGTGATCCCCTGTCGCCGCAGCATGCGATAATTTCCCGCAGCTCTCACCGCTAGGGCTGGGCTGCACAAACTCACGACTTCAAACCGGCTTAACGAGCGCTGCACCATCCTCGCCTGCGCTTCCGAGCGAAAGCCCTGCAGGACTTCGCATAAGATCAGATCGCCGATCAGCAGCGGCTCCTCCGGCAGCAGCTCATGCAGGCGCAGGACCTGCGCGGTGGCAACCTGGTTGATCTGGTCGACCCAGACCGAGCTATCGACCAGGATCATCGAAGAGGCGACCCTCACGCATTTCGTCAAGATTCCCTTCCCAACGCACTTTTCCCGCGAGGCTCAAGATATCCGTCTGGCGCTTCACCCGCACAAACATCCGCAGGGCGGCGTCGACGAGAGCGCGCTTCGTCTTCAGCCCGCTCAGACGAAGTGCGTCGTGCATCAGGTTATCGTCGATTTCGACATTGGTGCGCATGGGGATCTCGATGTGTAAAGACTCCTCCGTTCGTACACATAGTGCGCCACCGCGGCACCGCAAGTGGACAAAGTCGATGGCGACGGCCGGGCGAGCCGGCTACAGCGGGTCACCCGCCGTCCAGTACATCGCGCAGCTGGCTCCAGCGGGCGAGCTTCTCGGCAAAGCTAAGGCTCGCATAGGCTGGGCTGGTCGACGGCAGCGGGAGATACAGGAGACCCGGGCGCCGCGCGAAATGGCGGTCGTAGAGCTGGCGCGCACCGCTGCCGTTGAACGCCACCGCCCGGATCCTCGGGTGTTTATCGAGCAGCCCGTCGATCGCGTTCGGCATCTCCCGGCGGATCGTCGCATCGGCGCTCGCCCGACGCTCGCCGACTTCGCAGACGTCCCACACTGCGATCCCCCGGCTCGCGAGAAAACGCACCCTCGCGACGTAAGCGGGTGGCGGCGTTTCATCGAACAGCGCGTAGACGATCGGCCAGAACAGGTTGCGTGGATGCGCGTAATACTCGACCCGGCGCAGCGATTCTTCACCCGGCAGCGTGCCGAGCACGAGGACCCGAGAGCGCTCGTCGGCAAACGGCGGAAAGCTCCGCTTGGGAGCGGCGGCGGCCGATTGGTTCAGTCGAGGTAGCGCCCGAGACGCACCGCCGTCTGACCGCGGACGAGTTTGCGCGACGGCATGATCAAGACGCAATTGTCGTAGGGGGTGCGCACCTCGCGCCCGTCGTCGTGGCCGATCAGGGTGCCTTTCTCGGGTAAGACTTCAAGCCCGCGAAAATCCTGCGTGAAATCGAAACGCTGGCCGGCGATCGTCACCGCCTCGGTCACCTCGATCACCCTTTGACGCGGATGCGCGGCGAAATCGGGGCCGCCGAGCGCGGCCACATCCTCGGCTTGCACGCACTCGAGCGCGATCAGGAAGCGCAGCATCACGTCGGTTGCCACCTCGGCGCTGCGGCGCTCCCAATGCTGGCCGCATTCGATGAGAAGCGCGGTCCTGGCCGAGGCGGGATCGCCGAAGCCGCCATAATCGCGCATCCGGGGGCCGGCGGCGTGGCCCTTGTCGCACATGATCAATTCGGGGACCCCGACCCGTCGCGCCAGCGTGCGCGAGCGCGGCAGGAGCCCGGCCAGCATCAAGGGCGCGGTCGCATATTGCATCGAATGGAGGTCGAGCAGGAAATCGGCTGCGTCGATGATCGGCCGCAGCGTCCGCGCCCGTTCGAGCTCGACCGACCGGCGCGGCCCGTCCAGGGTCGCCGGGTGCCACAGTCGGTTGAAATCCTCGTCGACATAACGCGAGGCGACCGGGTAGCGCGGGTCGAACGCGCGATAGGCGGCGACATTGTCGAAGGCCACGGTCAGCGTGCCCCGGCGCGGCCGAACCCGCGCGCGCAGCAGCCGGTCGACCGCGATCGCCCCGCAAATCTCATTGCCGTGGGTCACCGCGCACACCAAGACATGCGGGCCAGGATCGTCCGCGACAAAGCTCGTAACGTACTCGACGCCGGTATTACCCGCGCGATAGGGCTCGATATCGGGCGGCGTCAGCTCCACCCTGGCGGCAAGATCGGACACGGAGGCTTCCCTGGGTTGAAACCGCGATACGCCATCTTGCACGCCTTCGCGGGCGGCGTCATCCGCCCCGAACGCGCGGACGATCCGCTCAGCGCGCCAGATCGCTCGCCAGCGAAAAGGCAGCCGTGTTGTCGCCGCCCTGGCCGCGATAGATCTGCAGGTTTTCGAGCACCCGCTGGACATAGCCGCGGGTTTCGTTGAACGGGATCATCTCGATCCAGTCGACCATGGCACTGTCCTGGCCGCGCGGATCGCCGAAATCGTGCAGCCATTGGCGCACCCGTCCGGGCCCGGCGTTGTAGGCGGCGATCGCCAGCGGGTAGGAGCCGCCGAAATCGTCGATCAGCCGTTCGAGATAGGAGCGGCCGAGGACCAGATTGTAGATCCCGTCGGTGGTCAGCCGGTCGAGCGAATAGGGCAGTTGCTCCTTGCGGGCGACGTTAGCGGCGGTCGCCGGCATCAGCTGCATCAGGCCCCGCGCCCCGGCCGGGCTCATCGCATCGGCGGCAAAGGCGCTTTCCTGGCGCACGATCGCCAGGAGGAGCGGACGCTCGGCGTTGCCGCCCTCGGGGAGCGCAGTGACCGGGTAGCCGTGCACCATCAACGGCGTTCCCGCATCGATCGCGCGCCGCGCCACCGCGATCGCCAGATCGACCCGCCCGTACTCTTCGGCGAGCGCGGCCAGCATCGAAAAATCGAGCGGCCGCTTGGCCCGATCGGCCAGCTCCATCAGAAAGGCGCGGGCGTGGGCGTGGTCGCCCGCACTCAGAAACATCCGCGCCGCGCGGACCAGCTCCTCGGCATTGAACCGGGACTGCTGGGCGCCGCTCGGGCGCGGTTCCGGCGCCGGGTGCGGCGGGGCGTCCCGGCCAAGCTGATGGGCGGAGAGCTCGCCGTAAAAGGTCGCCATGTGATCGGCGCCGGCGGCATACCATTTCGCCGCCAGATCCGCTTTGCCGGCCGCCGCGGCGGCACGCCCGCCCCAATAGGCGGCGCGGGCCTTGGCGTAAGGGCTCGTCACCCGCGCCAGGATATGGGCGAAATGATCGAACGCGAGGCCGGGATCGTTGCGGTAGCGCAGCGCGATGTACCCGCAGAGGAATTCCGCTTCGGGATTGGCGGTCCCGGCCGTCGCGCCGGGCCCGTGCGCGAGCTTATAGGCGGTATCGGCATTGCCGGCGGCCATCAGGCGGCGCGCGACGTCGAGCCGCTCGCGCCACCACAATTTGGGGCGCACCGGCGTGTCGTCATGGGCCAGCAGCAGCTGGGCGGCGGCATCGTAATTATCCTTCTTGCGCCACCACCGCGCCTCCGCGAACGCCAGCCCCGGATCGGCGTGCAGCGCCGCCGGCACCTTCAG
>DASYZD010000013.1:0-12408 GCA_035946655.1 Allostellaceae bacterium | reverse complement strand
GACCTCTCCGGGCGCTCACCCTAGCCCGCATCGTTCGAACTGCCCGATGAACGCGCGCGCACCATGCGGGGTCTGTCGGTGCCGCCGCCGGGTTCGGGTCCGCGGATCGGCACGGTGCGCACCCGCGCCTCGACCCTCGGGCGCACCAGATCGATATGCAGGAGCCCGTTTTCGAGCCAGGCGCCGCGCACTTCGATCCCCTCGGCGAGGACAAACGAGCGCTGAAACTGACGCGCGGCGATCCCGCGGTGCAGATAGACCCGTTCGCTGTCCTCGGCCTGCCTGCCGCGGATCACCAGCTGGTTGTCTTCGATCGCGATCCCCAGATCGGCCATCGTGAAGCCGGCGACCGCGAGCGTGATGCGCAGCTCATTCTCGCTGAGCTGCTCGACATTATAGGGCGGATAGCCATCGCCCGAGACCTTGTTGACCCGGTCGAGCGCCCGCTCGAAATGCTCGAACCCCAAGAGCAACGGCGAACTGAACAGCGCCACGCGCGACATCATCATTCTCCTCGGCGGCGAGCGAGATCCGCTGTCGGGCCCAGGGGCGGCACCCGGCAACGGTAACACGAATTGTCCTAATGATTTGGGTACCCCGGGGTTGCCGATCAAGAAACCCCGAATCGCCGGATCGGCGCAAGGGGAGGCGGCGGCGTTCCCAGCGGCGCGATTGCTCTGTTGTGCATCGCACTGGCCCCCCATATTGGCAGACTACCCCTTACATCGCCGCGCGGACGGAGATGACCATGTCGAGCCGATCGCTCCCACAGCCCCTGGTACAGCCCCTGGCACAGCCCCTGGCGGGGGGCATCCCAAAGTGGCGCATCCTGGAGTGGCGCATTCTGCTGGCCCTGTTTTTCTGCCTGACCCTCGCGCTCGCTCCGAGCCTGGCGGAAGCGCGGGCTGGCAGTTCGTCGTCCGGCGCCGGCTCCAGCTTCGGCAGCCGCGGGACCCGCACCTTCGAAAACAACGGCGCCGCCCCGCTCAGCCGTAGCATGACCCAGACCCCGCGGGCGACCACCCCACTCGCCGGCACCGGCGCGTACGGCGGCAGCTTCTTCCAGCGCCACCCCTTCCTGAGCGGACTGGCCGGCGGGTTTCTCGGCTCGATGCTGTTCGGCGGGATGGGCGGCATGGGCCATGTCTTCGGCGGGCTCTTGACGCTGTTGATCGTCGGCGGCCTCGTGTTCTTCCTGTTTCGGCTGTTCGCCGGGGGCGGCTCCTCGTTTGCCGGGGCGGGCGGCGGGATGCCGCGGTCGATCGGCGCGGCGGCGGCGCCGGCGGCGCGCTTTCGCGGCTATGACACGACCGTGGGCGAGGTTGACCTCAACGCCTTCCAGGCGATCCACGGCGCGGTCCAGGAGGCGTGGGGACAGGCCGATCTCGGGCAATTGCGCCCGCTGATGACACCCGAGATGCTGAGCTATTTTTCCGAGGAGCTGACCCGCAACACCAGCCAGGGCGTGCAGAATATCGTCTCCAACGTCACTCTGTTGAAAGGCGAGGTCAGCGAAAGCTGGGAGGAGGGCGACCTGCAATTCGCCACCGCCTTCCTGCAATGGAGCGCGATCGATTACGTCGTGCGGCTCGGTCGCGCACCGGGCGCTCCCGATTATCTGGTCAGCGGCGACCCGAACCGGCCGGTCGAAGCGGAAGAAGTGTGGACTTTTGTCCGCGGCCGCGGCGGCAACTGGCTGCTCTCCGCCGTCCAGCAGGTTTGAGGGTCACCTTACGGCCAGGCGACCTCCGGCGGCAGCGACATCAGGATCGCCTCGACATTGCCGCCGGTCCTGAGGCCGAACCGGGTGCCGCGGTCGTAGAGCAGGTTGAATTCGACATAGCGCCCGCGACGAATAAGCTGATGGCGGCGCTGTTCGGCGGTCCACGCGGCATTCATCCGCGCCCGCACGATCGCGGGAAAGACCGCGAGAAACGCCTCGCCGACGGCGCGCACAAAGGCAAAGTCGCGGTCCCAATCGCCGCTGTCGAGATCATCGAAAAAGATCCCGCCGGCGCCGCGCGGCTCGCCGCGATGCGGCAGGTAGAAATAGTCGTCGCACCACGCCTTGAAGCGCGCATGGCATTGGGGATCGTAACCGTTGCAGGCCGCCTCGAGGGCGGCGTGGAAGTGTTCCGCGGCCGGCGGGTCGGGGTAGATCGGGGTCAGGTCGGCGCCGCCGCCGAACCAGGATTTGCGGGTGATGACCTGCCGCGTGTTCATATGCACAGCCGGCACCAAGGGCGAGCGCATGTGGGCGACGAGCGAGATGCCGCTTGCCCAGAACCGCGGGTCCTCGGCGGCGCCGGGAATTTCGCCGCGGAACTCGGGCGCGAACTCGCCGAACACGGTCGAGACGTTGACCCCGACCTTCTCGAATACCCGCCCATGCATCAGCGCCATCGTACCGCCGCCGCCACCCGGCCGCTGCCACTCGGTCCGTCCAAAGCGCCCCGCCGGCATCTGCGCCCGGTCGGGGCCGGCATAGTCGTCCTCGATCCCCTCGAACGCCGCGCAAACCCGCTCGCGCAGAGACGCGAACCACACAACAGCGTCCGATTTCCGGTCGGTTTCGGCCATTCGGCCCGTTCCTTACAAATTGTCTTCACCCCGCCTTCGCGGGAATGAATTTGGCAATACCGTTGGTGCTGGCGATATTGCCGTAGATCGAGGCTTTTGATAATGCGGTCGCGGGCGGTGGAGCGGGCATGAAACAGCATCGGGCGGCGATCCTCGGCGGCGCCGGGTTCATCGGGCGCTATGTGGTGAAGCGCTTGGCCGAACGCGGCGACGTGTTGACCGTCGGCGGGCGCGGCGCCGCCGCCGCGAGGTTCCTCAAACTGAAGGGCGATGTCGGCCAGGTCGGCCTCGTCAATGTCGCGATCGACGACGAGGCGCTGCTGCCGGCATTCGTCGCCAACAATGACACCGTCGTCAATCTCGTCGGGATCCTCTACGAAACCGCCGCACAGCGCTTCGACATGGTGCACCATATCGGTCCGGCGCGCCTCGCGCGGCTTGCCCGAGAGGCGGGCGTCGAGCGCTTTGTCCATATCTCGGCGATCGGCGCCGATCCGCGCTCCCCATCAGCCTATGCCCGCACCAAGGCAGCGGGGGAAGAGGCGGTGCGCGACGCCTTCCCGACCGCGACGATCCTGCGGCCGTCGGTGGTCTTCGGGCCGGAGGACCAGTTCTTCAACCGCCTCGCGGCGCTGGCGATGATCTCGCCGGTGCTGCCGCTGATCGGCGGCGGCGAGACCCGCTTTCAGCCGGTCTATGTCGGCGATGTCGCCGATGCCGTCATTCGCTGCATCGATGATCCGGCCACCGCCGGACGCACCTATGAGCTTGGCGGGCCCAAGGTCTACACGTTCCGCGCCCTCGTAGAACTGCTGCTCGCCGAGATCCGCCGCAAGCGGCTCCTGGTCAATCTCCCGTTCGGATTGGCGAGCCTGGAGGCACGGCTGCTGTCGCTGCTCCCGCACCCGCCCTTGACCCCCGACCAGGTCGAGATGCTGAAGCGCGACAACGTCGTGTCGTCGGGCGCCGTCACTCTGGCCGCGCTCGGCATCACGCCGACCGCGGTCGAGGCGGTCCTGCCCGGCTATCTCGACCGCTTCCGCCGTGGCGGCTGGTACGCGCGCGAACGCACGGTTTGACGCCCCATGGGATTTCCCTGCGGATGCGTATAATCTTGCCGCCCCTGGAGGTTCATCGATGATCGCATTATGGCGCCGGCTGGCTCTGGGTTTTGCGGCTCCGTTCATCATGACCTTGGCGCTCGGAGGCACGGCGATGGCGGCGGACGCGGAGAACACGCTCTACATGGACGTGCCGTTCGGGCGGGTGGTGATTGCGATGCGCCCCGATCTGGCGCCCAACACCTGCGCCCAGATCAAGACGCTGGTGCGGCGCGGGTTTTATGACGGCGTGCCGTTCCACCGGGTGATCGAGGGCTTCATGGCGCAGACCGGCGACCCGACAGGTACCGGCATGGGCGGCTCCGGTCACAAGCTCCGGGCCGAGTTCTCCGACGAAAAGCACGTGCGCGGAACCGTCTCGATGGCGCGCGCTTCCGACCCCAACAGCGCCGACAGCCAGTTCTTCATCATGTTCGCCCCGAACCCCGGGCTCGACCGCCAATATACAATCTGGGGCGAGGTGGTCTCGGGGATGGAATATATCGACAAGATCAAGAAGGGCGATCCGGCGAACAACGGCAGCGTCACTAATCCCGACAAGATCATCAAGATGCAGGTCGCCGCCGACGCCGATAAAGCCGAAAAGGCGGGCGGCAAGGGGAAATAGGCGCCCCACGCCCGCTCCCTCTCCCGACCTGCAGGGAGAGGGTGGGGTGAGGGGCGGTGTCCAGGACAGAGGGGGAAGCGATGTCGCAGCATCACACCGTTCCGTGCCGGCCGCAGAATTGTCACTGGGGGTTTTTCGACGCCGCCTTGCAGCCGGTCGTGGCCGTCGCCTCGGGCGATACGGTGAGCGTCGATTGCGTCTCGGGCGGACGCGACATTCTGCCCACGGACCCCGCTTTCGAGATCCTTGCCGACCATCGCGCGATCCATGGCGCGCTGACCCCGCGGCTCGGCGCCCACATCATGACCGGGCCGGTCGCGGTCGAGGAGGCCGAGCCCGGCGACATCCTGCAGATCGACATCCTGTCAGTGGAGCCGCGGCAGAATTGGGGCTACACCCGGATCCGCCCGCTCGCCGGCACGCTGCCCGAGGAGTTCCCGATCCATAAGATCTGGCACACCGGGATCGACCGCCAGCGCGGCATCGCCACGCTGCCCTGGGGGGCGGAAATCGAGCTGGCGCCGTTTTTCGGGGTGATGGGGGTGGCGCCGCCGCCGGTCTATGGCGCGGTCAGCTCGATCCAGCCGCGCGAGTTTGGCGGCAACATGGATTTGAAGGAACTGGTCGCCGGATCGACGCTCTATCTGCCGGTATGGGCGCCGGGCGCCTTGTTCTCGGTCGGCGACGGGCACGGCGTGCAGGGCGACGGCGAAGTCTGCGTGACCGCGCTCGAAACCGCGCTTTCCGGCACCTTCCGGCTGACGCTGCGCAAGGATCTGCATTTCGCGCTGCCGCGCGCGGAAACCCCCTCGCACCACATCACGATGGCATTCAACGACGACCTCGACGACGCCGCCAAGGACGCGCTCAGAGAGATGATCGTCTTGATCAGCGAGCGCCTCGGCCTCTCAGCCGAGGACGCCTACATGTTCGCCAGCCTCGCGGTCGATCTGCGGGTGACGCACTTGGTCGACGGCAACAAGGGCATCCACGCGATGCTGTCCAAGCGCTACGCCCCGACCTGAGAAGGACGCCGGGGTCAGCCGGGTCCCGGCATCTTGGGAAAGCTCTGCAATCCGCCACCGAGCTCGACCCAGGGCTGCTTGCTGTCGCAATAGATTTCCATCGTCGGCTTCAGCCACGAGGTGTCGTCGAGGGTCCCCGCCCGGACGATGCTCATGCCGGGCATCAACTCCGGCTCGGAGAGCAGCGTCGACCCGCAATTCGGGCAGAACTTGGCGACGACTGCCTTGCCGCTGTCGCCTTTGCTCGTATAGCTCTTCGGCGATCCCTGGATGGCGAGCGCGGCCTGCGGCACCGCGATGACGACGCTGAACGCGGTGCCGGATTCCTTCTGGCAGTTTGTGCAATGGCACACTCCGGTAAATGCCGGCTCGGCATTCGCCGAATAGCGTACCTGCCCGCATCGGCAGCCGCCGGTGATCTGGGGCATAGGAAGCCTCCCTCGTCTGTGTCGCGCGGCAGCTTACCCCCGCGCGCGGCGTCGGCGAAGGCCTTTCCTCCTTCCACTTTTAATCCCCTGGCCGGGCTTGGCCCGGCCCTCCGCGCCGCGCTGCGGCTCAGCTGACTTTGTCGTAAAGATCGTCCAGTCGTCGACAGGGCCGGGGGTGGCTGGCCAAGAACCTTGCCTCAACGGCGCCCGGCAGGGGTAGAATGGCGCCGGCTTGGGTGAGGATTGGGCGATGCAGCTTGGCAAGCTCGGTGTGTGGGCGGCGATGGATGTGATGAGCGCCGCGGAGGGCGCCGCTTTCGCCCAGAAAGTCGAGGGCTGGGGCTATGCCGCGTTGTGGCTGCCCGAAAGCCGCGGCCGCAATGTGCTGGTGCATTCCTCCTGGCTCCTCGCCAACACCAAGACGCTGATCGTCGCGCCGGGGATCGCCAACATCTATGCCCGGGACGCGATGGCGATGGCGAATGGCCAGCGCGCGCTCGCCGAACAGTCGGGCGGGCGCTTTCTCCTCGGCCTCGGCGTTTCCCACGTGCCCTCGGTCGAAGGCGTGCGCGGCCACACTTATGGGAAGCCGGTGGCGACGATGCGCGCCTATCTCGACGCGATGAAGGCGGCGCCCTATGGCGCGCCCGAACCCGCCGAGCGCCCGCTGACGATCCTTGCCGCATTGGGGCCGCGCATGCTGGCGCTGTCGTCGAGCCACGCCGACGGCTCGCATCCCTATAACGTCACCCCCGAGCACACCGCCGACGCGCGGGCGATCATGGGTCCCGGCAAGCTGTTGTGTCCCGAAATATGGGTGCTCCTGGAGAGCGATCCCGCCAAGGCGCGCGCGCTTTCCCGCCAGGCGCTCGCCAACTACATGCGGCTCGACAATTACGTCAACAACTGGCGCCGGCTCGGCTTTGGCGAGGATGATTTTGCCGGCGGCGGCTCCGACCGCTTTGTCGATGCCAATGTCGCCTGGGGCGGCGAGGCGGCGCTCCGGAAGCGCATCGCCGAGCATTGGGAGGCCGGCGCCGACCATGTCTGCATCCAGTCGATCAATCCCGACGGCTCGCGCCGGCCCGACGAGAAGGTATTGGCTCTCCTCGCCCCGTCCGCTGGCCGCTAGGCCACTCACCTTGACGCGTCATCCCTCGCGACCGACATTGTGCGCGGCGTGACAAGCGAGTCCCGAAGCATGTATTCCGAGATCACCCGCTCGATCAAAGTGACGGTGCGGCCGTTCTATCTCGAGCAGCACTCCTCGCCCGCCGAGAACCATTACGTCTGGGCCTATCACGTGCGGATCGAGAACTGCGGCGAGGAAACCGTCCAGCTGCGCCGCCGGCACTGGCGGATCACCGACTCGCTGGGGCACCTGGAGGAAGTCCGCGGCCCGGGCGTCGTCGGCGAACAGCCGGTCCTCACGCCCGGCAAAAGCTTCGAATACACCAGCAGCTGCCCGCTCGCGACGCCGTCGGGTTTCATGGTCGGCGATTACGAGATGGAAACGCCGGATGGCGAGAATTTCCTGGTGCGCGTTCCCGCCTTTTCCCTCGATACGCCGCAACAGCAGACGCGCCTCAACTGATCGGTGCCCATGGGTACCGGGCGCAGTGCGCCGTCATCCTTAAGAAAAAGAGAGACAAGATGCCGAGCTTTGCCAACCCGAGCGTACCGAAAGCGACGATCGAGAAAATTCCCGCCAGAAAGCTCGCCCAGCTGCGCCGGCCGTCGCGCGAGGAGGCGCTCGAAGCGGTACGCACGCTGTTGCGCTGGGCCGGTGACGATCCCGGGCGCGAAGGCCTCCTCGGCACCCCGGACCGCGTCGTCCGCTCTTACGAAGAATTCTTCAGCGGCTACGACGAGGACCCGGTGGCGCTCCTCCAGCGCACCTTCGAGGAGACCGATGGCTACGACGAAATCGTCATGCTGAAGGACATCCGCTTCGAATCGCATTGCGAGCACCACATCGCGCCGATCATCGGCAAGGTTCATATCGCGTATCTGCCGAGCAACCGGGTTGTCGGGATCTCCAAGCTCGCCCGGCTCGTCGAGGTTTATGCCAAGCGCCTGCAGATCCAAGAGAAGATGACGGCGCAAATCGCCAATACGTTGGACGAGGTGCTGCGTCCCAAGGGGGTCGCGGTCGTCATCGAGGCGGCGCATCAATGCATGACGACCCGCGGCGTCCACAAGCCCGGGGTCAGCATGGTGACGAGCCGGATGCTCGGCGTCTTCCGCGCCGACCCGACGACCCGGCGCGAGGTCCTGACGATGATCGGGACCCCCGGCGGCGGGAGCCACGAACACGTCTGAGCCCCGCTCCGAGGAGACACTCGCGACTGCGCTCGAGATCCTCGAGCGGCTGGTGGCCTTCGAGACGATTTCGGCGCGCTCGAACCTCGAACTGATCGACTGGATCGCCGACTATCTCGCCGGCTTCGGCATCGCCTCCGAGCGCAGCGCGGCGATGCCCGGCAAGGCCAACCTCTTCGCGACGATCGGCCCCCTCGCACAGGGCGGCGTCATCCTCTCCGGCCATACCGATGTCGTGCCGGTCGCCGGCCAGGACTGGCACAGCGACCCGTTCCGCCTGACCGAAAACGGCGGCCGACTGCATGGCCGCGGCGCCGCCGATATGAAGGGCTTCATCGCGCTGGTTCTGGCGCTGGTGCCGCAGATGACGAAGAAAACGCTCGCGGTGCCGCTGCATCTCGCTTTCACCCATGACGAGGAGACCGGCTGCTTTGGCGCCCCGGCGCTGATCCGCACGCTGCCGGGGGGCGTCGAGCGGCCGATGCTCGCCATCGTCGGCGAGCCGACCTCGATGCAGATCGCCAATGCGCAAAAGGGCTGCTCGTTCTTCCGCACCCGCATCACCGGGCGCGACGGGCATTCGAGCGCGCCCGACCGCGGCGTCAACGCAATTGTCGCCGCCGCCGAGATGATCGGCGAGATCGGCCGCCTCCATGCCGAGGCGCGGGGCCGCGCCCGGCCCGAGAGCGGTTTCGACCCGCCGCATACGACGCTTTCCGTCGGCACGATCGCGGGCGGCACCGCGGTCAACATCATCGCCCGCGAGTGCGCCTTCGACTGGGATCTGCGCACCCTCCCCGATGAGGATGCCGCGGTGCTCAAGGCGCGCCTCGACCGCTTCATCGATGACGACCTGTTGCCGCGGATGCGCGCGGGATTCAGGGATGCGGCCATCGAGACCGAAACGATCATCGCCGTGCCGCCGCTCGCGCCGGTGCCCGGTTCGCCAGCCGAGGCGCTGGCCCGGCGCCTGACCGGCCTCAATACGACGACGACCGTCTCGTTCGCCAGCGAAGCCGGGCTCTACCAGGAGGCCGGCATTCCGGCGGTGGTCTGCGGACCGGGCTCGATCGAGGTCGCGCACAAGCCCGACGAATACATCACCCGCGCCGAAATGGCCGACGGCCAGAAATTTCTCGACCGTCTCCTCGACTGGGCGGAGCAGGGCGGCGCCTAACCGGCGCTCCGCCCTAGCGCCGCAATAGCGGCCCCGGCGCATACCAGGCCATCATGATGGGCCGAGGCGCCGTTCGAGGGCGGTGACGATGGTGCGCAGCACCTTGGCGCGCGCGAAGTACTTGTCGTCCGACTCGACCAGGGTCCACGGCGCATTGGCGGCGCTGGTGCGCTCGATCATGTCGGCCGCGGCGGCCTGGTACTCGCGCCACTTTTCGCGATTGCGCCAATCCTCGCGGGTGATCTTGAACTGCTTGAACCGGGTCTGTTCGCGCAGGGTGAAGCGCTTCAATTGTTCCGATTTCGAAATCTGCATCCAGAATTTCAGCACGATCGAACCGGTGCGAGTCAATTGATCCTCGAACTCGTTGATCTCGGAATAGGCGCGCATCCAATCGGCTTCCGAGCAGAAGCCTTCGATGCGCTCGACCAGCAAGCGCCCATACCAGCTGCGATCGTAAATCGTGAACCGCCCCTTGCCCGGGATATGCCGCCAAAAGCGCCACAGATACGGCTGGGCCTTCTCTTCGTCGGTGGGTGCCGCGATCGGAATGGTGTGGTAAAGCCGCGCATCGATGGCTGTGGTGAGCCGGCGGATCGCGCTGCCTTTCCCCGCCGCATCCATACCTTCAAACACGCAAATGACGTTGTGCTGGGCAAAGCGCGGATGCCGAGTCAGCAGCGCAAGCCGCCGCTGCAGCTTCGCGAGGTCGCGCGAGTAGTGCGCTTTGGCGAGCTTTTGGGTCAGATCGAGGGTGTCGAGAATGTAGAGGTTGTCCACCGGCGTTGCGAGCGGCGCAGCCTCGACGCTCCGGCCGGACGTGCCGCCAGGCTTTGCGTCGAGCCGCTTGCGCATCGCCTGGAGCAGCGTCTGGCCGGCCGTGACCGAGCGATAGGCGGGGTCCTCTCCCTCGACCACGATCCAGGGCGCCCACCCGGTCGACGTCCGCTTCAGCACGTCTTCGCTGACGCCGTAGAAGCGGTCGTATTTCGTGAAGAAATCCCAATCGCGCTGAGTGATGCGCCAGCGCGTCTCCGGGTTGGCTTCGATCGCCTTCAGCCGCTTCCTCTGCCGCGTCTTTCCGAGATGGAACCAGAATTTGAGGATCAGCGCGCCCTCGTCGGCCAGCATGCGCTCAAAATGGTTGATCTCATCGATTTCGCGCGCGAGATGGCCTTGCTTGATGCGGCCGAATACGCGATCGATGATGGGCGCGGTATACCACGACCCGAACAGGATGCCGATGTGGCCCTTCGGTGGCAGCGCCCGCCAGTAGCGCCACATCGGCGGCCGCGCCAGCTCCTCGTCGGTTGGATTGTCGAAGGCATGGGTGTGGATGTGGCGCGGGTCCATCCACTCGAGCAGAAGGTTGACGGTCTCGCCTTTGCCGGCGCCGCGCACCCCGGAGATCAGAACGATCACCGGGAATTTGCCGGTTTTCCACAGGTCGTACTGCGCTTCCAGCAACTGGGCGCGCAAATCCGGCTCGATCTTGCGATATTCCTGTTTGGAGAGATGGTGGCCCAGCTCCGCAGTCTCGAACATGGCGCCTCCTCATCTTGAAACCTAGGGGCAGCGCGGACGGATCACCTTGATCCAGATCAGGGGCGAGGACGGGGGCCTAGCGGACGGTCCCACAAAGGGAAAGGCCGCCCCGGAGGACGGCCTTTCTTTCGCAAACCAGCGGCCTTCGCAGCCGCGCCGGCGCCTTAACTCAGGCGCGGATCTCCGCGAATGCAGGGATCCTGGTCACGGCAACGAGAGACCGCGGTTGGTGGTTAGACACAGGATCACCTCCTTTCTGGTTGTTGAGCCGAGGCCGCTACTGTATGGCGAGGCGGGCCCGCCGACAAGCGCTCTTCACCGATCCAGGCCGAGACCTCGGCAAGGCCCCGCCGCTTGGCCCGCTCGCCGGTTGCCGCCGCAGCGGGGCACCGGCGTGACGATGCGCCGCAGCGCGAATCGCGCGCGCCGCCGCTTCATGGCATGATGACTTCTGAAATCAGGTAAGACTGGCGGCATGCCGAACGACCGGATGCGGATCAACGGGATCGAACTCGAGGTGCTGCGCCGCGGCGCCACGGGCGCCGGGGGCGTACCGCTTCTCCTCCTGCACGGCATGGACAGCGTCC
Source organism: Allostellaceae bacterium (assembly GCA_035946655.1). Taxonomy (GTDB): domain Bacteria; phylum Pseudomonadota; class Alphaproteobacteria; order ATCC43930; family CGMCC-115725; genus DATARH01. Next base: position 1,016 of record DASYZD010000013.1, on the reverse strand, counting down.
ACCCGCGGGCGCCTTTTCTCGACCTCCTCAGCCAGCACACCGAAATCATCGCGCCGTCTTCGCCGGGGTTTGGCAATACGCCCCGGCCGGCCGATTTCGATACGATCTACGATCTGGTGCACCTCTACCTCGCCCTGATCGACGACTTGCCCTACGACAAGATCGTGCTGATGGGGCTGTCGTTCGGCGGCTGGCTCGCGGCCGAAGTCGCGCTCGCCTGCGGCCACCGCCTGCACAAGCTGATCCTCGTCGATCCCGTCGGCATCAAATTGGGCGACCGCGAGACCCGCGACATCCTGGATGTGTTCAACCTCAACCCGGACGAAGTCCGCCGCGCGAGCTGGCACGATCCCTCAAAGGCCCCCGATTACGAGGCGATGAGCGACGACGAACTGGTCATCCACGCGCGCAACTGGGAAGCGCTCTGCCTCTATGCCTGGCGCCCCTACATGTACAACCCGCAATTGAGGCAATGGCTCGGCCGCATCCGCGTGCCGACGCTGGCGCTGTGGGGCGCCAGCGACCGCATCGTCACCCCCGATTACGGCCGCGCCTACGCCGGGCTGATCCCTAACGCCCGCTTCGAATTGATCGACGAGGCCGGCCACCGCCCCGAACTCGAACAGCCCGAGCGCTTCGCCGAACGGGTCCTCGCCTTCCTCAAGGAATAGACCGACCAATTCTTGACGCCGGCGCACGGCACGGACGAAAGTGCCGCTAAGCCACTGGCCAGACGCTCAACCGATAAGGAGCCGCAATCGTGAGCATCGGATCGCTGCCATTGTCCCGTTTTACCGTGCTTGACCTGACGCATGCGCGCGCCGGGCCGACCGCGGTGCGCCAGCTCGCCGATTGGGGCGCCAAGGTGATCAAGATCGAGCCGCCGGCCGATGACGGCCGCGATGTCACGGGCTCCAGGCGCGAAGGCTTCGACTTCCAGAACCTGCACCGCAACAAGCGCTCGCTCGCCCTCAACCTCAAAACCAAGGACGGGCTGGCGATCTTCATGAAGCTGG
>DASYZD010000012.1:0-9573 GCA_035946655.1 Allostellaceae bacterium | reverse complement strand
ATCCCCACGGCCAGGATCACCCGCTCGACGCTGACCTCGAACGCCTTGCCGCCCACCTCGATCGTCGCCGTCACGCTATCCCGTCCGCGCTTCAGGCTCTTCAAGACCGCGCTGGTGTGGATCGCGAACCCCTGCTTCTCGAAGCTTTTTCGCGCAAAGGCGGAGATCTCCTCGTCCTCGACCGGCAGCACCCGGTCGAGCACCTCGACGACCGTGACCTCCGCGCCCATGTCGCGATAGAAGCTGGCGAATTCGATACCGATCGCCCCCGAGCCGACGACGAGCAGCGATTTGGGGATCGCCGCCGGCACCATCGCCTCCTTATAGGTCCACACCAGCTTGCCGTCGGCTTCGAGCCCGGGCAGCGAGCGCGCCCGCGCCCCGGTCGCCAGGATGATGTGCTTGGCGGCGAGATCGGCGACCGCCTTCCCGTCCTTCGTCACGGCGAGCTTCCCCTTGCCGGCGAGCCGGGCCGCACCGTCGAACACGTTGACCTTGTTCTTGCGCAGCAGGAAAGCGACGCCGTTCGACAATTGCTTCGCCACCGCCCGCGAGCGCGCAACCACTTTTTTGGCGTCGAAGAAAATGTCGCGGGCCGAGAACCCGAACTCGTCGAGGCGATTGAGCACGTGCCGGATCTCCGAGGCGCGCAGCAAGGCCTTTGTCGGGATGCAGCCCCAGTTGAGGCAGATGCCCCCGAGATGCTCGCGCTCGACGAGCGCGGTCTTCATGCCCATCTGCGCCGCCCGGATCGCCGCGACATAGCCGCCCGGTCCGCCGCCGACGACAACGAGGTCGAATGAACTCTCGGCCATGCGCGTCTTCCTCAGCTTTCTGCGACGATGGCGTCGCCACGCACCCGCAGGCATATCGTCCGCGGCTCGCCTTGGCCGAAATGCTCGTAGGCAGCCTCCTCGATGCTGCGCGCCAATTCCGCGCGCAATCCCCGGGCGCCGGTTTCGCGCCGCAACGCCCGCTCGACGATGTGGTCGAGCACACCCTCGTCCGCTTCCAAGGTCATGCCTTCTTCACCAAACTCGCGCTGGTATTCGGCGAGCACCCCATCGGCCAGAATGGCTTTCAGCGAACCCGCATCGAGCGGAGCGAAGGCGACCAGACGGTTGAAGCGGCCGATCAGCTCCGGCAAGAAGCCGTAGCGGGCAAAGGCGGTGGTGCGGGTCAATTCTTCTTCGATCACCTCGACCGCGATTGCCTCGGGCGGGCGCGCCTTGACGTTCCGCCCGAAGCCGATCCGCACCTCCTCGTCGACCTGATCGACAACGCCCCTGAACCCGCTGAATGCGCCGCAGGCGATAAAGGTAATGCACTGCAGCGGCATGCTGAGCGGCGGCTGGCGGCTGGTAAAGCCGAAATCGGGCGGAAAATCCGCCTTCTGAGCGGACAGCAGGCTCAATAATCCGCGCTGCACGCCAAATCCGCTGACATCCTTGGTGGTTTGCTGACCGGCAAACCGGCTGTCCGAGCGGCTCGTCGCCAGCTTGTCGAATTCATCCATGCAGACGATCCCGCACGAGGCCCACGCCAAGTCGCCGCCGGCCTGAGCGAACAACCGCGAGAGGATTGTGTTGACGTCGTCGCCGACATAGCCGGTTTCCGAAAATTGCGTCGCATCGACCAGAATGGTCGGGATTTCCAGGATATCGCGAAACAAGAGCTCGATCAGATAGGTCTTGCCGCATCCGGTCGGGCCGATGAACAGGCAGTTCTGGCGCGTGCCGGGGTCTGGCGCCGCGCCATAGAGATGAAACCGCCGGAGCCGCTGGATGTGCCGATAAGCCAGGATCGCGGCGGCCTTGCGCGCCTGCCTCTGGCCCCGGTAACCGAGCCGCTCCAGGCGTGCATCGATTGCCCGCGGCGATTGCATCTCGATGCGCGTGAGGCGCTCCGGTACGCTCACCTTTTGCGGGACATCAACGCGCGGCACGTCAGCTTCCCTGCTGTCTTGAGCACTCGCCGTCAATATCGCACGGATCTGCCGCCGCTGCCGCGCTCACAAGAGCATCGTCAGCGGGTCTTCGATCAGCTTTTTGAGCGCGGCGAGGAACTGGGCGCCGACCGCGCCGTCGACGACACGGTGATCGGCGGAGAGCGTGCAGGTCATCACCGTGGCGACGCCGAGCTGCCCGTCGCGGACGACCGGCCGCTGCTCGCCGACCCCGACGGCGAGGATGCAGCCCTGCGGCGGGTTGATGACGGCGGCGAACTCGCGGATCCCGTACATGCCGAGGTTGGAGATCGAGAAGGTGCCGCCCTGGAACTCTTCGAGCTTCAGCTTGCCGGCGCGAGCGCGCTCGGCAAGATCCTTCGTCTCGGCGGCGATCTGCGCCAGCCCCTTCTGGTCGGCGCCCTTGACGATCGGGGTGATGAGGCCGTCATCGAGCGCGACGGCAACCGAGATATCGGCCCGCTCCCACAGGAGGATCGCCTCGTCCGACCACGACGCATTGGCCGCCGGCACCTGCCGCAACGCCAGCGCCGCGGCGCGGATCACAAAGTCGTTGATCGAGATCTTTATCTCCGATCTGCCGTTGAGCACGGCGCGGATTTTCAGGAGATCGTCGATCACGCAATCGAGCGACATGTAGAAATGCGGAACGGTCTGCTTGGATTCGGCGAGCCGGCGGGCGATGACCCGGCGCATCGCGCTGTGCGGCTTTTCGTGGTAGGGCGGGCTGCCGGCCAGCGCCAGCATCTGCGCCTTGGCAAAGACGGGTGCTCCCCCGCTAACCCCGGGCCGAGGCGCTGCCGGCCCCGCCAATGTCCGTTCGATATCGGCCTTGACGATGCGGCCCTGCGGCCCCGAACCGCGGATCGCGGCAAGGTCGATCCCGGCATGAACCGCCATCCGGCGCGCCAGCGGGCTGGCAAACACCCGGCCGTTGGCGGCTGCCGCGCCCCCACCCTCTCCCTCCCCCGCACGCGGGGGAGGGAGAGGGTTAGCGGCCGGCGGCGGAGGATTCGCCTCCCGTATCCCCTCCGCTGCATGCGGGGGAGGGCCAGGGTGGGGGCTGGCCGGTGCCGGGCCGGCCGCGGGGGCGAAACTCTCGAGCGCGGCGGGGTCCTCGCCCTCTTCGAGCAAGAGCGCAATCGGTGCGTTCACCTTGATGCCCTGCGCGCCTTCGGGAACGATGATCTTGCCGAGGCGTCCCTCGTCAGCAGCCTCGTATTCCATCGTCGCCTTGTCGGTCTCGATCTCGGCGATGACGTCGCCCGAATGAACCGCATCGCCCTCTTTCTTCAGCCAGCGGGCGAGATTGCCTTCGGTCATCGTCGGCGACAGCGCCGGCATGCGGATTTCGATGGGCATAGCTCAGGTCACCAATTTGGTTGTCCCGCCTTGGCCGTCATTACCGGTACGTCACCGCGTGCGCGGCGGCGACGATGTCTGCTACCTGCGGCACCGCGAGACGCTCCAGATTGGCGGCGTAAGGCAAGGGCACGTCCTTGCCGGTGACGCGCTTTGGCGGCGCGTCGAGCCAGTCGAAGCATTCTTCGACGACGATCGCCGCGATCTCGGCGCCGATCCCGGCAAACGGCCAGCCCTCCTCGACCGAGACGATGCGGTTGGTCTTTTTGACCGATTGGACCACCGTCTCGACATCGAACGGCCGCAGTGTGCGCAGATCAATGACTTCCGCGGAAATGCCCGCTTTCTCGAGTTCGTCTGCGGCCTGCATCGCCAGCTTTACCATGCGCGAGAAGGCGGCGATCGTGACCTGGTCGCCGGCGCGAGCGATGCGCGCCTTGCCGATCGGCACGAGGAATTCGGGATCCGCCGGGACCGCGAAGCTCTCGCCGTACACCAGCTCGTGTTCGAGAAATATGACCGGGTTGGGATCGCGGATCGCCGATTTGAGAAGCCCCTTGAAGTCGGCGCCGGTATAGGGCGCGACCACCTTCAATCCGGGGACATGCGCATACCAGCTTGCATAGCATTGCGAGTGCTGCGCGGCGACCCGCGCGGCGATGCCGTTAGGGCCGCGGAAGACGATCGGCGTCGACATCTGGCCCCCGGACATGTAGCGGGTCTTGGCGGCCGAGTTGATCAGCTGGTCCATCGCCTGCATCGCGAAATTGAAGGTCATGAACTCGACGATCGGGCGCAGGCCGCCAAACGCCGCGCCAATGCCGAGCCCGGCGAAACCCTGCTCGGTGATCGGCGTGTCAATGACCCGGCGCGCGCCGAATTCCTGCAACAATCCGTGGCTGACCTTAAAGGCGCCCTCGTATTCGGCGACTTCCTCGCCGATCAGGAGGACGCTCTTGTCGCGCCGCATCTCCTCGGCCATCGCATCGCGCAGCGCCTCGCGCACGGTCTGGGTGACGGTCGCGCCGGCGTATTCCTCGGCTGCGGGAGCCGAGGTGGGTTGGGCGGCGGGCGCGGCTCGGACGGGCTCTACCGAGGCCTTGATCGTCGGAGCGCGGATCGCCGGAGCGGCGGGCGCTACCGGTTGCGGGCGGGCCGGCGGCGACTTGACCACAGCCGCGCCAACGTCCTCGCCATTCTCGGCGATCAACGCGATCGGGGTATTGACCGCAACGTGATCGGTGCCTTCGGGAATGACGATCTTGGCGAGCACACCCTCGTCGACCGCTTCAACCTCCATCGTCGCCTTGTCGGTCTCGATCTCTGCCAAGACGTCGCCCGCGCGCACGCTGTCACCCTCGCTTTTGACCCAGCGCGCGATCTTGCCCTCGGTCATCGTCGGCGACAGCGCCGGCATCAGCACTTGGCTAGCCATTCACGTCCTCGCCGTCATCAGCGGTTCTTCGCCCGCCCGGTTCCTGCTCCGCCCGCCCCTCTAATTAGGCGTCGGCCAGCACATCCGTCCACAGTTCGCTCGGATCGGGCTCCGGGCAGTCCTGAGCAAACTGCGCAGCTTCGGCGACGATGTCACGCGCCCTTTTTTCGATCTGCTTCAGCGTGTCGTCATCAGCCTGATGCTGGTCGAGCAAGCGCCGGCGCAGATGGTCGATCGGGTCGTGCTCGGTGCGCATCCGGTTGAGTTCGTCCTTGCTGCGGTATTTCGCCGGGTCCGACATCGAGTGGCCGCGATAGCGGTAGGTCAGCATTTCGAGAATGATCGGCCCCTGACCCGTGCGGGCGTATTCGGCCGCCCTGAGCGCAGCCTGGTTGACCGCGACCACGTCCATCCCGTCGACCTGCTCGCCGGGAATGCCGTAGGGGAGGCCGCGGTGAAACAGATCGGTGCGTGCCGAAGCGCGGCTGACCGACGTTCCCATGCCGTACTGGTTGTTTTCGACGACATAGACGACCGGCAGTTTCCACAACGAGGCCATGTTGAAGCTCTCGTAAACCTGGCCCTGGTTGATCGCGCCGTCGCCGAAATAGGTCACCGAGATGTGCCCGTCCTCCTTATAGCGATGGGCAAAGCCGAGCCCGGTGCCGATCGGCACCGGGGCGCCGACGATGCCGTGCCCGCCGAAAAAATGCTTTTCCGGGCTGAACATGTGCATCGAGCCGCCCTTGCCGTGCGAATAACCGCCGCGCCGCCCGGTCAGTTCGGCCATGACGCCCTTAGGGTCCATCCCGCAGGCCAGCATATGGCCGTGGTCGCGGTAGGAGGTGACGCTGGTGTCGCCGTCCTTGAGCGCGGCCTGGATCCCGACGACTACCGCCTCTTCCCCGATATAGAGGTGGCAGTAGCCGCCAATGAGGCCCATGCCGTACATCTGCCCGGCGCGCTCCTCAAAGCGGCGGATCAGCAGCATGTCCTGATAAAAGCGCAACAAGGCGTCGGTCGAGACCGCAGGCTGGGCCGGCGTGACCACTTTCTCCTTGCGCTTGACTGCCATCTGCTGTCCTCCGGGCTCGCGCCGGAGCATGCGGTCAAATCGGTTGGTTTGCAACCTCAGGGGAGACAATCCTTTGGTTGGAAAGAGGAAATCGCGGCACGGCAGAGCGGCGAAAAACGCCGCGCCGGCTGGCCTGCACCGGCCGCAGTCAGGGTTTGCCGGAAGGCGTTTGCGCGGGCTCGATGATCACGATCTCGCCCGGCGCGGCGGCATCGAGGGTGCGGCGCACTTGGGTGTCGAGAAGGTCCGGATCGACGTGATCGGGCCGCATATGGGAGACCCTATGCTCGAGCGCGGCTCGCTCCGCTTCGGCGGCCGACAGATTCGCCTTGGCGAGGCGCAGCTCCTGGGTGATCTGGACCCAGGCGCGCAGCCCGCGATCGCCTTCGACGAGGTGATAGGCGAAATAGCCGGTGACCGCCAAGCCCAACACGGGAGGCACCAAAACCTTCGCCCGCCGGCGCATCTCGCGCAGAACGATCATCAGGGAAGAGCATCACGCGTCGCCCCCGCCGTCAATGTCGCCACTGGTTGGCGTCTCGGCCCGTGGGGTTGCGAGCAAAGCGGTCATGCCCGCCGGAAACGTGGCGCCCGGACCTTGCGCCCTTCGAGACGCCGCTCCGCGCTTCCTCAGGATGAGGGTAAGCACGTGATAGAATGGAGAAATAACGTCATCCTGAGGAGCGCCCAGAGGGCGCGTCTCGAAGGACGTACCGAGCCGCTTCCGGTCGTCGACGATCGGCTCACAAGCGTTGGAACAGGCCGCTACCGCCGCAGCGCCGCACCGCCCGGGTAGAGCGCCGATTCGCCAAGTTCTTCCTCGATCCGGATCAGCTGGTTGTATTTCGCCAAGCGGTCGGAGCGCGATAGCGAGCCGGTCTTGATCTGCCCGGCATTGGTCGCGACCGCGAGATCGGCGATCGTCGCATCCTCGGTCTCGCCCGAGCGGTGCGAGAAGACCGCGCCATAGCCGGCGCGCAGCGCGATCTCGATCGCCTCCAGCGTCTCCGACAGCGTGCCGATCTGGTTGACCTTGACGAGGAGCGCGTTGCCGACGCCCCGCGCGATCCCCTCCCTGAGCCGCACCGGGTTGGTGACGAAGACATCGTCGCCGACGAGTTGGATCTTCCCTCCGAGTTCGCGGGTCAGGTGCTCCCAGCCGTCCCAGTCGTCTTCGGCCATGCCGTCCTCGATCGAGGCGATCGGATAGCGCGCCACCAGGTCGGCGTAATAGGCGACCATTCCGGCGGCATCGAGCACCTTGGCTTCGCCGGCGAGGTTATATTTGCGACCGCGGTAGAACTCGCTCGCCGCCGGATCGAGCGCCAGGACGACATCTTCGCCCGGCTTATAGCCGGCGGCCTCGATCGCCTGCATCACAAAACCGAGCGCCATGTCGGCCGAGGCAAGGTTCGGGGCGAACCCGCCCTCGTCCCCCACATTGGTGTTGTGGCCGGCCTCGGCGAGCTTTCGGCGCAGCGCGTGAAAGATCTCCGAGCCCCAGCGGATCGCCTCGGTGACATTGGGCGCACCGACCGGCACGATCATGAATTCCTGAATGTCGATCGGGTTGTCGGCATGCACCCCGCCATTGACGATGTTCATCATCGGCACCGGCAAGGTGCGGGCGAAGACCCCGCCGACATAGCGGTAAAGCGGCTGGCCGAGTTCGATGGCCGAGGCTTTGGCGCAGGCGAGAGAGACGCCGAGCACCGCGTTGGCGCCGAGCCGACCCTTGTTGGGCGTGCCGTCGAGCCCAACGAGGGTGCGGTCGATCCGGAGCTGGTCGGCTGAGTCGAACCCCGACAGCGCATCGAAGATCTCGCCGTTGACCGCGCCGACCGCCTCCTGGACGCCGCGGCCACCATAGCGTTGGCCGCCGTCCCGCTTCTCGACCGCCTCGTGCGCCCCGGTCGAAGCGCCCGACGGCACCGCTGCCCGGCCGAGTGCGCCGCTGTCGAGCGTCACCTCGACTTCGACCGTCGGGTTGCCGCGGCTGTCGAGGACCTCGCGGGCGTGGATGTCGGCAATCGCGGTCATCGGAGCCTCATATCGCTGAAACCCCCCTCCCGCACCGCGGGAGAGGGTGGCCGGCGCGCAACCGGCGGCCGAGTGAGGGTGCTGAGCCCGGCAACGACATAGCCTATTCATCCCCTCACCCCAACCCTCCCCCGATGGGGGGCGAGGGGGAATTTCAGCGCGCCTTGGCGAGGCGATCGAGGGCGATGAGGGTTTCAAGCAATTCGGGCAATGTCCTCAGCGGCAGCATAGTCGAAGCCTCCGCGGTACCGGCATGGTCGGGGTCCTGGTGGGTTTCAAGGAAGATCGCGGCGACGCCGATTGCGACCGCGGCGCGGGCGAGGATGGGGGCGAATTCGCGGTTCCCGCCTGAGCGGTCGCCGAGGCCGCCCGGGCTCGCCACCGCATGGGTCGCGTCGAACACCACCGGATAGCCGGTCTGCGCCATGATCGGCAGCGCGCGCATATCGACGACCAGATTGTTGTAGCCGAACATCGCGCCGCGCTCGCACAACAGGATCTGGTCGTTGCCGGTCGAGGCGATCTTCGCCGCGACGTTTTGCATGTCCCAGGGCGCGAGGAACTGGCCTTTCTTGACGTTGACGGGCTTGCCGGCTTTGCCCGCCGCCAGCAGGAGATCGGTCTGGCGGCAGAGAAAGGCCGGGGTCTGCAACACGTCGACCACCTCGGCGACCGGGGCGCATTGCTCGGGGGCATGAATGTCGGTGAGGACCGGGAGGCCCGTGGCCTCGCGCAGATCGGCGAGGATCGGGAGCCCCTCCCTCAGCCCGATGCCGCGCTCGCCGCTGAGCGAGGTGCGGTTGGCCTTATCGAACGAAGTTTTGTAGATGAGGCCGATCCTCAGCTTGCCCGCGATCTCGGCCAACGCCATGCCGGTTTCCAACGCATGGGCGCGCGACTCCAGCGTGTTCGGCCCGACAATGAACACGAGTGGAAGATCATTGCCGAGCGTCAACCCGCCGACCCGTACGTGGCGCGAAGGCATGTTTTCCCGATCTCCCTACTTCGCGTTCCCGGCGAGGGCCGGGATCCATTTTTCAATCGCCTGGGACGCGGATAAATGGGTCCCGGCCTCGCCGGGAACGCGGTTAAGCTTTACACCAGCCGCGACTGGTCGAGCGCGGCCTTGACGAACGAGGTGAACAGCGGGTGCGGCTCGAACGGCTTCGATTTCAGCTCGGGATGGAACTGCACGCCGATGAACCAGGGATGGCCGGGGATCTCGACGATCTCCGGCAGGAGGCCGTCGGGCGACATCCCGGAGAACCGCAATCCTGCCGCTTCCAGGGTGTCGCGGTAGGCGATGTTGACTTCGTAGCGGTGGCGGTGCCGCTCGCTGATATGGGTGGTACCGTAGACTTCGGCGACGCGGCTTTCCGGGTTGAGCACGGCATCGTAGGCGCCCAGCCGCATCGTCCCGCCGAGATCGCCGTTGGCGCTGCGCTGTTCGAGCTCGTTGCCGCGCATCCATTCGGTCATCAGCCCGATGACCGGGTGCTCGCACGGACCGAACTCGGTCGAGCCGGCGCCCTTCAGCTTGGCGAGGTGCCGTGCCGCCTCGATCACCGCCATGTGCAGGCCGAAGCACAATCCGAAATACGGCACCGAGCGCTCGCGGGCAAAGCGCACCGCCTCGATCATCCCTTCGGGGCCGCGCTCGCCGAACCCGCCGGGAACCAGGATGCCGTGCACGCC
>DASYZD010000011.1:0-2071 GCA_035946655.1 Allostellaceae bacterium | reverse complement strand
GGTCACCGGGTGGGTGCGCACGACCGGGTGGGTGGCGCGCGGGTATTCGGGCTTGTCGGCGAGTCCGTACTTGGCGTACTGGCCGCGGTAGTGATCGCCCGAGTGCTCGGCCGTCAGCCCCTCGAGATAGGCCTTCATGCGGTCCGACAAGGCGTCGTAGGCGGCGTACATGCTGGCGAAGAGCGTGTCGCCGCCGTGTGGGGGGCATTTGCGGATGTAGAGGATGCTGCCCATCGGCGGCTCCGGCTCGCACGAGACGTCGCTGTGCCAGCCCTCGCCGTTGGCGCGCGGGGAATCCTTGTCGGCGTGGATGATCATCAGTTCGGGCTTCCCCGGCACCGAGGGCGCCGCCGGGTGGATGTGCAATTCGCCGAACAGCCGGCCGAACGCCAGATGCTGGTCCTCGCTCAAATGCTGGTCGCGGAAGAAGATGACGAGATTTTCGGCGAGCGCCCGGTGGATTTCGTCGAGCGTGCGGTTGCCGAGCGGTTGCGACAGGTCGACCCCGCCCACTTCGGCGCCGATGATCGGCGTCAGCTTGTCGATTGTGACTGCCTCGTAAGGCGCGCCCGCATCGGCGAGGTGCTTGATCCGCGGACCGTCGAGGCGACGCAGTGAACTCATCGGGTTCCTCCCGCAAAAGGAAAGCAGATCATATTACTCGCTCTTGTCCTCGATCAGCGCCTCGATCGGCACATCGAGCGCGCGCGCGATCCGGCCGATTGTCTCGATGCTGCCCTGCTTCCGCCGCGTCTCGATTTGCGCGATCAAGTCGCGGCCAACCCCTGATTTAAAGGCCAGATGCAGCTGGGTCCATCCTTTGTGATCCCGCCAGGCACGCACCGGATGCGCGCCCTCCAACTTGGCCTTGACGACCTCGATAGGGACAGTCGTTTCGACCCGCCGCCCGCGCTCGCTCTCGATGCGGGCGGCAAAGCGCGCATCCTCCTCGCGCGCCTCTGTCACCGCGGCAATATCGTTGTCGTCCTCCTCGGCGCGGTCCGCGAGAGCCGCCACAATCTGTTCCCAATCGCCTCGGGACAGAACGACCTCGTCCGCGGTTACCAACTTAGGCTTCGGTAGCGGGAAGGACATAATCACCTCTTGTATACATCACCGCGGGTCCGGATCAGCTCCACTCTGATCACATCTTTGGCGTCATCCATCGTGAACAGCACCCGGTAATCGCCGACCCGCAACCGAAGGAGTTCGCTTCCGCCAAGCGGCTCGACGTCATGCCGGCGGATCCGGGGCTCAGCCGCCACGGCTGCGATGCGGCTGACGATCTGCCGACGCCTATTGACCGGGAGCCGATCGAGCGCCTTCTCGGCCGATCGCGTGAAGACGACCCTCATCCGATCGGGATGTTAGCGACAGGCACGCCTGGGTCAAGCGCGATGTGACCTTGAGTCACGGCCCGAACACGCGGTGGAAGATCGTGTCCACATGCTTCAGATGATATTCCGTGCCGAAGAGGCCGTCGATCGCCCCCGGCTCGATGCGCCGGGCGATCTCGGGATCCCCTTTCAGCAGATCGGAAAACCGGCCTTCGCCGGCCCAGGCGCGCATCGCGTGCCGCTGCACGGCGCGGTAGGCGTCCTCGCGGCTCATGCCCTTCTGCGTCAGGGCGAGCAGCACGCGCTGCGAGTCGACGAGTCCGCCGAGAGCTTCGAGGTTCGCCCGCATCCGCTCGGGATAGACGACAAGCCGCTCGACAAGGCCCGCCGCCCGCGCCAGGGCGAAATCCAGCAGGATCGTCGCGTCGGGCGCGATGACCCGCTCGACCGAGGAATGCGAGATGTCGCGCTCGTGCCAGAGCGCCACGTCCTCGAGGGCCGGCACCACGGTCGCGCGGATGAGCCGGGAAAGCCCGGTCAAATTCTCCGACAGCACCGGGTTGCGCTTGTGCGGCATCGCCGAGGAGCCTTTCTGGCCCTCGGAGAAGAATTCCTCGGCTTCGAGCACCTCGGTGCGCTGCAGGTGACGGATTTCGGTGGCGAGGCGTTCGACCGAGGCGGCGATCACGCCCAGCGTCGCGAAATACATCGCGTGGCGGTCGCGCGGAATCACC
>DASYZD010000010.1:0-23160 GCA_035946655.1 Allostellaceae bacterium | reverse complement strand
GCGATCGTCGGGGTGGTGATTTTGGTGATCCTGGGGATCACCCTGGGGTGGCGCGTCGCGGTCGGCTATTTCATCGGGTCGGTGTTGTCCGGGGCGGCCGGGTATATCGGCATGAACGTCTCGGTGCGCGCCAATGTGCGGACCGCGCAGGCGGCGCGCGGCGGGCTCGCCGCCGGGCTCGCCATCGCCTTCAAGGCGGGTGCGGTCACCGGCATGCTGGTGGTGGGGCTCGGGCTCCTCGGCGCCGGCGGCTATTATTTTCTCCTGCGCAAGATCACCCCGGCCGCGGAGTTGCGCTCGGTCCTCGAAGCGATGGTCGCGCTCGGCTTCGGCGCCTCCCTGATCTCGATCTTCGCCCGATTGGGCGGCGGCATCTTTACCAAGGGGGCCGACGTTGGCGCCGACCTGGTCGGCAAGGTCGAGGCCGGCATCCCCGAGGACGACCCGCGCAATCCGGCGGTCATCGCCGACAATGTCGGCGACAATGTCGGCGATTGCGCCGGGATGGCCGCCGATCTCTTCGAAACCTATGTCGTGACGATCGTCGCGACGATGCTTCTGGCGGCGGTCTTCTTCGCGCCGCCGCTCCTCGACCGGATGCTCATGTTGCCGCTGGCGATCGGCGGGGCCTGCATCATCACCTCCGTCATCGGCACCTATTTTGTCCGGCTCGGCGCCGATAACGGGATCATGCGGGCGCTCTATAAGGGGGTGATCGCGACCGGCGTGCTGTCGGTCGTGGCAATCGCCATCGTCATCCATGAGCTGGTCGGTCTGGCCCATCCGCTGGAGGTGACCGGCGGGGCCGCGATCAATGGCACGAAGCTCTTATTGTGCGCCGTCGTCGGGTTGGCGGTGACCGGCGCCATCGTGTGGATCACCGAATTCTATACCGCGACCGAATATCGGCCGGTGCGCAGCATCGCGCAATCCTCGACCACCGGCCACGGCACCAACGTGATCCAGGGGCTGGCGGTATCGATGGAGGCGACCGCGCTCCCGGTCATCGTCATCTGCATCGGGATCATCCTGTCCTATATCCTGGCCGGCCTCTTCGGGATTGCGATCGCGGCGACGACGATGCTCGCCTTGGCCGGCATGATCGTCGCGCTCGACGCCTATGGTCCGGTCACCGACAATGCCGGCGGCATCGCCGAGATGGCCGATCTGCCGCCCGAAGTGCGCCGCACCACCGATGAGCTCGACGCCGTCGGCAATACCACCAAGGCGGTGACCAAGGGCTATGCGATCGGCTCGGCCGGGCTCGCCTCGCTCGTGCTGTTCGCCGCCTATACCGAGGATCTGAAGCATTATTTCCCCAAGCTCGACGTCCGCTTCGCGCTGCAGGACCCCTATGTCGTGATCGGGCTCTTCCTCGGCGGCCTCCTGCCGTATCTCTTCGGCTCGCTCGGCATGCAGGCGGTCGGGCGCTCGGCCGGCGCCATTGTCGTCGAGGTGCGCCGCCAGTTCCGCGAGATCCCCGGCATCATGGAAGGGACGGCCAAACCCGATTACAGCCGCGCCGTCGACATGCTGACCAAGGCGGCGATCCGCGAGATGATCGTGCCGTCCTTGTTGCCGGTCCTGGCGCCGATCGCGCTTTATATCGTGATTTGGCTGGTCGCCGGGCAGGCGGCGGCGTTCAGCGCGCTCGGCGCGATGCTGCTCGGCACGATCGTCACTGGCCTCTTTGTGGCGATCTCGATGACCTCGGGTGGCGGCGCCTGGGACAACGCCAAGAAATACATCGAATCGGGCCACCACGGCGGCAAGGGCTCGGAAGCGCACATGGCGGCGGTAACCGGCGACACGGTCGGCGACCCCTACAAGGACACCGCCGGGCCGGCGGTCAATCCGATGATCAAGATCACCAACATCGTGGCGCTGTTGCTGCTCGCGGTGCTCGGCCGCTGGGCCGCGGGTTGACTCAGGTTCCTGATCTAGGGTTTCAACTTCTCGCCTCCGCCCGCCGCGGGAGCGGCAGGATGGCGTGCTTGCGCAGGTAATGGCGCAGCTGGTGATAGCCGAGGCCAAGCGCCTGCGCGGTGCGGCGCTGGTTGAAATCATTGTCGGCGAGCGCGGCGCGCAGCATTTCCGCTTCGATGCGGCCCAATCGGGCGGTGAAATCGCCGGGTTCCGCCGGCGCCGGCAGTGAGGGTGAAGCGGGCACCGGCGGCTGCGGCCGGAACGGCGAAGCAAAAGGATCGAGGATGATCTTGTCGAGCGGCTCGGCGGGGTTGGCCGCGCGGTAGAGGCTGCGTTCGACGGCGTTTTTCAATTCGCGGACATTGCCGGGCCAGGAATGCGCTTCGAGCCGCGCCATCGCAGCGCGCGAAAATCCGGCGAACGGCTCGCGTCCCAAGGTCCGCGTCATCGTTCGGGCGAAATGCTCAGCCAACAGCGGGATGTCACCGGGGCGCGCCCGCAGCGGCGGCACCGTCACCACATCGAACGCCAAGCGGTCGAGGAGATCGCTGCGGAATTGTCCGGCCTCAGCCAAAGCCGGCAGATCGGCATTGGCGGCGGCGATGACGCGGACATCGACGGCCAGCGGCTCGTTGCCGCCGACCCGTTCGAAGGTGCCGTACTCGATGACGCGCAGCACCTTTTCCTGCACCGCCTGCGAGGCGGCGGCGATCTCGTCGAGAAAGAGGGTGCCGCCGTCGGCCAGTTCAAAGCGCGAGGCGCGCCGACGCATGGCGCCGGTGAACGCGCCCGCTTCGTGACCGAACAGTTCGCTGTCGAGCAGCGATTCGGCGAGCGCGGCGCAGTTGAGGGTGAGGAACGGCTTGTCCCAGCGCGGCGACAAATAAGTCAGCCGTGCCGCAATCAGCTCCTTGCCGGTGCCGCGCTCGCCGACCACCAGCACCGGCCGGTCGAGCGGCGCCAGCTGCGACACCTGGGCCAGCATCGCGCGGAAAGCCGGCGCCTCGCCAATCAGCGGTGGCAGCTCAGTATAAGGTGTAGCAGTACGGGCCATTCGTAGGGATTCCGTTCAAGTTCGATCACCCTGATCGTCATCTCCTGACTCGGGGATCTGCGGAGGCCGCGGGCAGATGGCCGGGTCAAGCCCGCCCATGACGAATGGGGCGAGTCGAATCAAGATGTTAGCAGTTTTTACCATTTAAATTAGCGTATTTCACCATCATATCTCCAGGACCACGATCGCTGCCCGCCAATCAATGCGCGGTTTCAACGACTTGGTTGGCATCGGCCGATTGGCACGAAGCGTGCCTTGCAAGAAGGCTCGATGGTTGCACGAGGATCTGACGCCATGGGTATTTTCTCCCGGCTTGCCGACATCGTGAATTCCAACATCAACGCCATCCTCGACCGCGCCGAGGATCCGGAGAAAATCATCCGGCTGATTGTGCAGGAGATGGAGGACACGCTGGTCGAGGTCCGCTCGGCCGCGGTCAAGACGATCGCCGAGAAGAAGGAGCTGGAGCGGCGGATCGGGGCGCTCGGGCGCGAACAGGAGGAATGGCAGCGCCGCGCCGAGCTGGCGGTGACGCGCGGGCGGGAGGATCTGGCGAAGGGGGCGCTCACCGCCAAGGCGCGCATCGGCGAGGAGCTGGCGCGCGAAGAGCGCCAGCTGGCGCAACTGGTCCAGGCGCTCGCCAAGGAGAACGAGGACATCGCCAAGCTTCAGGCCAAGCTCGCCGACGCCAAGGCACGCGAGAAGACACTCGCCGCGCGGCACAAAAGCGCCGCCTCGCGCATCCGCCTGCGCACCCGGCTCTATGACGAGCGCATCGCCGACGCTTTCCTGCGCTTCGAGCAGGTCGAGCGTGCGCTCGACACTATGGAGGGGCGGGTCGAATCCTTTGAGCTCGGCCGCAAGCCCAGCCTCGCCGACGAGCTCGCTGGCATCGAGAAGGATGCGCGCGTCGAAGAGGAGCTCGCCGAATTGAAGGCGCGGCTCGGCAACGGCCCGCGCCCTAGCGCGGCGCGGTGACGGAAATGATCCATATCAGCGTCTTCGCCTTCGTCCTCAGCATCATCTTCCTGGTCGTCGTCGCGCCGACCTGGATCATCCTGCATTACCTGACGCGCTGGCGGCGCAGCCGGAGGCTCTCCGCCGAGGACGAGCGGGTGCTCGGCGAACTCTACGAGGCGGCAACGAAAATGGAGGCGCGCATCGCCACTTTGGAGCGCGTGCTCGACGCCGAGGCGCCGGGCGGCACGCGCAGGGGAGGGTGAGATGGTGACCGACAGCCGCGCCCGCCTCTATCGCGACCCCGAGCACGGGATCCTGGCCGGCGTCTGCGCCGGGATCGCCGACTATCTCGGCGCCGAGCGGATCGTCATCCGCCTCGCCTTCGTGGTGGCGCTTTTCCTCTTCATCGTGCCGGCCGCTCTGATCTACATCCTCTTGGCGATCGCGCTGCCGAAGCGGCCGCCGGCGCTCTACGCAAGCGAGGCGGAGGCCGCCTTCTGGCGCGGCGTCGCCACCGCGCCGGACGATACGCTCGCCGCGCTGCGGCGCCGCTTCGGCGATCTCGAGGCCCGGCTCCAGAGGATGGAGCGCGAGGTCACCTCGGGCGAGGCTGATCTGCGCCGCAAGTTTCGCGATCTGGGAGGCTGATGCGATGGCACCGCTGCCGCTCCTCCTCAACATCCTCTGGGTGCTGTTCGGTGGCCTCTGGATGGCGATTGCCTGGCTCGTCGCCGGGCTCATCATGGTCGTCACGATCATCGGCATCCCGTGGGCGCGCGCCGCCTTCACGATCGCGAGCTATGCCTTCCTGCCGTTCGGGCGCCGCGCGGTGTCGCGGGCGGCCTACCAGGGTTATGACGATCTCGGCACCGGCCCGGCCGGCGCGCTCGGCAATCTGATCTGGCTGGTGCTGGCGGGTTGGTGGCTGGCGCTCGGCCATCTCGGCATCGCGCTACTCCAAGCGGTGACCATCATCGGCATTCCGTTCGCGTGGGCGCATTTGAAGCTCGCCGGTCTCGCGCTCTGGCCGATCGGCCGGATCATCGTGCCCTCAGATCAGCCGCCGCCCCGCTACGCGCGCGGGTGGTAGGAGTTGCCCTGGATTTGACCGGCGCGCACCCCTGACCTGCGCCAAGCGGCTTGCGCTTCGTCGGTTGCCGGGGCACCGTTGCGCGATCGGGTTTTGCGCAGGCCACCCTAGGGAGCGAGCGATGAAAGAGGGATACCGGTTTGTCGATTGCGACATGCACATCATGGAGCCGATGGATCTGTTCGACAAATACCTCGACCCCGAGTTCAAGCCGCGCGTCACGTCCTCGGTGCGGCGGCAGGATGGCGGCTCGACCGGCATGCGCGGGCGCCCCCTATGGTTTTTCGATGGCCAGCCGACGAGCAATGACGGCAACACCTCGCAATACAACCGGATCCGCGGGCCGCTGGTGTCCAAGCGCGCCAACACCACGGTCAATTTCGCGGTCGAGCGCGGCTATGACGCCGAGGCGCAAGTGATTGGCATGGCGATGGAGGGGATCGACATCGCCGTCCTCTTCCCGACGATCGGCCTCTCGTTCATGGCGCGCGACAACATGGACCCGCAATTCTCGGCGGCGATCTGCCGCGCCTACAACGACTGGCTGCACGATTTCATCCAGCACAGCCCCGACCAGCTGAAGATGGCGGCAATGCTGCCGGTCCACGATGTCAATTTGGCGTGCCAGGAATTGCAGCGCTGCGTCACCGATTTGGGGGCGGTCGGCGCTTTTGTGCGGCCCAATTACGTCAACGGGCGCTATTGGCATTCCAACTATTGGGACCCGCTTTATTCGCTGTTGCAGGACCTCAATATCCCGTTGTGCTTCCATGAAGGGACGGGTTCCTATTATTCGACGATCGAGCCGCGCTTTGGCGAAAACCGCTTCATGCGCCATGTCGCCAGCCACTCGACCGAGATGCAGCTGGCGCTGATCGCATTGATGCTGGGCGGCATCTTCGAGTTCTATCCGCGCCTTCGGGTCGCCTTTCTCGAAGCGCAAAGCTGGTGGGTGCCGGGGCTCCTGGGCCGCATCGAGTGGGACCTGCGCCAGCACCATGATTCGGACGCGCCCTATCTCAAGCTGGCTCCGCTCGAATACTGGAAGCGCAACTGCTTCTCGGCGATCGAGAGCGGCGAAGCTGAGGTCGGCTCGGTCGTCGAGCTGCTGGGTGGGGCGGACAATATGTGCGTGTCGAGCGACTTCCCGCATTTCGATTCGAGCTTCCCCGAAGTCTCCAACCGGGTGCTGCAGAACTCCAGCATCACCAAGGACATCGCCGGCAAGATCCTGTCGGGCGGGGCGCGGCTCTACGGCTTTGCCGAAGATGATTTCGCCAAGGCCGCAGCCGCTGCCAAGCGCCACGACAACATCGCCGGCCGGGCCTAGACCCGGTTTGTCATGGCCGGGCTCGCCCCGGCCATCCACGTGGATGCCCGGCACAAGGCCGGGCATGACGAAAAAGCGAACGGGAAGGGAGAAGCCCGATGGCCTGGAACGGCTACACCGTTGTCGATATGGACGCCCATATCCGCGAGCGCGCCGACAAGTTTTTCAAGGACTACATCGACCCCGACTACCGGGCGCCGTTCAACCTGTTGTGCGAGGCGATCGCGCGGCAGGAACAGAAAGGCGAGCGTTATGCGCTGTTCGGCAGCACCACCGCCGTCATCGAGCCGATCGAGGCGGGGCGTGCGCTCGGCGTGCGCGACACCTTCGGCGTCACCCGACGCTCGGAGATGGAGCACGGCCGCACCGCCTTCCCGCCGGGCCGCAACGACGAGCTGCCGCCGATCCGCCAGGAGGTCAACTGGGACGTCAAGGCGCGCCTCGAAGACATGGACAAGGCCCATGTCGACATCAACGTCCTGTTCCCGACCCATGTGTCGAGCTATTGCGCGCTGCGCGACGTCGGTTTCGAGAACGCGCTCTACCGCGCCTATCACCGCTGGGTCGTCGATTTCTGCGCGCAGGCGCCACAGCGGCTCAAATGGACGCTGGTCGCCAACATGCGCGATGTGCCCTCAGGGGTGGCCGAACTCAAATACTGGGCCGAGCGCGACCCCAACCTCGTCGGCGTCTACATTTCGCCGCAGGCGCCGGGTGGCAAACTGCTCGACCACCCGGACCTCCACCCGCTCTATGATGCGGCACAGTCGCTCGACCTGCCGCTCCTCGCGCATGGCGGCACGGCGCGCCCGCCCTACGGGCCGGGAACCTACGACCTCGATGGCGCGTGGTTTCTGATGCACGGCTTCGGCAACCCGTGGGCCGGCATGGCGGCGATGGGAGCGCTGATCGGCGGCGGCATCTTCGACCTGTTCCCGCGTCTTCGCGCCGCGATCGTCGAGACCGCCGGCGGCTGGGTCCCGATGGCGTTGGACCGCATGGATACGCACTACCTGATGTCGCCGGGGCACGTGCCGAATCTGAGGCGGATGCCGCGCGAGGTCATCGCCGAAGGGCGCTATTTCCATGGGTTCGACACGTGGGAACGCTCGATCGAATTCTGCGTCGAGGAGCTGGGCGAGGACATGTGGCTGTTCGCCAGCGACTGGCCGCACGGCGACACCGGCTGGCCGGAAGGGGTTCAGCAGACCGCCGACCGGCCGCGCCTCAAGGACAGCGCGCGGAAGAAAATTCTCGGCGAAAACGCGATGCGGCTGTGTCCGAGGCTGCGCGGGTGACGCGAGAGAGTCGGTAATTTTTTCGGGGAAGGGGGAAGTAGAATGGCGTCGGCAAAAGAGGAAGGTGCGGTCCCCGATTTTCTGCGGATGGACCAGCCGGTCAGTTCCGACCCGGCCAACGCCAGGAAGACCGGCAGCTGGCATGGCTGGCCGACCAAGGAGATCACCCCGGTCACGCTGAAGGACAACGAGGACCGGACGGTGCGGATCCGCACGCCCGTCATGGATTTGGAGGGGGTGATCACGCCCACCGACCTCCATTATACCGTCCAGCATTTCGCCGTGCCGCCGGTCGTGGAGAGCGACAAGTGGGAGGTGAACATCTTTGGCGAGGTGAAGGCGCCTTTAACCCTCAACCTCGACCAGTTGCGCCGCTTTCCCGCCCGCAGCGTGCGCACCGTGATGGAGTGTTCCGGGAGCGATGCCACCTATTTCGAATACTTCAAGGGCGAGGGACCGAAGCCCTCGCGCACCAAAGAAGCGATGATCCTCAGCGGAAGCGAGTGGACCGGCGTCCCCCTAGCTTCCGTCCTCCACGAAGCCGGCCTCACCGCGAAGTCGCTTTACGTGAGGGCGGAGGGGAGTGATGAGGGCGTGCCGAATACCGCCAAGCCCGGCACCAAACCCTTCTACTACGACAAGGGGCTGCCGATCGAAAAGGCGCTCCACCCCGACACCATTTTGGCCTGGGCGCAGAACGGACAGCTCCTGGAGCACCTGCACGGCGCCCCGGTGCGGCTGCTAGTCCCCGGATGGTCGGGCAACTGGTCGGTGAAGTGGCTGACCAAGCTCGAAATCATGGAGCGGGAGCCGGCGTGCTGGTACCACTATGAGTTCTATTATTACGGCGATTCGCCCGACGACCCGAACAAAGAGCTGATCACGACGATCGGCGTCAAATCGATCATCACCCAGCCCAACGACGACACCGAGACGATGCCGGCCGGGGTTCACATGATCCGCGGCTATGCGTGGAGCGGCGCCGGCGCGATCGACCAGGTGGATGTCAGCACCGACGGCGGCGTGACCTGGCATTCCGCGCATATCGAGCAGCCGCGCGAGCGCTTTATGTGGGTGCGCTGGTCATACCGGTGGGACGCAAGGGCGAAGGGCCGTTACCATCTGATGTCGCGCGCCACCGACGAAGTCGGCCGGGTCCAGTCGCACGAGCCGCGCTACAACAATATGCGCAAGAATTTCAGCGCCATCGTCGGCTATTGGGTGACGGTGACCTGAGCCGGCGGCGCTGGGAGGTTGCAGATGAAATACGACCTCTTGATCCAGCACGGCGAGGTCGTCGACTCGAGTGCCGGGCTGAAGGGTCAGCTCGATGTCGCGGTCAGCGGCGGCAAGATCGTCGCGGTTGCGCCGGGGCTCGCCGCGAAGGACGCGCACCGCACGATCAGCGCCAAGGGGCTGCTGGTAACGCCGGGCCTCATCGACATCCACGCCCACGTCTTCGTCAACGCGCACGACATGGGTGGGCACACCGACGGGTTCTGCCGGGCGAGCGGGGTCACGACCTTGTGCGACGCCGGCAGCACCGGGTCGGCGACGTTTGCCGGGCTGCGCCAAGTCATCGACCATGCGGTGAAGACCCGTGTGCGCGCCTTTGTCAATCTGTCGGCGATCGGCATCGTCGGCACCTCGCGCGGCGGCGAACTATCGCATTTCCCCTATGCCGACCCCGAGGGCTGCGCCCGGACGATCGAAGAAAACCCGGATCTGGCGATCGGCGTCAAACTGCGCTATGGCCCGGGGATCGTGTGGGAACACACGGTCGCGCCGGTAAAGCTGGCGCGCCGGACCGCGGCCTCGGTGGGCGTGCCGTTGATGATCCACATCACCGATTCGCCGATTCCGTTGCCGGACATCCTCGCCGAGATGATCCCGGGCGACATCATCACCCACTGCTATCACGGCCGCGCCCACGGGATCATGGGCGAGGAGAAGCAATTGGTGCTGAAGGAGGTCGTCGAGGCCCAGCGCCACGGCATCATCTTCGACTGCGCCCACGGCCGGAACCATTTCAGCTTTCCGATGATCGAGAAGGCCTTGGACCAGGGGTTTCTGCCCGACACGATCTCGACCGATCTGACCTTCACCAGCGCGACCAAGGGGCCGGTGTGGGATTTGACGACGACGATGTCGAAACTCCTGCATTTCGGCATGAAGCTCGACGACATCGTCTCCCGCGCTACCTCGGCGCCGGCGAAGATTTTGGGCTATGAGGGGACGGTGGGCACCTTGAAGCCTGGGGCCAACGCCGACATCGCGCTGATCGAGCGGCGCAACGGCAATGTCGAATTGAAGGATAGCGACGGCAACGTTGTGACGGCCAAGGAGCGCCTGATAACCCGGATGACGGTGAAGGATGGCCGGGTGTGGTTCGAGCGGGCGGGGGAGTAGCGAACGGCATGCATTTGCGCAGAGCAGAGCAGCCGAGGTCTCGGACCGGATGCCAATGCGTCCTTCGAGACGGCCGCTCGGCGACCTCCTCAGGATGACGTAAATTTTTGATTTCCACACACAAAACCTCGTCATCCTGAGGAGCGCCCCGAGGGCGCGTCTCGAAGGACGCGCGGCGCCCCTACCGCCTCGAATAGCCGCTTCCGGTCAGGTGGGCTCCCCCCTGCCCACCCCTCACC
Organism: Allostellaceae bacterium; assembly: GCA_035946655.1. GTDB lineage: Bacteria > Pseudomonadota > Alphaproteobacteria > ATCC43930 > CGMCC-115725 > DATARH01. The sequence continues at coordinate 12,854 of DASYZD010000010.1, read as the reverse complement.
CTCCGACGCCGCGCGCGGGTCCCTCCCTCTCCCCGTGTCGACGGGGAGAGGGTCGAGGTGAGGGGCCGGCACCGGCCGTTCTACCCGGCCGAAATCCGATCTAAAAAGAGGGCGTGAACTCGACCGCGACCAGGGTGTGGCCGGCCGCGCTGGCCGCCGTTTCCGGCAGCGCGATGGTCGGCGTCATGCCACTGGTGGCGCGGCTGCTTTACGCCGACGGCCTCGGCGCGCCATCGATGCTGTTCTGGCGCTACAGCCTGGCGCTGGTCGCGCTTGGGGTTGCTGCGTTAGCAGTAGGGCTCGATCCGCGGCTGGCCTGGCGCGATGGCGCGTGGCGGATCGCGCTCGTCGGGGCCACCCTCGGCGCGGCGCAGACCTTGTGTTTCTGGGAGAGCCTCAAGACGCTCGAGACCAGCATCGCGGTACTCTTGTTCTACACCTATCCGGCGGTCACGCTCGCGCTCGACCGGCTCATCTTCAAGGAGCCGATCCGGCCGCTGGCGATTGGGTGCATCGCCATCATCCTCGGTGGCGCAGGGCTGATTACCGGGCCGGGGCTCGAGGGCGGGACGATCGATCTGCGCGGGCTCTCATGGGCCTTGCCCTCGCCTCTCGTCTACGCGCTCTATCTGGCGATCAATGCGCGGCTGTTGCGGCGCTATCCGCCGCTGGTTGGCGCTTTTGGCCTCTTTACCGGGATGGCGCTGACCTTCGGGGTGATGGCCGCTTGGGGCGGGCTCGATTTCCCGGCGAGCGGCTCGGGCTGGCTCCTCGTCGTCTTTATCGCGTTGGGGCCGGGCGCACTGACGATGACGCTCTTCTCTTATAGCGTGCCGCGGCTCGGGGCGCCGAGCTTTGCGATCCTCGCCAATGTCGAGCTCGTCACCGTGGTCGCGATCGGAACCTTGGTGCTGGGCGAAGCGGTGACCGCCGGCCGCGCGATCGGTGGCGGGCTGATCGTCGCCGGGATTCTGACGCATGCATTGTCGCGAAAAGCCCCTCACCCCGACCCTCTCCCCGCAGGCGGGGAGAGGGAGGGACCGGCGCCGGCAGGCGTGGGAGGGTGAGGGGCCGGTCGGGCCTTATGTCGTCTTCAGGAGGCCGCGCAGGACGTATTGCAGGATGCCGCCGTGGCGGAAATATTCGACTTCGTCGAGCGTATCGATGCGGCAGATGACCGGCTCCTCGCGCACGCCGCCGCCCGCATCGTGGATGCGCATCGTCAACATCATGCGGGGCTTCAACCCGGCTTCGACGCCGATGATGTCGAGCGTCTCGGCGCCGGTCAGCTTCAAGGTCTGGCGGCTGACCCCGTCGCGGAACTGTAAGGGCAGGACGCCCATGCCGACGAGGTTGGAGCGGTGGATGCGCTCGAAGCTCTCGACGATGACGGCCTTGACGCCGAGGAGGAGGGTGCCCTTGGCCGCCCAGTCGCGCGACGACCCGGTGCCGTATTCCTTGCCGCCGAAGATGACGAGCGGCACGCCGCGCTTTTTGTATTCGACCGCGGCGTCATAGATCGACATGACGGTGCCGTCGGGCATCAGCTTGGTCATGCCGCCCTCGACCCCCGGCACCATCTCGTTGCGGATGCGGATGTTGGCGAAGGTGCCGCGCACCATGACGTTGTGGTTGCCGCGCCGCGCGCCGTAGGTGTTGAACTCGGAGGGGCGCACCTGGTAGCTGATTAGGTATTCGCCGGCCGGGCCGTCCGTCTTGATGCTGCCGGCCGGGGAAATGTGGTCCGTGGTAATGCTGTCGCCGAAGATCGCCAGCTCGCGCGCACCCTTTACATCGCTGACCGGCGCCGGTTCCTTCGGCATGTTCTCGAAATACGGTGCCAGCGCGAGGTAGGTCGAGGCCTCCTGGAAGTCATAAGTGATGCCGCCGGTCGCGGGCACCGCGCGCCATTCCGGCGGGCCTTCGAACACGTTACCGTAACGCTGGGCGAAGGCGCTGCGTTGGACGGCCGAGGCGACGGTGTCGGCGACCTCGCGATTGCTCGGCCAGATGTCCTTCAAATAGACCGGCTGGTTGTCGCTGCCTTCGCCGAGCGGCTCGGTTCTGAGGTTGCGGCGGACCGAGCCCGCCAGCGCGTAGGCGACGACGAGCGGCGGGGAGGCGAGATAATTGGCGCGCACATTGGCGTGGATGCGGCCCTCGAAATTGCGGTTGCCGGAGAGGACGGCGGCGACCGCGAGGTCGTTGTCCTCGATCGCTTCCGCGATCGGCTCGGGCAACGGCCCTGAATTGCCGATGCAGGTGGTGCAGCCATAGCCGACGAGGTTGAAGCCGAGCTTGTCGAGCTCGACCTGCAGGCCCGACGCCGCATAATAATCGCTGACCACCTGGCTGCCCGGGGCGAGGCTGGTTTTCACCCAGGGCTTTGTTTTGAGGCCGCGCTCATTGGCTTTTTTGGCGAGGAGCCCGGCGGCGAGCATGACGCTGGGGTTTGAGGTGTTGGTGCAGCTGGTGATCGCGGCGATGACGACGTCGCCATCGCCCAACTCGTAATTGGCGCCGGCGACCGCGGCGCGGCGGGGCTTGTCGACCCCGGCGAGGCGCGGCAATTCGGCATCGAAGGCCGTCGCCGCATCGCCCAGCGCCACCCGGTCCTGCGGCCGGCGCGGCCCGGCGAGCGAGGGCTCGACCGTGGCGAGGTCGAGTTCGACCGTGTCGGTGAATACGGGGTCGGGCGTAGTGGCGTCGCGCCACAGCCCCTGGGCCTTGGCGTAAGCCTCGACCAGCTTGACGCGCGCCGGTTCGTGCGCAGTCAGGGTCAGATAGCGGATCGTCTCGGCGTCTACGGGAAAGAAGCCGCAGGTGGCGCCGTATTCCGGCGCCATGTTGCCGATCGTCGCGCGGTCGGCGAGCGCGAGTTCGCTGACGCCGGGGCCGAAATACTCGACAAACCGCCCGACGACGCCGCGCCGGCGCAGCATCTGGGTGATCGTCAGCACGAGGTCGGTCGCGGTCGCGCCCTCGCGCAAATGGCCGGTGAGGCGCACGCCAATCACCTCGGGGATCAGCATCGAGATCGGCTGCCCGAGCATCGCCGCCTCGGCTTCGATGCCGCCGACCCCCCATCCCAAGACCGACAGTCCGTTGACCATCGTCGTGTGGCTGTCGGTGCCGACGAGGGTATCGGGATAGGCGATCGTCTTGCCCGCCTCGTCGGTCGTCCACACCACCTGCGACAGATATTCGAGGTTGACCTGATGGCAGATCCCGGTGCCGGGCGGCACCAGCCGGAAATTCTCGAAGGCCTTTTGTCCCCAGCGCAGAAAGCGGTAGCGCTCGCCATTGCGCTCGAACTCGATCTTGACGTTGTTGGCAAAGGCCCGCGGATTGCCGAACTCGTCAATCTGCACCGAGTGGTCGATCACCAGATCGACGGGCGACAACGGGTTGATCTTGTTGGGGTCGCCGCCCAGATCGAGCATCGCCTGGCGCATCGCCGCGAGATCGACGACGGCCGGGACCCCGGTCAGATCCTGCATCAGCACGCGCGCCGGGCGGAAGGCGATCTCGCGCTCGGCGGTGGCGCCGGTGAGGGCTTGCGCGACCGCCTTGATGTCGTCGACCGTGACGGTGCGGCCATTTTCCAGCCGCACCAGGTTTTCCAGGAGGATCTTCAAGGACGAAGGCAGCCGCGAGACATTGCCGAGCCCGGCCGCCTTGGCGGCGGCGTCGAGGCTGAAATAATCGAAGGGCTTGCCATCGACGTCGAGGCTGCGGCGGGCCTTCAGGGTATCGTGGCCGGTGACGCTCACGGGGGTTCTCCTCTCGATAGGGGGCCTCGGGGCTGGGCCGCGGGCGGGTACGATACTCCGCCCGGCGGGTCAAGCAAGCCGGCGATCAGGTTAGCGTTGCGCCCGCTTCTCGCAGCCGCGACCGCCCGCGCTCGCTCAACACGACACGCCCGTCCGCGCCGCGCTCCACCAGATCGTCGGAGATCGCATCCTCCCACGCGCAATTCAGCGGACAGGTGCTGCTCCAGGCATCGCGCACCTCGGCATGGCTGCGCGGCCGCAGCGCGAGCCAGCGCAGGAATTGCACGGTCAGCAGCTTTGCTTCGCTCGCCATCGACGGTCCCTGTCGATCATCCGAGATGCGCCGTGCGTCGTTCGAGACGCCCGCTGCGCGGGGTCCTCAGGATGACGTTCTTTCGTAATGTCCTCATAAACTTACCGTCATCCTGAGGAGGCGCGAAGCGCCGTCTCGAAGGACGCATCGCGGTAATGCAGCGATAAGGTATGACAGCAGTGGTCCAATGTCTAATATATGAAGAGGGTATTTTCGATTTGTTTCAGATATGGAACTACGCCATCTCCGCTATTTCGTCGCGGTCGCCGAGGAGGGCCACATCACCCGCGCGGCGCAGCGGCTCGGCATCCAGCAGCCGCCGCTCAGCCAGCAGATCCGCGCGCTCGAGACCGAGCTCGACGTCCAGCTGTTGCGCCGCAAGCCGCGCGGGGTCGAGCTGACCCAGGCCGGAGCGGCGCTGTTTGCCGAGGCGCAGGCTATCCTGCGGCAGATCGAGCACGCGGTCACCATCACCAGGCGAACCGCGCGGGGCGAAGCCGGCCGGATCGGCCTCGGCTTCACCAGCTCGGCCTCATTTCATCCTTTTGTCCCGCAAGCGATCCGGGACTATCGGGAAACCCATCCGCTGGTGGCCCTCAGCCTCGAAGAGAGCGGCACCGGCGAACTGGTCGCCGCCTTGCTCGAGGAGCGGCTCGATGCCGCCTTCGTGCGCTCGCCGATCAGCGCAAGTGCGGGTGGGCCCGCGGAGGGCATCGCGGTCCTTTCGGTGCTCGAAGAGGCGATGGTGGCGGCGCTTCCGGCCGGGCACGCGCTGGCGGTGGGCCCGGGTGCCAGACCCGCCGCAACACCGCTCTCACTGGCGGCACTGACGGCGGAAACCTTCATCCTCTACCGCCGGCCGCTCGGGCCCGGCCTCTACGACGCGATTATCGCCGCCTGCCAGCATGCCGGGTACAGCCCGGTGATCGGCCAAGAGGCGCCGCGCATGCTGGCGACCTTGAGTCTCGTCGCCGCCGGCCTCGGCGTGACGCTCGTGCCGCAATCGATGCGCCGGCTCAGGGTCCACGGCGTCGTCTACCGGGCATTGGACGAAGGCGCCGGCCTCGTCGCGCCGCTCAACCTCGCCTATCGGCGCACCGCGAACTCACCCGCCGCCCGGCATTTCATCGCGCTGGTGCGGCGGATGCGCCCGCAATCATGCGCGCAGGGGTGAGGTTAGCCCGACTGCCGCCGCCGCGCCCGCCCCGTGTCCCGCCGATGGATGGCGAGCGCGCGCCCCGCGGGGTTATGATCGGCGAAGCGCAGCGGTTCGGGTTCAGCTCTTGGCCATACACAGCGTTTTCGACGTGCTGGCGCTCGTCGCCGCGCTTGTCGTCTTTCGCCTGGTTCCGGCGGCGGCGCCCGGAGTCCCGGGCGAGCCCTGGCGCATCCACCCGCTCTACATTGCCGCAGCCTCGCTCGGCGCGACCGTAGGCGCCTATCTCGCCGGCTCCGCCAACCTGTGGCTCACCGGCATCAACGGCATCGCGCGCAGCATCGAGGGGGCGCTGGCCGGGGCGATTCTCACGATCGAGGCGCTCAAGTGGCGCGCCGGGGTAGAGGGCTCCACGGGGCTGCGCTTTGTCGCGCCGCTCGCGGCGGCAATCGCGGTCGGCCGGCTCGGCTGCTTCTTCGCCGGGTTGGACGACATGACCTACGGTACGCCGACGGCGCTGCCATGGGGCGTCGATTTCGGCGACGGCGTCGCGCGTCACCCGGTGCAGCTTTACGAGGCGGCGATGATGACGATATTCTTTGCCCTATTCGTGCCGGTGCTGCGCCGGGGAGGGGACCGGGTGCGGCGAACCGGGTTCTACGCATTCGTCGCGGTGTATGCGGGCCAGCGGTTTCTCTGGGAATTCCTCAAGCCCTACGGCACGGTGGTCGGTCCGCTCAACCTGTTCCACCTGTTGTCGCTGGCGCTGGTGGCCTATGCCATCTTCTTTGCCTGCCGGGGGTTGCGCCAGCCATGCCGATATCGCCAGCCGCTGCGCAATTGAGCGACGCCGCGCCGGCCCAGCGGGAGTCGGGTCCGCGCAAGGCCCGCCCGTACATCTTTCTCGGCCAGACCACCTCGCTGTGCGAGACCTGCCTCGCCCTGGTGCCGGCGAAGATCATTGAGGAAGGCGGGGCGGTCTATTACCTGAAGCGCTGCGCCGCACACGGCGTCCAGAAGACGCTGATTTCGAGCGAAGCAGCCTATTGGAAACGCTGCCGCGATTTTTTGAAGCCGGGCGATGTGCCGCTCAAGTTCCACACCCGCATCGACCGGGGCTGTCCCTACGATTGCGGCCTCTGCCCGGACCACGAGCAGCACAGCTGTCTCGCCCTCCTCGAGGTCAACGAGCACTGCAACCTGACCTGCCCGACCTGCTTTGCCAGCTCCTCGCCGCACAAGGGGGGCCAGCGCAGCCTTGAAGAGATCGAGGACATGCTCGACCTTCTGGTGGAGAGCGAGGGGAAGCCCGATCTTTTGCAGATCTCCGGCGGCGAGCCGACGCTGCACCCGCAGATCCTCGACATCCTGCGCGCCGCGAGGGCCCGCCCGATCCGCCACGTGATGCTCAACACCAACGGCATCCGGATCGCCACCGATCCCGATTTTGTCGCGGGTCTCGCCGACATGAAGCGCGGCTTCGAGGTCTACCTGCAATTCGATGCGCTCTCGGCCGCGGCGCTGCGGGCGATCCGCGGCGCCGATCTGCGCCAGGTGCGGCAGCGCGCGTTGCAGGCGCTCGACAAGGCCGGCATCTCGACGACGCTGGTGTGCGTCATCCGCAAGGGCGTCAACGATGGTGAGATCGGCGATGTGCTGCGCCACGCGCAGGGCTGGTCATGCGTGCGCGGCGTCACCTTTCAGCCGGTGCAGGACGCCGGGCGCAACGACGGCTTCAACCCGCGGGAGAACCGCATCGTGCTGTCGGAAATCCGCCGCGCGATCATCGATCAATGGGGGGTCTTCGGCGAGGACGACGTGATCCCCTTGCCGTGCAATCCCGAGGCGATCTCGATCGGCTACGGGATGCGGGTCGGCGGGGACGTGCGCCCGCTGACCCATCTCTTCCCGCAAGAGGTCCTGGTCGAGGCGGCGCCGAATTCGGTCACCTTCGAGAGCAACCCCGCGATGCGCAAGCTCCTCGTCGAGCTGCTTTCATTGTCCTGCGCCGGACAGCAATCCGCCAATGTGCTGCGCGAGGTGTTGTGCTGCCTGCCGCTCGTCGAGGTGCCGCCGGAGATCGGCTACGACCGGGTGTTCCGGGTGACGGTCGTCAGCTTTCTCGACCGCTTCAATTTCTGCCTCGCCGGGGTCAAGCGGTCCTGCATCCACTTCGTCACCAATGACGGCCGCATCATCCCGTTCGACACCTACAACCTGTTCCACCGCCCGGGCCTCTCCGCCCAGGGCGCCAGGGCCGCGACGTGAGCGGCGGCCAGATCGCGGCCCTGATCTTCGCTATCCTCCTGTTGCTGCCCGGCGGATGCTTTCTGTTTTTCGGGGTGGTTTTTCTGAACGGACTGGGTCTTTCCGAACATCCTCAATCGAATGAGTTCGATCCGTCGCTGCTGCTCATCGGGATCGGAATTGTTTCGGTGGCGGCGCTGTTGTTCTGGGTCGCCTTCCGCCGTCGCGCTCCCGATCAAGGCGGTTCACCGGATGCGCCGCCATGAGCGGCGGCCAGATCGCGGCCCTGATCTTGGCCATCCTCCTGCTGCTGCCCGGCGGGTGCTTTCTGCTTTTCGGGATCGGCATCCCCGGGGGGTGGCCCCTGGCGTTGATCGCGTTCGCCATTTTCGCGGTGGCGGGGCTTCTGTTCTGGGTCGCATTCCGCCGCCGATCCGGGCCGGCCATCCCGCCCGATGCGCCGCCGCCCTGAGCGACGCGATTCCTCCGGCGTTCGGTGGATAAGGGGACTGGCGGGTGACCGGAGGCCAGGTCGCGGCGTTGGGCTGTGCCATCGCGCTATTGCTTCCCGGCGGCTGCTTCCTGCTCGTTGGTATTGCGTCCACCGATCCCAATGGCCTCGTTATCGGGGTCTCCGTGCTGATCTTCGCCGGATTGATGTTCTGGGTCGCCTTCAGCCGGCGCTCCGGCCCCGCGGCGCCGCCCGATGCGCCGGAGCCCTGACCTTTCAATCGCCGGGGCGATTTCCCACATGATCCCATGCCAGACGGTCGGATGGCCGCTCTTCGTATTTCGCGGGGAGAGGAAAGTCCGGGCTCCACGGAGGTACGGTGCCGGGTAACGCCCGGCGGGGGCGACCCCAGGGAAAGTGCCACAGAAAACATACCGCCGAGCTCGCTGGTTCGCTAATAACGAAATGGCGGGCGGTAAGGGTGAAATGGTGCGGTAAGAGCGCACCGCGCCGCCGGTAACGGCGGCGGCAGGGAAAACCCCACCGGGAGCAAGACCAAGTAGGAGCGGCAGGCGGCCTCGGCAGTGCCGGCGCCGCCGGGCGGGCCTTCCGCGCCGCCGCTCGGGTCGGTCGCACGAGGCGTTCGGTAACGAACGTCCCAGATGAATGGCCATCTCCGCGCCGGTGATTCGTTACCGGAGCGGAACAGAACCCGGCTTACAGACCGTCTGGCGCCGCGCGGAGTGCGCGGTCGTTGCCCCAATATTTTGTGCTTGCCCCACACCGAGATACTACTAATATCTAATGACGGTTTATTCCTCGCGCCTTGACAAGAGGGAGTGCGATCGGGCTGTGGCGCGCTTCGCCAGTGTTTCCACGCCTTAGTTGCGCTTAGAACGAAATGGGAACGTTATTTCGCACTTCGTACCACAAGCATCCGCAGCAGACTACATGGTGTGGTGAAAGTCGGCGGCAGTCGAACATTTGGAAAAGCAATCTTTTTACTAAAAAAGATATTGACGTCCCACGTCAGCCCATGATACCCCATCTCTACCCATGGGCGAGCACCAGCGTTCTGGGGGGAACTCGATGGTGCTGCCGGGCCTGTCCCTTGCCGGACGTCTGTGGGGGAGCGTTGGGGGAAGCAAGTGGAACTGTTTATTTCCACTTACGTGAACAAGGTCGACCGCAAGGGACGAGTTTCAGTGCCGGCGACCTTTCGTTCCACTCTGGCGACCCATCGCCAGCCCAATCTCTTGATCGCGTTCCCTTCGATGCGACTGCCGGCGCTCGAATGCACCGGCAGCGACCGCATGGTGGAGATGCAGGAGCGCATCGAAACCCTCGAGCAATTCTCCGAGGAATACGAGAATCTGTCGCTGCTCTTTGCCGAGGCGCACCCCTTGACGCTCGACGGCGAAGGCCGCGTCATCCTGCCGGAAAAACTCAAGGAATACGCGCATATCGGGAGCGAGGTCGCGTTTGTCGGGCTCGGCGCGATGTTCCAGCTGTGGGATCCGGCGGGTTACGAGGCGTATAGTGGCGCGGTGCGCGAGCGCGCGCGCCGCCAGGGCACGACCTTGCCGCCGCGCGGTGGCATGGCGCGAACGCCGTCGCCATCATCATGAAGCCGTCGCCATCATGACGAGGGGGCGGCCTACCCCGCCCGGTGATTCGCGGCGCCGCCGAGTGTCGGCCAGCGCGGCGGCGGCGTCCCCGACCGTGCCGTCACCCGATCATGTCCCGGTGCTCATCGATGCGGTTCTGGCCGTGCTGATGCCCCGGGATGGCGTGGTTTACGTCGACGGGACCTTCGGCGCCGGCGGCTATAGCGCGGCGCTGCTCGCGGCGGCGCGTTGCCGGGTTGTCGGCATCGACCGCGATCCGGTATCGGTGCGGCGCGGCGCCGCACTCGCGGCCGCGCATCCCGGACGCCTGACGCTGATCGAGGGCCGGTTCGGCGACATCGAGCGGCTGATCGGCGCGGCAAATCTCGGCCCGGTCGCCGGCGTCGCCCTCGATCTCGGGATGTCCTCGGTGCAGCTCGACAACGCCGAGCGGGGGTTTTCCTTCCGTTCCGACGGCCCGCTCGACATGCGCATGGGCGCCGAGGGGGCGAACGCGGCCGATCTCGTCGCGCGGCTGACGGAGGATGAACTGGCCGAATTGATCGGATCCCTGGGCGAAGAGCGCTTTGCGCGGCGCGTCGCCCGGGCGATCGTCGCCGCCCGGCAAAACGGCCCGATCCGCCGCACCGGCGAACTGGCGCAAATCGTGCGCGCGGCGATCCCGACCCGCGAGCCGGGGCTCGACCCCGCCACCCGCACCTTTCAGGCGCTGCGGATCGCGGTCAACGACGAACTCGAGGAATTGGACCGCGGTCTGGCCGGCGCCGAGCGGGTTTTGATGCCGGGCGGCAGGCTCGCCGTCGTCGCCTTCCATTCGCTCGAAGACGCCAGGGTCAAGAGCTTTCTGCGGCAGCGCAGCGGCGCGGCCGCGGCGGCCTCGCGCCACGCCCCGCCGTCGCCGGCGGCGCCAGCGCCAAGCTTCCGCCTGTTGACCCGCCGCGCGGTCCGGCCGAGCGCCGATGAGATCGTTCGCAATCCGCGGGCCCGCTCGGCCCGCCTGCGCGGCGCCGAGCGTACCGCAGCGCCGCCCTGGTCGGCAATCGCCGGCGCCGGGGGAATGTCGCGGCGGGCCACCGGAGCCGGCGCACGATGACGAGGCTCGGCACCGTGTTCTGGCTGGTGCTCGTGCTGGTGGCCGGGTTCACCACGTTCAAGGTCAAATACGCGATCCAGGACACCGAGGACGAGCTCAACCGGGTGCGCCGGCAAATGACCGCCGAGCAGCAGGAGATCCGGGTGCTGACGGCGGAATGGACCTATCTCAACCAGCCCGAGCGGCTGAGCGAACTTAACCGGCGTTTCCTCGGGCTGGCCTCGGTAACCACGAAACAGCTCCAGCGCACGATCGAGGAGATCCCGCTGCGCGCCCCCCGGACGCCAATCGCCGCGCCGCCCGATGCGGTGGTCGAGGCCAGGTCCGCCCCCGCGGCGCCGTCGGCGGCGCCAACCCCGCCTGCCGTCACCCCGGCCGCGCTCACCCCGGCGCCGGCCGTGTCCGGGCCGCTTCCGGCGGCCAGCCGCGCAGTCGCCCAGGATGACGCCCCCGGGGCCGACCGGCCACACCCGCCGATCGATCCCGCCCCGACGCGACCGGCAAAAGCGGCCCCGGTGCAACTGGCGACCGCCGGGCCGGGCGAAACCGCCAAATCGCTTGACGCGCTGATCGCGCAAATCGTCGAGACGCGGTGATGCGGGCGCTTCAGCGCATCGACGAAAACCCATGCCGGCCGCGGCATTTCCGGCCACCGCCGCCGTGCGCCCCGGTGGTCGCCGACGAGCGCGCGAGCGCGTTACTGGAAACTTGCCGGACCCGGATGATCGCGACTGCGGCTCTGTTCGCCCTGGTTTTCGCGGTTGTGGCGCTGCGCCTGGTCGAGATCGTCGTGCTGGCGGGCGGCGCTGCGGAGTCGCATGTCGGGCGCATCCACGCCGCCGCGATGCCGCCAACCGCGCGCGCCGACATCGTCGACCGCGACGGGAGGCTCCTCGCGACGACGCTCAACAGCCCCTCGCTCTACGCCGACCCGCGCCAGATCATCGATGCGAAGGAGGCGGTGCGCGCGGTGACCTCGGTGCTCACCGATCTCGATCCCGCCGAGGTCTACGCCAAGCTGACCTCGGCCAAGGGCTTTGTGTGGATCAAGCGCCAGTTGACGCCGCGCCAGGAATACGAGGTCAATCGTCTTGGCATTCCCGGGCTGCAGTTCAAGCACGAGGTGCGTCGGGTTTACCCGTTCGGCGATCTGGCCTCCCATGTCGTCGGGTTCTGCGGGGTCGACAACAGCGGCCTCGCCGGGATCGAACGCGCGCTCGACAGCTCGGTCAAGAGCAGCCCCGGGCCGATCCAGCTGTCGCTCGACGCCCGGGTGCAATTCATCCTTCACGAAGAGCTGAGCAAGGTCATCAGCGACTTCACCGCCAAGGGCGGCGCCGGCATCATCATGGACGTGCGCACCGGCGAGATCATCGCGATGGTGTCGCTGCCCGACTTCGACCCCAACCACCCCGGCATGGCCGACCCCAACCTGTCGCCGGCCGACGCCAAGGAGCGGATCTTCAACAAGGTCACCCTTGGCGACTATGAGATGGGCTCGGTCTTCAAGCTGTTCACGGCCGCGACGGCGCTCGATTCGGGCGTCGCCACGATGACCAAGCAGTACGACGCCGGCCATAAGATCCATATCGGCCGGTTTACGATCGAGGATTACCACGGCAAGAACCGCTCGCTGAGCGTGCCCGAGATCATCATGTACTCCTCGAACATCGGCGCGGCCCGCATGGCGCTCGACACCGGGGGCGAGCGCCAGCGCGACTATCTCGGGCGGTTCGGGCTGTTGGCGCCGGAGCCGATCGAATTGAGCGAGGTTGCCAAGCCGCATTACCCCAAGCCGTGGCGCGAGATCAACGTGATGACGATCGCCTATGGTCACGGCATCTCGGTCAGCCCGCTCCATGTCGCAACGGCGGTGTCCGCGATCGTCAATGGCGGCGTCCTGCACCGCCCGACCCTGCTCAAGCTCACTCCGGGCAGCATTCCGCCTGGCGAGCAGGTAATATCGCAGAAGACCTCGGAGCAGATGCGCAAGCTGATGCGGCTCGTCGTCGAATTCGGCACTGCGCGGTTTGGAGCCGCCCCGGGCTATGTGGTCGGCGGCAAGACCGGCACGGCCGAGCGGGTGGAGCGCGGCGCCTATGCGCGGCACAGCCTGCGCTCCTCGTTTCTCGGCGTCTTCCCGATGAACGACCCGAAATACCTGATCCTGACGATGATCAGCGAGCCGCACGG
>DASYZD010000009.1:0-6428 GCA_035946655.1 Allostellaceae bacterium | reverse complement strand
GTCGCCGCCGACCTCGTCGACATCGCCGCCGGGCGCCACGCGCTGCCGTTCGGGGTTCCGGCCGCCGCGCTCGCCGCCATGCCCGGCGCCGCGATGGAGCGCCACGAGGGGGCGTATTACATCCGGCTCATGGTGGTCGATCAGCCCGGCGTCATCGCCGACGTCGCGGCCTCGCTGCGCGACGAGCAGGTCTCGATGGCATCGATGATCCAGCGCGGCCGCGCGCCCGGCGAAGCGGTGCCGGTGGTGCTGACGACGCATGTGACGCTCGAAGCCGCGATGCGCCGCGCGCTCGACCGCATCGCGAAACTCGCCACCGTGCGCGAGCCGCCGCGCATGATCCGCATCGAGGATTTTTGAGGGTCGCTACCGAGGCGCGGAGACCACGAAGATCAAGAAAATACACCACGGCGGCAACGAGGCAACGGGGTCAACGAACCGCCCTCGCTGTCTCACTGTCTCATTGTGGCCGATATCTCCGTGACCTGAGTGCCTGCGTGGGTTTAACTGCGCGGCAGGAAAACTGACGTCGCCAGCGAGGGAGGACAGCGTGGCCGAAACATCGAACACCAGGATGGATCGCAATCTCGCGCTTGAAGCGGTGCGCGTGACCGAGGCGGCGGCGCTGTCCGCCTCGCGGCTGATGGGGCGGGGCGACGAGAAGGCGGCCGATCAGGCCGCGGTCGACGCGATGCGCCAGGCCCTGAACAGCCTGGCGATTGACGGCACCGTGGTGATCGGCGAAGGCGAGCGCGACGAGGCGCCGATGCTCTATATCGGCGAAAAGGTCGGCACCGGCCACGGTCCCAAGATCGACATCGCGCTCGATCCCCTGGAGGGCACGACGATCACCGCCAAGGGCGGGGCCAATGCGCTCGCGGTTTTGGCGATGGCCGATCACGGCGGATTTTTGAATGCGCCCGACGTCTACATGGACAAGATCGCGGTCGGCGGCAGCCTGCCGGATGACATCGTCGACCTCGACGAGGCGCCGGGGACCAACCTGAGGAACCTGGCGCGCGCCAAGAAGGCGGACATCGCCGACCTTGTCGTCTGCATCCTCGACCGGCCGCGTCACGCCGAATTGATCACCAAGGTGCGCGAGGCTGGCGCCCGGATCATGCTGATCGGCGATGGCGACGTCAGCGGCGTCATGGCCACCTCGGACCCGGAGACCGGCATCGACATCTATATGGGCTCGGGCGGTGCCCCCGAGGGCGTCTTGGCTGCCGCTGCGCTGCGCTGCATCGGCGGGCAGATGCAGGGGAGGCTATTGTTCCGCAACGACGACGAGCGCGGCCGCGCGGCCCGGCTCGGCATCACCGATCTCAACCGCAAATATGGTCTCCTCGACCTAGCGCAGGGTGATGTGATGTTCGCCGCCACCGGCGTCACCAATGGCACGATGCTGAAGGGCGTGCGCCGGGTCCCGGGCGGCGCCTTCACCCATTCGGTGGTGATGCGCTCGAAGACCGGCACGGTGCGCTATGTCGAAGCGACGCACGACTTCACCCGAAAGCCGGCCTTCGCCGCGCTCGGCCGCTGAGCGGCCGCGCTCGACGGGACCATCGGCTCATTGGCGCGGGTCGGAATTTTCCCGCACCCGGTAATATAAGCCCGCGAGCGAGGCGCTGCTGCAATGGATCCTCCGATAGGCGCCGACGCGGGATGCGCTTCTATCGTCACGCTGACCATGAACCCCGCCCTCGACGTGGCCACCTCGACGGATCGGATAGCGCCGACCCATAAGCTTCGCTGTACAGCGCCGCGCTATGATCCGGGCGGTGGCGGCATCAACGTCGCGCGGGCGGTCCATGCGCTGGGCGGCGATGCGGTCGCGATCTTCCCCGTCGGCGGGCCGACGGGCGACATGATCCGGCATTTGTTGGACGCGGAGGGCGTCGCCCATCAGCCAATCGAAATCGCCGGGTTCACCCGCGAAAGCCTAGCGGTCGAAGAGCGCCAGAGCGGCAAGCAGTACCGCTTCATCCTCCCGGGACCCGAGCTTCCCGAGCGCGACCAGGAGCGCTGTCTCGGTGCGCTTTCGCTGCTGGCGCCGACAGCTTCCTACATCGTCGCGAGCGGCAGTCTGCCGCTCGGCGTTGCCGACGATTTCTACGCGCGAGTGGCCAGGCTCGCGAAAACCTGCGGCAAGCGCCTCGTCCTCGATACCTCCGGCCCGGCGCTCAAAAATTCCGGCGGTGGCGTCTATATGCTGAAGCCGAGCCTGCGCGAGCTGGGGGATTTGACCGGCCAGGAAATCCGGTCCGAGCGCGATCAGGAGCGGGCAGCACGGCAGATCGTCGACCAAGGCCGCTGTGAGATCGTGGTTCTCTCGCTTGGCCCCGAAGGCGCATTGCTGGCCACGGCCGATAACAGCGAGCGCTTCACCGCGATCCCGGTCGAGGCGCGAAGCACGGTCGGCGCCGGCGACAGCATGCTGGCAGGCATCGTCCTCGGCCTTTGCCGCGGACTGCCGTTGCGCGAAGCCGTCCGCTTCGGCATGGCGGCGGGGGCAGCGGCACTGTTGGGAACCGGTACCGAATTGTGCCGGCGCGCCGACGTCGAACGCCTCTACCAGCTTTAAAATCGTCGTTCCCGCGAAAGCGCAAACCTAGGCCGAGCGACGGTGCGGTTGGGCAGGGCGAGCCGATTCTTGGGTTGTCCGGGCCGCTGTCATTCCGGCGACATCGGGAATCGAGCATAGGAACGGCCCTGGCGTTTACCCTGGACCCTCCCTCGGCCGGGGGTGAGGATGCCGCGGTGGACACTCCGCAAACCTCCGCCTTCCTCGGCGTCGAGCGGTCGGTTGGCGGCCGGCGCTGGCGGGTGCGCGGCGCCGATCAGGGCGAGGCTGCCATCATCGCCGAACGCCTCGGCCTCCCCGAGATTGTCGCCCGCCTCCTCTCCCAGCGCGGCATCGGGCTCGACGAGGCGCCCGGCTTTCTCACCCCGCGCCTGCGCGATTGTCTGCCCGATCCGGCGCATTTGCGCGACATGGCGCCGGCGGTCGAGCGCCTCGCCCGCGCGGTCCGCGAGCACGAGAAGATCGTCGTCTTCGGCGATTACGATGTCGACGGCGCGACCTCGGCGGCCTTGCTGTTGCGGTTTTTCGCAGGCGTCGGGGGCGAGGCGTCGGTTTATGTCCCCGACCGGCTGCGCGAGGGTTATGGCCCGAACGCCCCGGCGCTTCTGCGCCTCAAGGCCGAGGGGGCGGGGGTCGTCGTGACGGTCGATTGCGGTGCGACCGCGCACGACGCGCTGGCCACAGCGGCCGATGCCGGGCTCGACATGATCGTCGTCGATCATCACGTCAGCGAACCCCTGTTGCCGCGCGCCCTCGCCGTCATCAACCCCAACCGGTTCGATGAGATGAGCCCGCACGGCGCGCTTGCCGCGGTCGGCGTCGCCTTCCTCCTCGTCGTCGCGCTCAACCGGGCCTTGCGCGCAGCGGGCTGGTATGCCGCGCGGGCCGAGCCCGATCTCTTGCAATGGCTCGATCTCGTTGCGCTCGGCACGGTCTGCGATGTCGTGCCGCTGACCGGGGTCAACCGGGCGCTGGTCGCGCAAGGGATCAAGGTGGCGCGCAACGGCGCGAACGCGGGCCTCAGGGCGCTCGCTGCGGTCGGCCGCGTGACTTCACCGCTCGACGCCTACCATCTCGGCTTTGTCTTGGGGCCGAGGGTCAATGCCGGCGGACGGGTCGGCGCCGCCGATCTCGGCGCGCGGCTCCTCGCCACCGACGATCCCACGCTCGCCGCTGCGCTCGCCACTCGGCTCGACGGCTACAACCGTGAGCGCCGCGAGATCGAGGCGCAAACCCTCGAATCGGCGATCGAGGCGGTCGAGGCGGCACCACAATCGCCGGCGCTGGTGTTCGCCGCCGCCGAGGGCTGGCACCCGGGGGTCATCGGCATCGTCGCCGCCCGCCTCAAGGAGCGCTACGAGCGCCCGGCCTGCGTCGTCGCGCTCGATGAGGGGATCGGCCGCGGCTCCGGCCGCTCGGTGCCGGGGGTTGCGCTCGGCCCGGCGGTCATCGCGGCACGCCAGGCGGGGCTCCTCATCAACGGCGGTGGGCATGCGATGGCCGCCGGCTTCACCGTCGCCACCGAGCATCTCGACCCGTTGCGCGACTTCCTCGCCGAGCGCCTGGGCGACGGGCGAGGCGGCGAGCGCCCGACCCCCGAACTGGCGATCGACGGCGCGCTCTCGGCAGCCGGGGCGCTCGCCGGCCTCATCGACCATCTTGATGCGCTGGCGCCGTTCGGCGCCGCCAATCCCGAGCCGCGCTTTGCCTTTCCCGGGCTCCTCCTCGCCCATGTCGAGCCGGTCGGCCCAGCGGGAAATGGCGGACATCTGCGCTGCACCCTCACCGACCCGGCCGGGTTCGGCGAGAGCGGGCCGGCGCGCTTGCCGGCAATCGCCTTTCGCGTCGCCGACACCCCGCTCGGCGCCTTTCTCGTCGCCGCGCGCGGCCGCAGGATCCATGTCGCCGGCCATCTGCGGCGCGACGACTACCGCGGCGGTGACGCCGTCCAGCTGGTGATCGACGACGCCGCCCCGGTCGAGGGCTAACGCCGCCGGCTGAGGCCGCTAAAGGAGGGCGCGGATGCGCTCGGCGATGTTGCCGATATGCGCCATATCGCCGGGCTTCAGCTCCCAGTTTACAAGAAGCCCGTCGCCAAGCCGGCGCGGCAGCACGTGCAGGTGGAAGTGATCGACCGATTGCGCCGCCCCCTTCCCGTTCGACTGGATGAGGTTGAGCCCGTCGGGCGTCAACGCTTCGTTGACCGCCTTCGCCAGCCGGATCGCGGTGCGCGCCGCCGCCGCCATCGCCTCCGGCGCAATCTCGAAGACGTTCGGGTAATGCGCCTTGGGGATGACGAGACAATGCCCGTCATGGACCGGGTTGATGTCCATGAAGGCGAGCGTTTCGTCATCCTCGAAGAGCTTGAAGCACGGCACCTCACCCCTGACGATCCTGCAGAAGATGCACGCGGCGTCTGCGGCCATGGCGGCTCACTCCGGTAGATCCCGCCGGGTCTTTTAGCGCCACACCGACCGCTGCGCCACCGCCCTCCCGGCGCGGCGGCGGTCTTGTCATCGGAGGGGCGAAGCGTCATCTGCTCGGGCATAGGCTCTCCCCTGGTGAGAGGACCGGCGTGACCCTGCCGACGGCGATCACAGACGCGCGTCCTCCCGCCGCCACGGCTGCGGACGAGAGCCTGCGCCCGATCGCCCTCTGGCTCATCGTGTGTTGTGCCATGATTTTCCTCATGGTGGTGATCGGCGGGGTGACCAGGCTCACCCGTTCCGGCCTCTCGATCACCGAATGGGAGCCGATCACCGGTATCCTGCCGCCGTTGTCGCCCGCCGCCTGGGCCGCCGAATTCGCCAAATACCAGCACATCCCGCAATACCGGGTGATCAATTTGGGCATGAGCCTCGACGACTTCAAAACCATCTACCTCTGGGAATACGTTCATCGCCTGTGGGGCCGGCTGATCGGTGTTGCCTACGGCTTGCCGTTTCTTTATTTCGCGCTGCGCCGGCGTCTGCCGCGCCCGCTGATCGCGCCCCTTGCCGGCATCCTCGCGCTCGGCTTTCTGCAGGGCGCGCTCGGCTGGTACATGGTGACAAGCGGCCTCGCCACCCGGGTCGAGGTCAGCCAATACCGGCTCGTCGCCCATCTCGCCCTCGCGCTCCTCATCTATGCCGCAACGCTGTGGATCGCCCTCGGTCTCCTTGAAAGCCCCTCGCCCGCACCGCGGGAGAGGGAGGGGTCCGCGCCAAAGGCGCGGGAGGGTGAGGGCGCACCGGGTCGCTGGCGGCGCGCTGCCGAGGCACTGATCGCGCTCATCGGGTTGACGATGCTGGCCGGCGGCTTTACCGCCGGGCTCCATGCCGGGCTTGTCGACAATACGTTTCCGCTGATGGACGGGAGCTTTGTCCCCGCCGGCTACGCCCAGCTCCACCCGTTCATCCGCAACTGGTTCGAGACCATACCGGCCGTACAGTTCGACCATCGCCTGCTCGCCGAGACGACCGTTGCCGCGGTCCTTCTGTTCTGGCTGGCCGGACGCCGCGCCGCCCTGCCGCGCCCGCCCCGCCTCGCGCTCCATGCCCTCCTCGCCGCCGCGATCCTGCAATTCTCACTCGGCGTTGCGACCTTGCTCCTCGTCGTGCCGATCCCGCTCGCCGCCGCGCATCAGGCCGGCGGATTATTGCTGCTGACCGCCGCGATCGTCTTGCGCCACAGCCTGCGCCGGCCGGAAATGGACCGCGCCCCCGCCCCGGCCCTATAATCGGGCCCACGGCCAGGAGACCGTCATGGCGAAAAGCGGCAAACCCTCGAAATTTCTGCGCGAGTGGCGGAGGCTCGCCGAAGCCGAACTGCGCGGCAAACCCCTCTCCACCCTCGACTGGCA
>DASYZD010000008.1:0-4109 GCA_035946655.1 Allostellaceae bacterium | reverse complement strand
CGAGGCGTTGTGGCGGTTCTCGCTCGCCTTCTATGCCCGGCCCGGGGTTGCCAAGGCTCTGTTGGCGCTGCAGGACCGCGCGGCCCCGGACCGCGCCGCCGTCACGGTCAATCTGATCCTGTTCGGCCTCTGGCTCGGGGCGAGCCAGGGCCGCCAGCTTGCCGAGGGCGAACTGGCCCCTGTCGCGACCGCCATCGCCCCGCTCGCCGGCGCTGCGGTGGTGCCGCTGCGCCGCCTGCGCCGGCAGCTCACCCCCGCGACGGCCCGCGAGGGCCGGCCGCCCGGGGCCGCGTCCGACCCCGAACTCCAGGCGCTGCGCCGGCGCGTCGCCGGGCTCGAGATCGAAGCCGAACGGCGCGTACAGTACCGGCTGGCGGCGCGCGCCGCCGGCGCCTCTGACGCGCAACCCGCGCAACCTCAGGGCGACCGGCTCGCGATCGCGCAGGCTAATCTCGCCATCATTCTCGGCGGCGAGGCGGGCTCGCCCGAGGCCGCCGTCTTGCGCGGGGCGCTCGGCACCCTGACCCGGCGAACCGGCCCGGGCACCTGATCCGAGGCACCTGACCGACGGAACTCAGCGGCGTTTGGCGCGCCCCGGGTTTTCCGGCAGCGCCGGCTCTCCCCAGCGTCGCACCGTTCCGGCGTCGAGCCCGAACAGATCGAGGATGCGCCCCAGGGTCTGGTCGATCATCGCCGCGAGCGAGTGCGGCTTGGCATAAAAGGCCGGGACCGGCGGGGCGATCACCGCACCCATTTCGGACAATGCCGTCATCGTCCGCAAGTGGCCGGTGTGGAGCGGGGTTTCGCGCACCATGAGGACGAGGCGGCGGCGTTCCTTCAAGGTGACGTCGGCGGCGCGCGTCAACAGCGTCGTCGTCGCCCCGGTGGCGATCTCGGCCATGCTGCGCACCGAGCACGGCGCCACGATCATGCCGATCGTCGGAAACGAGCCCGAGGAGATCGGCGCCGCCAGATCGCCGATCCCGTGCACGACATCGGCGCGGGCGCGCAAATCGGCCGGCTTCAGATCGGTTTCGAGGGTGAGGGTAACTTCGGCCGACCGGCTCATCACCAGGTGGGTCTCGACCTTGAGCGGCCGCACCAGCTCGAGGAGGCGCGCGCCGTAGATCGCACCCGAGGCGCCGCTGATGCCGATGACGAGGCGCGACGGCCCCGGTTTGTCTCGCATGGCGGCCCCTCTTTGGCTTTGCCGCTCCGATCCCCGCCCCGCTCGACCGGCAGCGCGTTCCGCTAGCCACGAACCGGATGCACCCTCTGGTCGGCCGGCCGCTCCGGGGTTACCATCGCCGGCTGCCAGCGTCTACGAGGAGGATCAGACATGTCGGTGCAGGATCGCATCGAGGCGCTCCGAGAGAAGCATGCTTTGCTCGATCGCGCCATCGATGAAGAAACTCATCGCCCCCTGCCGAACCAGGAGGCGATCTACGATCTGAAGCGCCAGAAGCTCCGCATCAAGGACGAGCTCGTTCAATTGGAGAAGCACTAAGCGCGCCAAACTGCGGGCCGCGCCCTAAAGCCGGAGAGGCACCCCCTCCCCGGCTTTTTTGTTGGCCGCTGCGGCCCCAGCTGTTGGTTGGCGCAAAGTCGCCGGCGGGCGTTAGTGGTATAACCTAACAAAAGAATCCTGGTGGGAGGACGCTCCTACATCCCGATTGGGTTGATTGGGGCAAACGTTACACCGCCGCGCCGAGTTGCCGAAGAACAGCAAGACGATCCCACGCAGTCCAAAGTTCGACGATTTTGCCGGCAGCAACGCGCATTATGAAGATTTCGGGCCCTTCGATTTTAGCATTGGTTGCACTAAGATTTCGCCCCTCGATCTCAAAATTCCCGGTGTGCGTGCCGGTGAAGCTTACCCGGCTCACCACACGGTCGCCCTCTGCAATCATGTCCTCTACATCGTATCGAAAATCTGCAAAACCACGGCGCCAATTTTCTATGATTGCTCGCGCTTCATTCGGACCAGCACGGCCCATACTCGTACCAAAATAATACTTATTTTCAGGAGATAAAATCTCGTCCAGTTTATATACTTCGTTCTTATTCCATACTTGCTCAAAAAATGTGCGAACAACTCTCTTATTGTCTTCGATTGACATCGCATACTCCCTTACAGGTCCGATACCCGTAGACGCACAGCGGACACTTTTCTTGGGTAACTCGGCTGAGGGCGCAACCGGGCGGCTGAACCGTGCCGAAGCTCCGCTTCGCGGAGGGTGCCGAACGTGATCTCGTCGACATCGCCAATTTTATTGCGCTCGACAATCCCACCAACGCCGCGCAGTTGATCGATCGGCTGGAGGCGCCTAGCGAACTCCTGGCCGTACACCCGCTTAAGGGCCGGGTTCGCGACGAGCTTGTGCCAGGGCTGTGCAGCCTGTCCTTTGGGCGATATGTCATTTTTTATCGCGCGCTCGATGACGGAGCGGAAATCGTCCATGTGTTGCATGGCGCCCGTGGCCTTCGGCGCGTCTTGCAAAGCGGCGGAGCTTCTAAATCGAACGCAGGGGGCGCCGCCGGAGGCTTATTCCGGGAAATCGTTGCGCACGACGATCCCGACGGTCTTGCCCTCTTCCACGACAGGCAGGTGACGAACGCGCGCCTCCTTCATCAGGCTCAGCATCTCGGTTGCGCTGTGCTGCGGGGAGATCGTCTCGGGATTGTTGGTCATGACGTCCGCCAGGGTCGTGGCAAGCGGGTCTCGTCCGGCGGCCAGGACGCGGCTGATGGCATCGCGTTCGGTGAAGATACCGACCAGATTGGCACCGCCCTCGACCACCAGAACCGCGCGGACATGGCGAGCGTGCATCTGCTGCGCCGCCTCCATCACGCTGGTGCTCGGCGGCAGCATCAGCGGGTTCGGATTGCGGACGATCTGAGCTTCGGCGTCTACGGTCATAGCTCCCTCCTCATCCCCCCTCTTTGGCGCGCTCGCGCAGCACGAATTTCTGGATCTTGCCGGTCGAGGTCTTGGGCAAGGCGCCAAAGATAACGTGGCGCGGCGCCTTGAAATGGGCAAGGTGCTGGCGGCAGAAGGCGATGATCTCGGCGGCGTCGGCGGCGGCGCCGTCTTTCAGGGTCACGAAGGCGCACGGGGTCTCGCCCCAATTCGGGTCCGGGCGCGCGACGATTGCCGCTTCCATCACCGCCGGGTGGCGGTAGAGCACGTCTTCGACCTCGATCGTCGAGATGTTCTCGCCGCCAGAGATGATGATGTCCTTCGACCGGTCCTTGATCTCGATATAGCCGTCGGCGTGGACGACGGCGAGGTCGCCGGTGTGGAACCAGCCGCCCTCAAAGGCCTCCCCAGTCGCCTCCGGGTTCTTCAGATAGCCCTTCATGACGATGTTGCCGCGCATGAACACTTCACCCATCGTCGCACCGTCGGCGGGCACCGGGGCGAGGCTGTCGGGGTCGGCGACCATCAGCCCCTCCAAGACCGGGTACTGGACGCCCTGGCGCGCCCTGAGACGCGCCCGCTCGTCGGCGGACAACCCGTCCCATTCGTCGTGCCAGGCGCAAATGACCGCCGGGCCGTAGACTTCGGTCAGGCCGTAGACATGGGCGATCTGAAAGCCGAGCCCCTCCATGCCGCCGATCACCGCCGCCGGCGGCGCGGCGCCCGCGGTCATCATCGCGACCGGGCGGTCGAGCGGCCGGTTGCGGGCGTTGAGCAGCAGGTTCATGACGACCGGCGCGCCGCACAGGTGCGTCACGCCGTGGCGCTCGATCGCCTCGTAGATCGCCCCCGCCTCGACCCGGCGCAGGCAGACATGGGTTCCGGCGAGGGCGGTGATCGTCCACGGAAAGCACCAGCCGTTGCAGTGGAACATCGGCAAAGTCCACAGATAGACCGGGTGCGGGCGCAGGCCCCAGACCAGGATATTGCCGAGCGCGTTCAGATAGGCGCCGCGATGGTGATAGACCACACCCTTCGGGTTGCCGGTGGTGCCCGAGGTGTAGTTGAGCGCGATCGCGTTCCATTCGTCGGCGGGCCCGGCCCAATCTGCCGCCGGATCGCCCTCGTCGAGAAAGTTCTCGTATTCGGTGCCGTCGAGCGGTTCGCCCCCGCCGCCATCATCGATCTC
>DASYZD010000007.1:0-7620 GCA_035946655.1 Allostellaceae bacterium | reverse complement strand
ACGCCGCTCACCGCTCATTCATGCCATCTCCTCTACCTTATTCCACACCGAGCCGAGCCACGCAACGCGCGGCGGAACCCCTTGTACATGATTTGTTCCCTCTGCGCAATGGCGGAAATCGCCGGTTGCGCGAAATTGATTTCGCGGCAGGCCTGGCGGACGGTGGACTAAATGGCGGGTGCCGCGGTCAAGGCTTGATTCGGCGCGGGAAAGCCCCATGCTTAAGTCGTTGCCATCCTCGCGCGGAGCCCAGAGATGTTCATCCAGACCGAGCAGACGCCGAACCCGGCCACGCTGAAATTCCTGCCCGGCTGCACCGTGATGGAGTCGGGCACCGCCAATTTCCCCGAGCGCGGCGCGGCGGAGCGCTCGCCGCTCGCCGAACGCCTGTTCCTATTGCCCGATGTCGCCGGCGTTTTTCTCGGCACCGACTTCATCACCGTCACCAAGCACGGCGACACCGAGTGGCATCAGTTGAAGCCGGCGGTGCTCGCCGCGATCATGGAGCATTTTACCGCCGGCCACCCGGTCATTATCGGCGACCACAGCAAGGTGGCGGGCGAGACCGGCGGCGAAGATGACGAGATCGTGTCGGCGATCAAGGAACTCCTGGAAACCCGGGTGCGCCCGGCGGTGGCGATGGATGGCGGCGACATCACCTTCGAGGATTTCGAAGACGGCGTCGTCTACCTGCACATGCAGGGCTCGTGTTCGGGATGCCCCAGTTCGACCGCCACGCTCAAGGCGGGGATCGAGAACATGCTGCGACATTACATCCCCGAAGTTACCGAGGTCCGCGCCATCTGAGCGATCGCGCACCGACGCTCCTGGCGATCGAGCCAGTTCTTCTCGCGATCGAAACGGCCGGATCGGCCTGTTCGGCGGCGGTTGTTGAGGGCGGCGCGCTGCGGGCAGCCGAAACCCGGCCGTTGCGCCACGGCCATGCCGAAGTGCTGTTCCCTATGATCGAGCGGGTGATGCAAGATGCCGGGCTGGCGCCAGCGCAACTCGACGCCGTCGCCGTCGCGACCGGGCCGGGCGGGTTCACCGGGATCAGGGTCGGCCTCGCCGCAGCGCACGGGATCGCGCTCGCGCTCGGGGCGCGGCTCGTCGGGATCACCAGCTTTCGGGCGGTCGCTGCCCGCGTCGCCGGCACCGGCCAATCTGAATGCGACAGCTTGCTGGTCGCGCTCGACAGCCGCCGGGCCGAACTCTACGTGCAGCTGTTCGCACGCGGTTCGACATCTCCGCTCGTTGCGCCGCAAGCGGTGCCTGCCGAGCGCCTCGGCGATCATCTCGCGCAGTTGATCGGCGGATGTCAGACCACGGGGCTCCTGGTCGCGGGCGATGCCCGCGAGAGAGCAGCGGCAGCGCTCGCCGGGCGCGTCGGCTGTATTATCATCGGCGATTCGGCGCCCAATGCGCGGGACGTCGCCGCAGCCGCGCTGTCGGAACTGCGCGCCGGCGCGATGGCCGGCCCGGTGCGGCCGCTCTATCTGCGGCCTCCCGACGTCACAGTGCCAAAACCGCGGATGGTGGTCTCGTCGCGGTGAGCCAAGCGATCACCCCGATCCCGACGGGCGCGGCCGTGCCGCTTTCGGCAATGCATTGTGCGTGCTTTCCCGACGATCCGTGGGAGGCGCCTGTGCTCGAGCGGATCCTCGCGCTGTCTGGCGGGTTCGGCTATCTGGCGTGGCAAGGGAATGTCCCGGCCGGCTTCATCCTGGCGCGCGATCTCGGCGGCGACGTCGAGGTGCTGTCGTTTGGGGTGATGCCCCAGTGGCGCCGCCGGGGAATCGGACGCGGGCTGATCGCAGCGGTCATCGCGCACGCCGAGAACGCCGGCATCGGTTCGATCGTGCTTGAAGTGGCGACCCGGAACGAGGCGGCGCGGCGGCTCTATGCGGCGTTTGGTTTTGTCCAGGTCGGCCGGCGACCGCGCTACTACCGCCAAATGGGCGCCGGGGCCGACGCGCTGATCCTGCGCCGCGGCATTGCCGGAGCGCCCACGGCCGGGTGAAGGGGCCGAACCGGTCGGATCGGATAAAATACGGCCAAAGCACGTATTGCGCCGCGATCAACTATTACTTATATGTTCCAACAATCGGATGTAAGGAAGTGCGTTATGGATGACACTGAGCAATCAAACGATTTGTTGGCCCTGACAACGGAAATCGTCGCCGCGCATGTGTCCAACAACACGGTGGCGCTTGGCGATCTGCCCCAGCTGATCAATCACATATACAACTCGCTGGCCAATATCGGCAGCGCCCCGGCGGCGCCGGCGGCGCGCCCGCAGCCCGCGGTCAGCATCAAGAAGTCTGTCCAGCCCGACTACATCGTCTGCCTCGAGGACGGCAAGAAGCTCAAAATGCTGAAGCGCCACTTGAAAACGGCCTACAACATGTCGCCCGAGGCGTACCGCGAGCGCTGGAAACTGGCGGCGGACTATCCGATGGTCGCGCCGAACTACGCGCAGCAGCGCAGCCGGCTCGCCAAGCAGATCGGTCTGGGTACGCGAGCGCGCCACGCCCGCGCCTGAGCACCGGTCTCTTTGTTCGGCCGTTACGCGCGGGGGCATAGGCTGGTCGGGCGGGTTCGGCTATAGTGGCGCAGGTACGCTCCGTCCGGACCCTGATCGGATGACCTCCCGCCTCGAGCAGCTATGTCTCGACAAAGGGTTAAAGATGACCGAGCAGCGCCGCGTCATCGCGCGGGTGCTGTCGGATTCGGCCGACCATCCCGATGTCGAGAAGGTCTACCGCCGCGCCACCACGATCGATCCGCGGATCAGCATTGCCACGGTGTACCGTACCGTGCGGCTGTTTGAAGAGGCCAACATCCTCGCCCGCCACGATTTCGGCGATGGCCGCGCCCGCTATGAGGAAATGCCGAGCGACCATCACGATCACCTGATCGATCTGCAAAGCGGCCGGGTCATCGAATTCCGCAACGAGGAGATCGAGAAGCTCCAGGAACTTATCGCCGGCGAACTCGGGTACGAGCTGGTCGGGCACCGCCTCGAACTGTACGCCCTGCCACGGCGCGGCAAGCAAAAGGTGGATCAGGGCTGATGCCCTATGCTTCTTGGATAAGGCGCCACGCGGTGTCGGTTGCGGCCCCGTGGCGCGGCGATGGCCCGAGGGATCGCCTCGCGTGATCGCCGGCGCGGGACCCTCGAGGCAGACGGTCGAGACGGCGGCGCGCGTGCCAACCCACGCGGGCGCCGAGCGGGTCGTCGATATCGAATCCGGTACACTCCAGGTGCGCCTTGCGGAAAGCGCCGCCGATATCGACGCAGCGCAGGCGCTGCGCTATCGCATTTTCTACGAGATCATGGGTGCGCTGCCGCTGCCGGGGATGGCACAACGGCGCCGCGACTGCGACGGCTATGATCAGATCTGCGATCATCTCTTGGTGTTCGACCACAGCCGGGGCAAGGGCGCCGAGGCGGTCGTCGGGACCTACCGCCTGATTCGCCGCGACGCGGCGGCGCGGTTCGGCGCGTTCTATTCGGCCGCCGAATACGACATCGGGGCGCTGCTCGCCTATCCCGGCGAGATCCTCGAACTCGGCCGCTCCTGCGTCGATGCCGGATACCGCGCACGATCGGTGGTGCAGCTGCTGTGGAGCGGCATCGCGGCTTATGTATCGCATTACGACATCGATGTTATGTTCGGCTGTGCGAGCCTGCCGGGAACTGACCCCGACGCGCTGGCGGCGCCGCTCTCCTACCTCTATCACCACCACCTGGCGCCGCCGGCGCTGCGGACACGAGCGTTGGCCGAGCGTTTTGTCGACATGCGGCGGCAGGATCCCGGGGCGCTCGACCCGCCCCGCACGCTCGCAGCGCTACCGCCCTTGATCAAAGGGTATTTGCGCCTCGGCGGGTTTGTCGGTGACGGCGCGGTTATCGACCAACAGTTCAACACCACCGACGTCTGCATCGTCGTTAAGACCGATCTCGTCACCGGAAAGTATTCGCGGCATTACGAGCGGCAGTCGAAAGAGACATGGGCGGCGTAGAACGCATGGGCTCAACGCCGTTGAGGATCTGGCGGCTGGCGGCTTATCTCGCTTGGACCCTCCTGTTGATGCCGGTGCAGGCGGTCGGCCTGATAATGCGGCGGCCGTGGACGGCGAGCTTTCCGTGCTTCTATCATCGCGTCTGCTGCCGCATTCTCGGATTGCGGGTGCGCCGGATCGGGCGGGCGACGCAATCCCGCCCGGTGCTGTTCGCCGCCAATCACATCTCCTATCTCGATATCACCGTTTTCGGATCGCTGATCCCCGGTTCGTTCATCGCCAAGCGGGAAATCGCCAGCTGGCCCCTCTTCGGCTGGCTCGCTCGGCTGCAGCGATCGGTGTTTATCGACCGCCAGGTGCGCAGCACCGCACATCAGCGCGACAGCATCGCCGGCCGGCTCGCCGCGAGGGACGCGCTAATTCTCTTCCCGGAGGGAACCAGCGGCGATGGCAACCGGCTCCTGCCGTTCAAGAGCGCGCTGTTCAGCGTCGCCGACCACGCGGCAACCGGTGCGGTGACGGTGCAACCCGTGTCGATCGCTTACACCAGGCTCGACGGCATGCCGATCGGGCGAGCGCTGCGGCCGCTCTTCGCCTGGTACGGGACAATGACGCTGGCGCCGCACCTCTGGACGCTGCTCGGCCTCGGCACGGTCGAGATCGTCGTCGAATTCCACGCCCCGACGACCCTCGCCGCGTGCGGCTCGAGGAAGGCGCTGGCGCGCTATTGTCAGGAGCGCGTCGCCCGCGGCCTCGCCAGCGCGGTGAGCGGCCGGCGCGGTCCGCGGCCCGAAGCGCCGCCCGCGCCCGGTTCACCACTGGAAAACGAGCGCCGGTCCACCACCGCCGAAACCGCAGCCCCGGTGCCCGGATGATTCCGCTGTCCTTGCCGCCACAGGTGCCCATGAAAAAACGGCTCTACATCAAGACCTATGGCTGCCAGATGAACGTCTACGATTCGGCGCGGATGGCCGACGTGATGGCGCCGCTTGGCTATGTTGAGGCGGCGAGCCCGGAAGGCGCCGATCTCGTCATCCTCAACACCTGCCACATCCGCGAGAAGGCGGCGGAGAAAATGTTCTCGGAACTGGGGACGATCCGCCGGCTGAAGGCGGCTCGGGCACGCCGGGGCGGCCGGATGATCGTCGCGGTCGCGGGCTGTGTCGCGCAGGCGGAAGGCGCCGAGATCCTCGAGCGCGCCCCGTTTGTCGATATCGTTGTCGGACCCCAGGCCTATCATCGCCTGCCCGAGATGGTGGCCCGCGCCGCCGCTGAGCAGGTGCTCGACACCAGCTTCCCGGCCGAGCCCAAATTCGATTACCTGCCGGCGACGTCGGCACCACCGGGGGTCAGCGCTTTCCTCACTGTTCAGGAAGGCTGCGACAAGTTCTGCACGTTCTGCGTCGTGCCTTATACGCGGGGCGCGGAATACTCCCGTCCGGCGGCCGAGATCATCGCCGAGGCGAAACGGCTCGCCGCCGCCGGGGCGCGCGAAATCACGCTCCTGGGTCAGAATGTCAACGCCTATCACGGCGCCGCCCCCAATGGGGGAGCGTGGGGGCTGGGCGAGCTGATCGGCGCCCTCGCCGGGGTCCCCGGGGTCGACCGCCTGCGCTACACCACCTCCCACCCGAGCGATGTCGACGAGGGGCTGATCGCCGCCTACCGCGAGGTGCCGCAGCTGATGCCGCATCTCCACCTGCCGGTGCAGAGCGGCTCCGACCGCGTGCTCGCGGCGATGAACCGGCGCCACACCGCGGTTCAGTATAGCCGCACCGTCGAGCGGCTGCGGCACGCCAGGCCGGATCTGGCCTTGTCGTCGGATTTCATCGTCGGATTTCCGGGCGAGAGCGCCGCAGATTTCGATGCTACATTGGAGCTGGTCCGCGATATCGGCTTCGCTCAGGCGTTCTCGTTCAAATATTCGCCGCGGCCCGGCACCCCGGCCGCGAGCGCCGCCGACCAGATCCCCGAGCCGCTCAAGGCCGAACGGCTCGCCACCTTGCAGGCGCTGTTGCAGGACCAGCAGCGCGCGTTCAACCGGTCCGCGGTCGGTCGCGTCCTGCCGATCCTGTTCGAGAAGCACGGACGCCATGACGGGCAGCTCGTCGGCCGCAGCCCCTACCTGCAAAGCGTCCACGCCGAAGCCGGCGCCGAGCTGATCGGCGAAATCGTCCCGGTGAGGATCCAGGTCGCGCAGCCCAACAGCCTCGCCGGGGTAATTGCGGCGGCTGCGTCAGAGGTCGCGGCATGAGCGCGCTGCCGCCGGGGATCGCCGCCGAGATCGCGACGGCGGGGCGAAGCCAGCTCGAATTCGACGACAATCTGCTGTTGCCGGCGCTCTATGGCGAGCGCGACCAGCATCTCGACCGCATCGAACGCCAGCTCGGGGTGTCCTTGGTGCCGCGCGGCAACCGGTTGTCGATCGCCGGGCCGGCCTCGGCCACCGAGGTCGCGCGCCTCGCCCTCTCCCGCCTCTATGACCGGCTGAAGCGCGGTAACGAGATCGACACCGCGTCGGTCGAAGCGGCGATGCGCCTCGCGCAGGCCGAGATCGACGACAAGAGCCCGAGCCTGTGGCGTGACGAGACCGGGTTCCGCACCCGGAAGCGCCGGATCGCGCCGCGCAGCGCTGCGCAGGCCCATTACGTCAAGGCGATGCGCGAGCACGAGCTGGTGTTCGGCCTCGGCCCCGCCGGCACCGGCAAGACCTATCTCGCGGTTGCCGCCGCGATCGATCTGTTGATGACCGGCAAGGTCGAGCGGATCGTCCTGTCGCGGCCCGCGGTCGAGGCCGGCGAGCGGCTCGGCTTTCTGCCGGGCGATCTGCGCGACAAGGTCGACCCGTATCTGCGGCCGATCTTCGACGCGCTCAACGACATGCTGCCGGCCGACCAGCTCGCCAAGCGCCTTGCCAACGGCGAGATCGAGGTGGCGCCGATCGCGTTTATGCGCGGGCGCACGCTGTCCCACGCCTTTGTGATCTTGGACGAGGCGCAGAATACTTCGCCCGTACAGATGAAGATGTTCCTGACGCGGCTCGGCGAGGGCTCGCGCATGGTCGTCACCGGCGATCCGACCCAGGTCGATCTGCCGCCCGCCAGCCGGTCGGGTCTGGCTGACGCGCTCGAAGCCTTGCGCGGCGTCGAGGATGTCGCGATCGTGCGCTTCACCGAAAAGGATGTCGTGCGCCACCAGCTGGTGGCCCGGATCGTCGGCGCCTACGAGGCGCGCGACCGCGCCGCGCGCGGCGACGACCCGCCGGGTTAGGAACGCGCGACTTGCGCCCTAGGCGATACTTCATGTCGGCTTGCGCCGTGCCTGCCCCTCGCCCTCCCACGCGTCGCGTGGGTCCCTCCCTCTTCCCGTGTCCCCGATCTTGGTGCCATTTGGGAGAGGATTGGGGTGAGGGGCCGGCACCGGCGGATCAGCCCGACAATAACGCCTGTCGTGCGCACGATGAGTGAGGCGATCTCGGTCGAGGTCTCGGTCGATTGCGGTGCCTGGCTTGCCGCCTGCCCCAAGGCCGAGGCGCTCGCCGCGAGCGCGGCGCGGGCGGCCCTGGCTCGTGCCGCCGGGGCGGTAACGGGAGTT
>DASYZD010000006.1:0-2626 GCA_035946655.1 Allostellaceae bacterium | reverse complement strand
ACCGAAGGAGAGATGCTGCCGCGGCCGCGGGCGGTCGATGATGAAGCTGTCGGGGTCGGCGATCGCGTCGGGATCGCGATTGCCCGAGACGTACCACATCACCACCTTGTCGCCCTTTTTGATGTGTTTGCCGCCGATCTCGCCATCCTCCTTGGCGGTGCGCCGCATGTGGATGACAGGGGTCACGTAGCGGATGATCTCCGACACCATGCCGGGGATCAGCGAGGGGTCGTCGCGCAGCTTCTGGTATTCCGTCGGATGCTCGTTCAGCGCCATCAGCCCGCCGGTCATCGAGTTGCGCGTGGTGTCGTTGCCGCCGACGATCAGCAAGGACAGGTTGCCCATGAACTCGCGGAACGGCAGGTTGCGCGTCGCGTTGCTGTGCGCCAGCATCGACAACAGGTCGAATTTGGGCGGCAGCTGCGCCCGCTCTTGGAACAGCTTGCCCAAGGACTCGGTCATCTTGGTCAGCTCGGCGAATTTCTCTTCTTCCGAATGCACCGGCGACTCGGGCGAGCGAACGTCCGCGATCACGACATCGGACCAATAGGTCAGCTGACGCCGGTCGTCCCACGGATAGTCGAACAGCGTCGCCAGCATCATCGTCGTCAGCTCGATCGACACCCGGTCGACCCAGTCAAACGTCTCGCCGCGCGGCAGGCCGTCAAGGATGCGTCCGGTGCGCTCGCGGATCAGCCCTTCCATATTGGCCAGATTGCCAGGCGCGACGGCCGGGCTGACCACCAGCCGTTGCTCGTCGTGCTTGGGCGGATCCATCGCGATAAAGCTCTGCCGCTCCAGGCCCTTGGGCGGGTCGAGGATCGAGATCGCGGCGTCCGATGAATAGACCTGATGGTTGATCTCGACCTGCATGATGTCCTTGTACTTGGTCACCGACCAGTACGGGCCATAGAGGCTTTGCCGGCAGTAATGCACCGGGTCCTCGCGCCGCAGCCGGGCGAAGTAGGGGTAATAGGTGTCGTCCTGGTAGAGCTTGGGATCGCTGACGTCGATGTCGTCAAGCGCCACGCTGTCGGCGTTGCTCAGAACCGCGATGTCGTTCATCGACCTGCCTCTCTTAAGGGTGACGCTAATGTTGCCCTTCCGGCATGCGCACAATCAGCCCGTCCAAATCCTCGCGCATCTTGATCTGGCATGAGAGCCGCGAATTATCCTGGGTCACCGCGGCGAAACTGAGCATGCTCGCCTCCTGCGATCCCGGCACCGGCAGCCCGGTCATGGGCAGCCATTCCGGATCGACAAAGACGTGGCAGGTGGCGCAGGCGCACTCCCCGCCGCAATCGGCATCGATCCCGGGAATGTTGTTGTCGACGGCGCCGCGCATCACCGAGCGTCCGACCGGCACGTCGACCATGTGCTCCCTGCCGTTGTATTCGATGTAGGTGACCTTGGGCATAGACGCTCCCCTGCCGCGCTCGATGCATCCTATCAGAAGCCGAGGCGGGTGTGGAAAATCAGCATCGCATAGAAATAAAGCTCGGCATCGAGCGCGCGCTTGATGTTTTCGGCGCGGCGAAAGCCGTGGCCCTCGCCGGCGAACAACAGATAGCCCGTGGGGATGCCCCGGCGGCGCAATGCCGCGACCATCTTCTCGGTCTGGTTGGGCGGGACCACCCGGTCGTCGGCGCCCTGGAAGAAGATCACCGGCTTGCTCATGCGATCGGCATGGGTCAAGGGCGAGCGCTCGCGGTAGAGGTCGGCCTGTTCGGGATAGGGGCCGATCAGCCAGTCGAGATAGCGCGACTCGAATTTGTGGGTGTCGCGGGCGAGCGCGGCGACGTCGCTGACCCCGTAATAGCTGGCGCCGCCCTTGAAGACATCGCGAAGCGCGAGCGCGGCGAGGACCGTATAGCCGCCGGCGCTGCCCCCGGTGATGACACAGCGCTCGCCATCGGCCAGGCCCTCGGCGACGACGTGCCGGGTGGCGTTGACGCAATCCTCGACATCGACGACGCCCCACCCGCCCTTCAGGCGCTCGCGGTAGGCCCGGCCATAGCCGGTGCTGCCGCCGTAATCGACATCAATGACGGCGATGCCGCGGCTCGTCCAGTATTGGATCCCGAGGCTCAGAACCGTCGATGCCGATGCGGTCGGGCCGCCATGGCATTTGACGACGAGCGGCGGCTTTTCCGCCGGCGGTGGCGCATAGTCGGGGTTGGCCGGCGGGTAATAATTTGCGTAGGCGGTGAGCCCGTTCTCGGTCGGAAAGGCGATGTGTTGGGGCATCGAGAAATAGCGGCGCAGCGCATCCTCCGCCGCCGCCGGCGCGGATTGGCGCAACACTTCGACAGCGCCATTCGCCGGGTCGACCCTGACGATTGCCGACGGGTCGGTCGGCGATCCGGCGCGGCAGACGATGCGGCCGGCGGCAACCCGGATCGCCCCGAAATCGCTGAACGGCGTCTCGATCGGCGCGAGCTTGCCCGATGCGATGTCGAGCCGGGCGAGCCGGTCGCGCCCGGGTTCGGCGTAGGCGCAAACGAGCTGCTCGGTCGTGAGGAAGGCGTAGGTCGATTGGCCGAAAACCCACTGCGCCTGGCCGAACTCGGCCTCCCGCGGGCAAATCGGGTGAACGGCGCCGGTGCTCGGGTCGCAGCGATAGAGG
>DASYZD010000005.1:0-14464 GCA_035946655.1 Allostellaceae bacterium | reverse complement strand
ATCCGGCCTGCAACCTATCCGCCTCTCCCAATGCTCTAGCATCGGGCGCCAACGCCGCTCACCGCTCATTCATGCCATCTCCTTTCTTGTGGTCAGCCCGGCTTGCGGAATTTCAGCAGGTAAATATCCACCGGTTGCGCCGAGGAATGCGAGGGCGCATCCCTGGCATCCGCGGGAACGTGGAGGAAGTCGCCGTGGTCGACCAATTTGAACCCCGCCGCCTCGATCTCCGACCTGACCAGCGCTTCGTCGGAACGGTGCAGGGTCTGCGTAACGCTCGTGCCGGCGCCGGGCTTGGTCGAGTAATCGCCCATGACCAATTCGCCGCCCGGCTTCAGCGCATCGTAAAAAGCCTTGTTCATCTTGGCCCGATCGATACCCAGGTTGGTGATATCGTGATAGCCATAGAAAAACGTCACGAGATCGAAATCATGCATGCCCGTTGGGGCAGGATCCTCGAATGGCCGCACCGCCGAGACGATATTGGCCCCCGGCGGGGTGTTGAGCCGCGCCTCGAGCCGGTCCTTGATGCGGGGAAAGACCGCTTCCGTATTTTGCGCATACACTTTGCCGCCCGGCGCTACGGCACGTGCCAGAAGTTCCGCTTTCCAGCCATATACCGATTCGATGTCGAGGATTTTCATACCGGGCTTCGCGCCGATGAACGCAAGCCACTGCGCCGGCGCGCGGTTGGTGTCGAGCTTGCGATCCGCTTCGCTGCGGTCGGGAGCCGCCACAATGCCTGCGTAGTCCGGGGCGCTTTGTGCGATCGCCGCCGGTGCGGCCGCGATCGCAGACAGCATCAGTAACGAGGCCAGTATCCTGGATTTCAACATCTCGCTCTCCAAATCGCTCACGCTCTCTGGTCACCCCGAGGCGGACGGTCCGCGTGCTATGTCCCGGAACACCGGGCAGCGTAGGCGCTACGAGAATGAGAAAGCAATCGCCGGGTAGAGGCTCTATCGCTGCGACGCCAGAGTGTCGCCATGTCTAGGCGCGGAGAGCGACCATGTTGAATACGCAGCAGTGCTGGGCGGCGCTGGTGAGCCGCGATGCGAGCGCCGATGGTGCCTTTGTTTACGCGGTGCGCACAACCGGGGTGTATTGCCGGCCGGGTTGCGCCTCGCGAATGCCGCGGCGCGAAAATGTCGCGTTTTACGAGGCGCCCGCCGCGGCTGAAGCGGCCGGTTACCGCCCCTGCAAGCGATGTCGCCCGAACGAGGGGTCGCCGGCCGACCGGCATGTCGCGGCGATCGACCGCGCCTGCGCCTTGATCCGCGCCCAGGACACTCTGCCGACGCTGGCCGAACTGGCCGCAACCGCCGGCATCAGCCGCTTTCATTTCCATCGCGTCTTCAGGCAGATCACCGGTGCGACGCCGCGCGAATGGGGCAAGGCCCATCGGCTCGACCGCTTCGCCGCACGGCTCGATGCCGGGGAGAGCGTCGCCGGGGCGGTCTATGCCGCCGGGTTCGGCGCCAGTTCGCGCGCTTACGAGGCGGCGTCGAGCGGGCTCGGCATGACGCCCGGAGCCCGGCGCCACGGCGGGCGCGGCGAGACCATTCGCTTCACCATCGTGAAGACCGCGCTCGGCTGGGCGCTGGTGGCCGCGACTAGCCGCGGGATCTGCATGACCGCCCTCGGTGACGAGCGCGCCCCGCTCGAAGCCGAGCTGCGCCGGCGTTTCCCCGCGGCGCTCATCTGGCCGGCCGACGCCGCGCTGACCGCCTGGGCCGAAGAGATCGTCCGCTTTGTCACGCGACCCGATGCGCAGCCCGATCTCCCGCTTGACATTCGCGGCACCGCCTTCCAGGCGCAGGTGTGGCGCGCCTTGCAGAAAATCCCGCCGGGGCGAACGAGCAGCTACAGCGAGGTTGCCGCCGCGCTCGGCCGTCCGCAGGCGGTGCGGGCGGTGGCTCGCGCCATCGCCAGCAATAATCTGGCGCTCCTGGTGCCGTGCCACCGGGTGGTGCGCAGCGACGGCGACCTCGCCGGCTATCGCTGGGGGAGAGAGCGCAAGCGCGCGCTGATCGCCCGCGAGCGGGAGGCGGCGCAGGCCGCCGAGGCGGCGGCAGAGTGAGGCTGCCGCCCGAGGGCTCGTGGCCGGAGCTCGTCGCCGCCCTCGACGAGCGCGGCTACGCGGTGCTGCCCGGCCTCCTCGAACCGGCGCAATGCGATGGGCTGGCGGCGCTCTACGCGCAGGACGATGCGTTCCGCTCGCGGGTCGTCATGGCCCGCCACAATTTCGGGAGCGGAGAATACAAGTATCTGCGTTATCCGTTGCCCGCAGCGGTCAGCGCGCTGCGCGAGGCGCTCTATCCGCGCCTCGTCCCCATCGCCAACCTTTGGCACGAGCGGTTGCGCCTCGACCAGCGCTTCCCGGCGAGCCACCGAGACTATCTCGCGCGCTGCCAGGCCGCGGGCCAACAGCGCCCGACGCCCCTCATCCTCAAATACGAGGCGGGCGACTACAATTGCCTGCACCAGGACCTTTACGGCGAACTTGTCTTCCCGGTGCAGGCGACGGTGCTGCTGAGCCAACCCGGCCGCGACTTTGAGGGCGGCGAGTTCCTCCTAGTCGAACAGCGGCCGCGCATGCAGTCAAAGGGCGAGGTGGTGGCGCTCGGCAAGGGCGACGCGGTCGTCTTCGCCGTCAGCCACCGCCCGCTCAAGGGTGCGCGCGGCTACTACCGGGGAACCATGCGCCACGGCGTCAGCCCGCTCCATTCCGGCCGGCGCTTCACCCTCGGCATCATCTTCCACGACGCGGCGTGAGGATTGCCGCCAGCCGAACGAGATTGCGTCGCTGCGCTCGCAATGACGGCGAGGGGGATTGTCGTTGCGAGCCGGCCGGCGGCCGGCGCGGCAATCTTTGCGCCGGTAGATCTACTTCTTTTCGAACACCTCTTTCGCAACCAGCGCAGCGGTCATCGCGGCGGGCCAGCCGGCGTAGAAGGCGAGGTGGGTGATCAGTTCGCCGATCTCGTCCCTGGTCACGCCATTGGCGAGGGCGCGGGCGAGATGGCCTTCGAGCTGTTTCTCGCGGCCCATCGCAAGGAGCGCCGCCACCGTGATCAGGCTGCGGTCGCGTCGCGACAGCCCGGGGCGCTCCCAGACCTCGCCATAAATCAAGGTGTCGGAGATTTCGGCAAGCTTCGCCACGGTGCCGCGGATGGCTTCACGGGCGGGCGAGGTTGGTTGCGGGGCCATGATCTTCTCCTTGTGAGCCGGGGGGTTCCGCCTAGAATAACCGTTCGGCGCGGGAAAAGTACCGCAATCACAGGAGGTTCCTCATGCGCATCGCGGTCATCGGTGCCGGCGGCATCGGCGCGATCTATGGCGCCGCGCTCGCCAAGGCCGGCAACGACGTCACTTTTGTGGCGCGCGGCGCCCATCTCGCCGCCATGCAAAAGAACGGCCTGCGGATCGAGGGCGACCGCGGCGAAACCGTGATCCGCCCGGCGCAGGCGACCGACGACATCGCCGCGATCGGCCGGGTCGATTACGTGCTCCTCTGCGTCAAGCTGTGGGACGTCGAGAGCGCCGGCGCGCAGCTCCGTCCGATCGTCGGGCCGGACACCGCCGTCGTACCGGTGCAGAACGGCGTCGACGCGCATGAGCGGCTGGTCCCGATCCTCGGACAAGAGGCGGTGATGGGCGGCAGCGCCTTTGTCACCGGCTCGATCGTCGCGCCGGGCGTGGTGCGGCAGACCGGCACCTATTTTCAGATGACCTTTGGCGAACTCGACGGCCGCATCAGCGCGCGCGGCCAACGCCTGCGCGACCTTTGCGCCGCCGCCGGCTTCGAGGGTGTTCTCAGCCCCGACATCCGGGTGCCGTTATGGGAGAAATTCCTCGTCCTGGTGCCGCTCGCCAATGTCAATGCGTTGACCCGGGTGCCGCTCGGACGATACCGCGCCGACCCGGATGCCTGGGGATTGGTGGAGGCGAGCCTCGACGAGACGGCGGCGGTCGGCCGCGCCGAGGGGGTCCGGCTTGCACCCGATTGCATCGAGCGCAGCCTGGCGATGCTGCGCTCAATGCCCGATCATCACATGACCTCGATGGCCAACGATCTGTTGCGCGGCAACAAGCTCGAACTGCCGTGGTTCGCCGGCAAGGTCGTCGAATTGGGCCGCCGCCACCGCATCCCGACGCCGGTCAACGCGTTTGTGTACGCAGCGCTGAAGCTGCACGCCAACGGCAGCCCGGCGGTTAAGTCAGGCTGAAGGCGACCCCCTCGTCGAGCGGCACCACCGGGCGGGGGAGCCGGGTCCACTCGAAGCGGTTGAGCATCGGTGAGGTAAGGCCCGGCAGATCGACCTCGATTATCTGGGTGGGGCCGAAGAACTCATCGAAGCCGCCGCGGAAATGGCCGCGCGACTTGACCGCGATCGAGCGCGCCCGGGCGATGTCGAGCCCCATCATCTCGAAAAAGATCGGGTCGGCGCATTGCAGCCGGTGCGACACGACAACCACCGTGACGCCACCGATCGCCAGCGCCGCGCAGGGGCCGAGCGCGAGGCGCTGCCCGGCGTAGATGCCGCGCCGGCCGACGCAGTTGCCGTCGGCGAGCGCCGCCACCCGCGCCGGCGTGCTCCACTTCTCGGAGAAGTTGGTCGTCTCGGCGCGGTTGAAATGGGCCGTGAAATTGTAGTGAAGCCCGTGCGTATGAGCTTCGGTGGCGAGATCGGGGTCATAGATGATCCCGAAGAGGGCGCCCTCGACCCCGGCTTCGGCGAAGGCGCGCAACAGGAACATCGTGTTGCCGCGCCCGCCGCCTCCGGGATTGTCGGCGACATCGGCGAAGGCCAGCGCCGGCAGGCGCGGGTCGCGCCCCGCCGCGAGCGCCTGTCCGACCGCGTCGTCGAGCGGGGTGAGCTTCGGATAAAAGCGCGCCCGGTTGTCCCAGCCATATTGCGCGATCTCACGGGCGAGCGCGGTGGCGGCAGCCTTGTCGCCGCGCGCGGTGACGATGACGCTGAGCCCGTTCTTCGCGGTATCGGAATAGGCAAACCCGCCCATCACCGAGACGTTCATGATCTCGGGTCCCATGCGCCGCTGGCCGAGCTCGATCATCTCGGCATAGGGGCCGGCGGCGGTTAATAGCGTCACCGTCGGCGGCACGATGGGCAAGCGCAGGCGCACAAGCTCGGTCCTCGTGCCGGCGAGCAGTTCGAGGAGCGCCGCGGCCGATTCGGCGCCGCGCTCGCGCATGTCGAGATGCGGGTTGGTGCGGTAGCCGATAAAGGCGTCGATCAGTTGGACCATGCGGTCGGAAACGTTGGCGTGCAGGTCAAAGCTGGCGACGACCGGCACGTTGGCGCCGACGATACTGCGCACGGTCTCGAAGAGGACGCCCTCGGGATCGTCTTCCGCGGTCGTCAGCGCTGCGCCATGCGCGCAGATATAGACGCCGTCGAGCGGCGATGCGGCCTTGAGCCGCCGCGCGATGGTGTCGAGGAGCTCGGTGAAAAATCCGTGCTCGACCGGCCCGTTGGGTTCGCTCATCGCCAGCGTTATGCCAACCGGCTGCCACGGCCCCGCCGCATCCATCGCTGCGACAAAGCCCGGGGTCTCCGGCAGCATCGTCGGGGTGGGGGCGCGCGCCACCGTGATGATATCGTCGCCCTCGAGGTAGGTGCGGGCGAGGAAATGCGCCTTCGTCGCTGGCGGCGCGAATTTGTTGCACTCGATCGAAAAGCCGAGGATGGCGATGCGCGGGCTGGCGGGCTGGGGCATGACGGGTGGCCGGGGCTATATGCGGGCGGCGAGTTTAGGCTGACCCTCGGGCCCTCCTCAACTGGTTGGCGCTGCCGGGCCGCAGGAATACGGCGTATAATGCCGCGATGCCGCAAGACGCCGCACCCCTGCCGATCGATTTCGCCACCGAACCTGGCCGCTACCGCCATTGGCGGCTCGATTGCGCGGGCGCGGTCGCGACGCTGACCCTCGATGTCGATCCCGCGGGCGGGCTCTTCCCCGGGACTGAATTGAAGCTCAATTCCTATGATCTCGGGGTCGATATCGAGCTCTCCGACGCGGTGACGCGCCTCAGGTTCGAGCACCCGGAGGTGCACGCCGTGGTGATCCGCTCGGGAAAGCCGAACGTCTTCTGCGCCGGCGCCAATATCGGCGCGCTGGCCCGCGCCAGCCACGCCCACAAGGTCAATTTTTGCAAATTCACCAATGAGACGCGTCTGGCGATCGAGGAGGCCTGCGCACATTCCGGCCAGCGCTATCTGGCGGCGCTTGGCGGCACCGCGGCCGGCGGCGGCTACGAGCTGGCGCTCGCCTGCGACCACATCATGCTGATCGACGACCGCCGCTCGGTGGTGAGCTTGCCCGAGGTGGCGCTGCTCGGCGTCCTCCCCGGCACCGGCGGCCTCACCCGGCTCACCGACAAGCGGCACATCCGGCGCGACCGAGCCGATGTATTCTGCGCGTCCGAAGAGGGCTTGCGCGGGAGCCGCGCGCTCGACTGGCATCTGGTCGACGAGATCGTCATGCCCTCGGCGTGGGAGGAGAGGGTGGGCGAGCGCGCGCTCGCGCTGGCCGCGACCTCCGACCGCCCGCAGGATGCTGCCGGGATCACGCTGCCGGCGCTCGAACGCCGGATCACCGACGATAGAATCCTCTATCGCCATCTCCGGGTCGCGCTCGACCGGGCCGGCCGGCGGGCCACGATCACCGTGCTCGCGCCGACGGGGCTGCCCGCCACTCTTGCCGGTATTCATGCCGAGGGCGCCGCGTTCTGGCCGCTGGCGCTGGCGCGTGAATTGGACGATGCGATCCTCCATTTGCGCTTCAACGAGCCGGCGCTCGGCATCATCGTCTTTCGCTCCGAGGGCGATCCGGCCGCGGTGCTGGCGGCCGATACGCTTTTGGAGGCCCATGCCGCCGACTGGCTGGTGCGCGAAATCCGTCTTCTCCTGAAGCGCGTCCTCAAGCGGATCGACGTGACCTCGCGCAGCCTCTTCACCCTCGTCGAGCCGGGCAGCTGCTTTGCCGGCAGTCTCGCCGAGCTGGTCTTCGCCGCCGACCGCGCCTTGATGTTTGCCGGGTCGCGCGCCGGGGACAATCGCGGCCCTGCTACGCTGGCCCTGTCGCCGCTCAATCTCGGAGCCTACCCGATGGGTAACGGCCTCACGCGCCTCGCGACCCGCTTTCTCGGCGACGCCGACAGCGCCGACCGCGCCGCAGGGCGGATCGGGGCCGCGCTCGCGGCCGAGGAAGCCGAGGCACTCGGCCTCGTCACGGCGATCTATGACGTGGTTGATTGGGATGAAGAAGTGCGCCTCATGCTCGAAGAGCGCGCGAGCTTTTCAGCGGATGCATTGACCGGCCTCGAAGCGAACCTTCGGTTTCCCGGTCCGGAGACGATGGAGACCCGGATTTTCGGCCGGCTCAGCGCCTGGCAGAACTGGATCTTCCAGCGCCCGAACGCGGCCGGCGCGGAGAGTGCGCTCAAACGCTATGGCAGCGGCCAGCGCCCGCGCTTCGACCCGGAGCGGGTGTGAAGAAGGAGGGAGCAATGCCCGAAGCCACCACCGTCGATCCGACTACGGTCGATTACGACGGGCTCATCCCTAACAATGTCGGGCTCAGCGCCGACCCGCGTCTGCGGCGCGCGCTCGAAAGCTGGCACCCGCGCTCGCTCGAGTGGTGGCGGGAGCGCGGCCCCGAGGGGTTCCAGTCGAGCCTTGTTTATCTGCGCACCGCAGTCAGCGTCGAGCCCGAGGGGTGGGCCAAATTCGGCTATGTCCGCATGCCCGACTACCGCTGGGGGATCCTCCTCGCGCCGGCGGTCGCTGGGCGCACGATCCCGTTCGGGGCCTATAGGGGCGAGCCGGCGTGGCAGGAGGTGCCGGGCGAACACCGCGCGATGTTGCGCCGCCTCATTACCGTGCAAGGCGATACCGAGCCCGCGTCGGTCGAGCAGCAGCACCGGCTCGGGGCGACCGCCCCCTCACTCTACGACCTGCGCAACCTCTTCCAGGTCAACGTCGAGGAAGCCCGGCACCTGTGGGCGATGGTCTATCTGCTCCAGAAATATTTCGGCCGCGACGGGCGCGAAGAGGCCGAAGACCTGTTGCGCCGCCGCTCGGGCGACCGCGACAGCCCGCGGCTCCTTTCCGCCTTCAACGAGCCGACCCCCGACTGGCTGGCCTTTTTCATGTTCACCTTCTTCACCGACCGCGACGGCAAGATGCAGCTGCATGCTCTGGCGCAGTCGGGGTTCGATCCCCTGTCCCGCACCTGCCGCTTCATGCTGACTGAAGAGGCGC
Organism: Allostellaceae bacterium; assembly: GCA_035946655.1. Lineage (GTDB taxonomy): Bacteria > Pseudomonadota > Alphaproteobacteria > ATCC43930 > CGMCC-115725 > DATARH01. Next base: position 6,176 of record DASYZD010000005.1, on the reverse strand, counting down.
ACCACATGTTCGTCGGCCAAAGCGGGATCGGCCGCATCATCGAGCGCACCTGCGCGGCGATGCGCGAGGCGGGGATCGATGACCCCACCGACATCGAACGGGTGCGCGCCCAGGGCGTCATCGACCTGCCGACGATCCAGAAACGCGCCAATCTGCATTTCTCGCTGACCCTCGACCTCTTCGGCAGCGAGATCAGCACGAATGCCGCCAACGCATTCAACGCCGGGATCAAGGGCCGCTACCTCGAAGACCAGATCGAAGACGACCATCTCCTGGTCGGCGCCACCTATCCGGTGCTGCGGCTCAAGAACGGGCAGATCGCCCGCGAGGATGTCGGGGCGCTTTCGGCGCTCAACATGCGGCTGCGCGACGATTACGTGACCGATGCCGCCTCGGCGGTCGAGCGCTGGTGGAACCGCGCGATCGCGCGCGCCGGGTTCGACTTCCGCATCCGCCTGCCGCATGTCGCGTTCAACCGGCGGATCGGCGAGTTCGCCCAGATCCACGCCGATCCCGACGGGACTATCCTCAGCGCCGCGGAATGGCAGCGTCGATGCCGCGAATTCCTGCCGTCATCCGAGGACGACGCCTTCGTCGCCAGCCTGATGCGGCCGGTCACCGAGCCCGGCCAATTCGCCTCATGGATCGCCCCGCCCCGCGCCGGCATCGACGGCAAGCCGGGCGACTTCGAATATGTGAAGCTGCCGGGGTAGGTGGACTGTGATTAGCCCCGCTCCCGCAGCGGGAGCGGGGCTATCAGGGCACCAGCACGGCAGCACCTTCGAGGGCGCCGGCGCGCAGGTCGGCGAGCGCCCGGTTTGCCTCGGCGAGCGGATAGGTGCGGGTCGTCGTGCGGATGCCGGCTTTCGGGGCGAGCGCGAGGAATTCCTCGGCGTCGCGCCGCGTCAGATTGGCGACCGAGCGGACGACGCGCTCCTCCCAGAGGAGGCGATAGGGGAAGGCCGGGATGTCGCTCATATGGATGCCGCCGCAGACCACGGTGCCGCCCTTCCGGGTCGCCGCCAAGGCCGCCGGCACCAGGGCCCCCACGGGAGCGAAAATGAGGGCTGCGTCGAGGGGCTCAGGCGCCCTCTCGTCGGAGCCGCCGGCCCAGACGGCGCCGAGACCGCGCGCGAAATCCTGCGCCGCTCGATCGCCCGGGCGGGTGAAGGCGAAGACCTGCCGTCCCTGATGGCGCGCGACCTGCGCCACGATATGCGCCGCCGCGCCGAACCCGTAGATGCCGATCCGCTCGCCCTCCCCGGCAAGCCTCAAGGTGCGATAGCCGATGAGGCCGGCGCATAACAGCGGCGCCGCCTCGACATCGCCGAAGGAGGGGTCGATCGCAAAACAATAGCGCTGGTCGGCGATGGTCAGCTCGGCATAGCCGCCATCCAACTGATAGCCGGTGAAGCGGGCGCGGCCGCAAAGGTTCTCGCGGCCCTCGCGGCAATACTCGCATTCCCCGCAAGTCCAGCCGAGCCACGGCACCCCGACCCGGTCGCCGATCCTGAAGCGGTCGACCTGCGCGCCTTTATCGATGACGGTGCCGACAATCTCGTGACCCGGGATCAGCGGCAGCTTGGGGTCGGGCAGGTCGCCGTCGACGACGTGGAGATCGGTGCGGCAGACCGCGCACGCGCGCACCTGGATCAGCACCTCTCCCGGGCCGGGTCGCGGCGCTGCCACATCGGCGGCGGCGAGCGGCTGGCCCATCGCGGTCAGGAGTTGCGCGCGCATCGAACCGCTCCCTTCACAAAGATCGCCGACCCGGCGGCAGCCGGCGCCCCCGATCAACCGCGCGAAACAGGCGGATCGCGCCGGTTTTTCGCGCTCGCCAGGGCGAGCATAACGCGTTGCACCGCCGGCAATACACAAGGGGCTTGGCAGCGGCGCCAAATTCGGCTTCCTGATCGGTCCCATGATGCGACGCACCCCGAGCGAGCGGAGAAACCCCCACCCTGACCCTACCCCGCAGGTGTTGCAGGGCGTTCGGCGCGCCGAAACTGTGGCCCCGTAATGGCAGCGGGACTCGACGACGCCCGCGCCCGCCACCTGGTCGCCGATTATTTCGGCGCCGCCTCGCGGCTGCGGCAGCTGCGCGCGGCACCGGGCTTCGGCGCTCCGATATTCGTCGTCGATTTCGACCGCGGTGCCCGGCACTACCGCACTTTCGGCTCGTTCGGCCCGACCTTTGGCACGGCACACCCCGAGGAATTGCAGGTCACCGAGCAGTCGAGCATGGATCTCCTCTACCCGGCGCAGCTGGTTTTTCACTACGAGCGGCTGATGTCGCTCGCCTTTGCCCTGGTCGAGCGGCCGGTGACGGCGCTCCTCCTCGGGGTCGGCGGCGCGGCGATGTGGCGCTTTGTGCGCGCCTATCTGCCGGATTGCGCTCCCATCCTCGTCGATGCCGAAGAGAGCGTCGCGGCAGTCGCGCGTCGCTGGTTTTATCTGAGCCAACCGGTCGTGATCGAAACCGCGGAGCGCTTTCTTGCCGGCAATACGCAGCAATTCGATGTCGTGCTCGTCGACCTGTACAATGCGCGCGGGCCGGCGGTGCTCGACGAAGCGTTCTGGGCCCGTGCGGTCGATGCGCTGACGCCGGGCGGGTGTCTGGCTGCCAACTGGGCCGATTTCGCCACCAACAAGGGTGTGCGGCCGATCACCGAGGCGCTGACCGCAACCGCCCGCGCCCGCGCTCTCGATACCTATTTTGTGACCCGGCGCGGCTTTCGCGACAATCTGATCCAGTATCTGCCGACCGGCGGCGAGCGCTTGCCCGAGGCGATCACCGCGGCGCTCGAGCGCTTTGCCGGCGCCCGCAATCTGCCCGATCGCGGCCGCTTCATTCTCGAACATTGCCTCATTTCGACCGGTTTCCCGATCGGTATGTGACCTCGGTTCAACGGCCTTCGGCCGCCCGTCTGGCGCGCTCCTTCGCCGAAATTGGATGCGGGACCCACGGTCGCTCCCCGCGGCTTTGATTGGCGCGCTCGATGGTGACGCCGCCGGCTTCGAGCCACAGCGCGATCACGCCCTCGCGCCAGCTGTCGATCCGGTCCGCCACCGGGATTTGCGACCGGCAGGCGAACCCGGCCGGAACCTGTGCGACGATCGCATCGACCGCACGACAATCGACCGGAAGCCCGGCCGCGCTGGTCACCACCGCCACCCGCCGGCCGTGGGCGGCATAGGTGCACCGCCCGGGCGATGGGCAATCGAGCGCCCCGGCCGTGGAGGCGACCGCGGGCCAAGCGAGGAGGCTGGCCCCGGTCTCGCTGGTCAGGAGGGACCGGGTCAGCTTCTCGGTGGTGTCGGCAACGAGGTAGTTGCCGTCGGGCGCGCGCGCCGCGAGAAACCGGCCGAAATCGCCGAGGATTAGGTCAGGCGGGCGGGTCAAGAGCATCGTCGCCATCCCGGCGGCGATCCCGACGATCCCCCAGCGCCGCCATTTGCCCAGCCACAGGCCCAGCCAGCAGCCGCCCAGCGCCACCAGCACCACCCCCGATGTCGGCAGGCGCGGCATCGCCCACACATTGCCCGGCATCGCCGCGACCCAGTGCGCGACCACAATCGTCACGTCGATCCCCCAGCCCATCGGCACCAGCGCCAGCTTTTCGAAGCCGAACGGCATCAGGAGGCAGGCGACGACGCCCCACGGCAAGGTCCACATCGCCGAGATCGGCACGGCGATGACGTTGGCGAGCGGGGAGTAGAGCACGAGGTGATGGAAGTGATAGATCGCGAAAGGCTGGGTGCCGATCGTCGCGATCACGGTCGTGACTGCGATGGCGCCGGCGTACCCGAGCAGCGTTCTGGCAAACGAGCCGCTGTGGAAGAGATAGCCGAGACGCGCGCCCCAGGTCTCATAGGCCGCAACGAGGGCGACGACCGCGCCGAACGACATCTGGAAGCTGACCCCGACAAGGCTCTCCGGCTGGAGCAACAAGACGACGAGGGCGGCGAGCGCGCAGATGCGCATCGACAGCCGCAATCGGTCGATGACGATCGCGGCGAAGATGATGCCGTTCATGACAAAGGCGCGCTCGGTCGGGATCGCCGCCCCCGAGATCATCAGATAGCAAAAGAGAACGATGAGCGTGACGATCGCGGCGATCTTTTTGATCGGGTAGCGCAACGCCAGCGGAGGAATGAGCGCGAGACCCCCGCGCACCGCGAAGAATACAAAGCCGCCGACAAGGCCGAGATGCAGCCCGGCGATTGCCAGCAGATGCGAGAGGCCGGATTGGCGAAACGCCTGCTTCACGTCCTCAGCGATCGCGCCGCGCTTGCCGGTGATGACCGCCGAGGCAACCCCGCCGGTCGAGCCGGGCAATGCCGCGTTGATCCGCCTCGTCATCTCGGCGCGCAGCCGCAGCAGCCATTGGCGCCAGCCGCCGCCCGGATTTTCATCGGAACTCGCGATGCGGCGCGCCCCGCCAAAGCTGTAGCCGACCCCGCCGATGCCGGCGAAATAGAGTTCGCGCTGCATGTCGCGCCCGCCGGGCAATACCTGCTCGGGCGCCGGGTAGAGCATCGCCTTGAGGCTGACCCGGTCGCCGGGCTGCAACGTATCGCTGGTCGGCGGGATATGGACGCGCAGGCGGTGCGGCTGGGCATCGGCAGCGAGGCCGGGGAGCGGGTCGGGCGCGAGGATGATCCGCCAGCCACGGTCGAGCGCGTCGATATCGACAACCGTGCCGGTGATGGCGGCGGGGCCGAACCGGCGCTCCAGCATCGGGGTGCCGCGCTCGACGCGTGCCTGCTGCATGACCGCGAACCCGGCCGCGACAAACGCCAGCGCGATCCCGGTGTTGCGAAGTCCCGGCCAGCGGCGCAGCGCCACCGCGACGACGGCGCCGCCGAGCGTCGCCGCACGGCCGATCCACAGCGAGGGTTCGACCGTGAGCGCAAAGTACAGCGCGATGCCGGTGCCGAAAAATACCGGGACCCACAGGATTTGCCGGTCACCCTCGGCCGCGAACGCCTGGGCTAAGGCGGCGATGGGCTGCAGGCGACGGCGCCGCGCCGCGCCAAGACCCTCGCCAGCGACCGCCAGATTCGCCATCGCCTCTCCTCGCGCGCCGCGAGAGTATGCGATTGTCGGGTCGCGTGACAGCAATTTGCCGGCGGCAGCCGGAGGCTCGGCGGTGATCGACGGGCCTTATTTCGATTTTTCACGAAATATCGCTTGACGGTGCTCCGCAGCGGAGTGATCATTTCGACAGATGTCGAATGGTGGAAATGCCGCCAATGGACCAGATCGCTGCGGTCGCCGCGCTTGGCGCGCTGGCCCATGAGACGCGCCTCGCGCTGTTCCGCCTGCTGGTCGCCAGCGGACCCGACGGGCTTGCCGCCGGCGCCATCGCCGAACATATCGGCGTCGCGCGGTCCTCCTTGTCGTTCCATCTGCAGGACCTCGTCCATGCCGGCCTCATCACGCAGCGGCGCCTCAGCCGAAACCTGATCTATTCCGCGCAATACGGGGTGATGAGCGAGCTCCTCCTCTATCTGACCGAAAATTGCTGCGGCCGCAGCGCAGGGTGCGCGCCGCTGTGCAATCCCGCCGATACCTTTGCCAAGGGAGACGACGATGAAGCGGTTTCACGTGCACGTGCGCGTTGACGATCTGGCGCACTCGGTCCGGTTTTATTCGACCTTGTTCGCCACCGAACCGAGTGTGCTGAAGGACGATTACGCGAAGTGGATGCTGGAGGATCCGCGGGTCAATTTCGCGATCAGCACACATTGCGGCGAGGCTGCCGGCATCTCGCATCTCGGCATCCAGGCCGAAGACGAGGGTGAACTGGGCGAAGTCTATCGGCGCCTTGCCCGGGCCGAGCGGCCGGTGGTCGAGGAGAAGGCGACAACCTGCTGCTATGCCATATCGGACAAGCAATGGGTCGCCGACCCGCAGGGGGTGAAGTGGGAGACGTTCTTCACCTATGGCGAGGCGACGGTCTATGGCGAGAGCGCGCTCGGCACGCTCGAAGCGGCGGTGGCGACGGCGGGAGCCTGCTGCACCCCGGCGGTGTCGGAAGAGGCGACGGCGGCGGCGCCCGCCTGCTGCGCCCGCTAGCCTTCTTCGAGTTCGCGGTCGCTGCGGCGATCGCCCTGTTCGGCTTCCAGTCCGGCGCGGCGCCGGCGACGGTGGTCGGGGGCCCCGTCGAGGT
>DASYZD010000004.1:0-26305 GCA_035946655.1 Allostellaceae bacterium | reverse complement strand
ACGACTCAACCTGCCGGATGTATCGGTGGTCGCACCCAAGGCAGCGCAAGATTGAAAACGAGCTCTTGCTCCAAATGCCGTAAGCGTCGTCTCCGATTTCCCGCGTGTCCTCCGCAAGAACTTCAGCGTTGCGGTCTGCCCAGCAATTTGGGCAGTGCCCGCGCACTTGAACCTGCTTGTTCATCACCCGCCACTCTGGCTGCCCGTCCCGAGAAGGGTATCACAAAGGCGTTAGGGGGACCGTCCAATTGGCGGCTACTCGACCGATTGCTGTTGCTGGTTCGAAGGCGTCGTCGGAGAGATACCGGCGGCCGCTTGACATCGGTTTGTCGGATAATCATATCGTTCTTCTTATAGCAATTTTATGATTAAGAGAAGGTGCTAATACGAATCCCTTGCAAATTCCCTGCTCGCTGTAAAAAAATCCCTGCGGACTCGAAATAAATTCCCTGCGAAGTCACAAACAATTCCCTGCTCCGGCACCATCGTCCCCGGGCAGACTCTAACTGAGCCAATGGTTTTTCGGAAATTTCGCGGTGCGGCCGAAAAAAATTCCCTGCTAGCAGGGAATGTCCCCCGCGCTAGGATGGCTCGGGCAACGCCGAACAGCTGATCGGGAGGACAGTCATGGCATTCGAAATACGCCGCATCGTCACCGGGCATGACCGCAGCGGCCGGGCCATCGTCGCCAGCGACGAGCGGCTCAATGGCGAAGTGACCTCGCGCCCCGGGATTTCCGGGCGAGTCGAGATCTGGTCAGCCGACAAGATGCCGGTCGACAATTCCGAAGGGGCGGCGGCCGAGGCGCAGCGGAAGGGCTTTGTCGTCCGCCACAATTATGTCGGCAGCGGCGGCGGCAACGTCTGCCGGGTCGTCGAGTTTGCCCCGGGCGGCCCCAAATTCATGCACCGCACCGAGACGCTCGACTACGCGATCCTCCTTAAGGGCGAATGCGATCTGGAACTCGACGACGGCAAGATCGTCCACATGAAGCAGGGCGACATCTGCGTCCAACGCGGCACGATGCACGCCTGGATCCCGACCGGACCCGGCCCCGCCACCTTCGCCTTCATCCTCATTGATGCCGATCCGGTCGAAATGGGCGGCCAGAAGCTGACGACGCATTACCCGGTTCGATGAGGAGGCCGGCGGCCGGCCCGCTTTCTTGAATCCGCCGCCGCGCAAGGGTAAGGATGGCGCGCCCCTCAGAACCGCTGCGGCGGTTGGTGGTGTGCGGCCGGCCGCCCAGGACACCTGATGGAAGAGCTGTTCAGCGCCTACGAAGAGGTCAGACAATCCGGGCTGTTTGACGCCCGATACTATGTGGCGACTTACCCCGATGTCGCGCAACGCGCGATCGATCCGCTGGTCCATTATCTGGAGGAGGGCGCACGCGAGGGCCGCAATCCTTGTGCCGATTTCGACAGCCGGTTTTACCTCGAGCAATGCGGCCTCCGGGGCGAAGAGCCGGATAACCCGCTGCTGCACTACATCCGGATCGGCGCTGCGCGAGGGTTCAAGACGCGGCGCGACAAGGCCGTCCGGGAGGTTGCCGCCGATAAGCCCGCGCCGACAACCGACCGGGCCGGCCAGCCGCCGATCCTGATCGCGATCGAAGCGCTCGGCGTCATCGGCCTGCCTGAGGGGAAGTCGCGGCTTTCGGTCAGCGGTTGGGCGCTGGCGGCGGCCCCGATCGCTGAAATAACCGCATCGCTCGACGCCACGTTCGCCGGCACCGCCACTTACGGTCTGCCGCGGCCGGGCGTCGCCCGGCTCTATCCGGACCGCGCCGCGGCTGCGCATTGCGGCTTTATCCTCGGCCTCGACGTGCCGAGTTCACAGCGCGGCGCGATCGCGCCCATCTTGACGGTGCGCACGCAGGACGGGGAGATCGGCCACCACCCGCTGCAGGTCGAGATCCCGCCGCAAGGGGTGAGCGCCGACATGGTTGCGCCGGCCGAGGCGGCGGGGGCCGGCGCGGCGGATCCAGGCGCGACCCTGATGCAGCTGCGGATCGACGCCGCCACGGTCGACACTGCCGGGCTCCTGCGCCTTCAGGGCTGGGTGGTCTGCCGTGTCCAAATCGAGGCGGTGGACGTCTTCATCGGCAGCGCGCGCCTCGGCGCCGCCGAATTCGGCCACGTGCGCGCCGACATCGAAAAGCTGCATCCGGATTACCCGAATTCAGGGTTCGCCGGCTTTTTGTTGGTCGCCGATATCAGCGGGTACGGTTCCGGCCGGAAGACGATCGCCGTCAGAGCAACCGCGCGAACCGGGATCACGCGGGAAGCCGCGGTTGAGGTGGCAGTCGCGCGGATGCGTGCCAAGGCGGCGGCGGACCCCGGTCTGCACTATCATTGCGACGAGATCACCTTGACGACAGAGGGCCACCTCGCCCTCAAGGGGTGGGCCGTCAGCGGGTCTGCGACCCGAAGCATTGCCGTTTTGCTCGACGGCAACGCGGTGGGGCGGGCCGAACTGGGTCTGGAGCGGCCCGATATCGGCAATCTGTTCCCCGCTCTCGCCCATGCAAGGCAGTCCGGCTTTGCCTTTGAGGCGCAGACCGGGAAGGCGGCTGCCGGAGCGCATCTGATCACCCTTCGGATACGCCGGGAGGATGGCAAAACCGACGAAGCCCGGGTTCCGGTCGCCGCCAACGCACAGCAGCGGCCCGGCATCGCGCCGCCGCTAGGCGATCGCGACCCGCAGCTGCACATCGACACCCCCTTTGTGATCGACGGCGCCGCCGAGGCGCCGGTTCGCGGCAATCTGGAAATCGACGGCTGGGCACTGGCCAAAGCCGGAATTGCAGCGATCGAAATCACCATCGACGGCACCCTACGAGCGCTCGCGGAATGCGGCTTGCGGCGCCTCGACATCCAGGCCGCATTTCCGGGTCGGGCCGACGCGCTTTCCAGTGGCTACCAGGCATTGTTGCCGCACCGCACCCTGCCCAAAGGGAACCATCAGGTGCGCGTCACATTGCGCGACCTGGCCGGCGGGACGACGAGCACCGAGTTTGCGATCGCGGTCGAGGACCTCTCGGCGGTATCCGGGCCCTGGGCGTTGCGGCGCAAAATGGGGCAGGCCGAAATCGACCTCTATCGGCACATCCTGGAGCAAAGCGGTCGGCATCCGCTGTTCGTCGTCATGCTCAGGGTCGACCAGGATGAGGCGTCGCTGCACCGCGCCGGTGCGACGATCGACTCGCTCTCGGCCCAGGCCTATCCGCACTGGCGGCTCGCCATTGTGCCTGGCCGCTCCGGCAGGAAGTCGGGCACGATCCGCGATCGGCTTCTCGCCGGCCGGCCGGGATTGATCGACCGGGCCGAGGTTTGTCCCAATCTCGCTCCCCGCGCCCTCGCCGGCATCGCCACGGGCGCCGGCGCCTCTCCGGGCGAGGTGTTTTTCACCGTTTTGTCGGCGGGCGACGAACTCGGCGTCGACGCTTTTCTTGAAATGGCGCTTGCCGCCGCGATGCACCCCGAGGCCGATTTTCTTTACAGCGACGAGCGCTGCCGCAATCCGGCCTCCGGCGAGATCGAGGCCTTCTTCAAACCGCAATGGTCGCCCGACCTGATGCTGTCCGCCAACTACGTCGGGCGTCTGTGGTGCGCGCGCGTTGACCTCATCCGATCCGTCGCGGAGCCGACCGAGCTATTGCTGGGGCATGGCGAATACGATCTGACGCTGCGCTGCACCGAGGCGGCGACGAGCGTTCAGCACGTCGCCGCGGTGCTTTGCGAGCGCGCGGCTGAGGACTGCGAGAACCCCCAACAACGCAAGCGGGCGCTGCGGCGGACGCTCGCGCGGGGCGGCATCGCCGGCGACATCCGCGACGGTTTGGTTCCCGGCACCTACCGGGTGAAGCGCACTCTGACAAAACCGGGGCTGGTTTCGGTCATCGTGCCGACCGGCGGCAATGTCCGATTTTTGCGCACCTGCGTCGCTGGCCTTTTCGAACGCACGGCCTACCAGAATCTCGAGCTGATCATCCTCTACAATACGATGACGCGGCCCGAAGTGTTTCCCTATCTGGAGACCCTCGCGTGGGAGCCGCGGGTCAGGGTCATCGACTCGCGGGGCCCGTTCAACTTCTCGCGAATTTGCAACCTCGGGGCGGCTGCGGCGCGCGGCGAGTTTCTGCTGTTTCTCAACGACGATATTGAAATGATCGACCCCGACTGGCTCGGCACGCTGCTCGAAGAAGCCCAGCGGCCCGAGGTCGGGGTGGTCGGTCCGCGTCTGTTGTATCCCGATCGGCGCGTCCAGCACGCCGGCATATTTCTTGTCGCCGCAATCGGTCACGCCCGCCACGCCTTCCGCTACTCGGCTGAAGACGATCCCGGGTATTTCGGCCTCTCGTTGACCCAGCGCAACGTCATCGCGGTCACCGGAGCCTGCCTGTTGACCCGGCGCGAGACCTTCGACTCTCTCGACGGTTTCGACGAGACGCAGACAATCGTCAACAACGATGTCGATTATTGCCTGCGCGCCTGGGACCAAGGCTGGCTCATCGTCTACACCCCCCATGCTACGCTCATTCACCACGAGGCGATCAGCCGGGCAGCGCTCGAAGACGATTACGATGTCGAAGTATTCGACAGAAAATGGCGCAACCTCTTTCTCGCGGGGGATCCTTTTTTCAATCCGCACCTGTCGAAAGACCACGACGACTTCGCCATCGACGAGGAACCGACCCAGCTCGTGGTCACCGGCCGGCCGGCGCTCCCGCGCGACGAGATTCGCAAGATCCTCATCGTCAAGCTTGACCACATCGGCGATTGCGTCACCGCGCTTCCGGCAGTGCGCCGGCTCAAACAGCATTTCCCGAAGGCGCGGATGTCGGTGTTGACCTCGCGCGCGTCGAAGCCGGTCTGGGCGTTGGAGCCGAGCATCGAGCAAACGATCGAGTTCGATTTTTTTCACGCGCGCTCCGGACTAGGCGAACTCGGTCTGTCGCAAGAGGATTGGCGGGAATTGCGCGGGCGCCTCGAGGCCGAGCGGTTCGACCTCGCGATCGATCTGCGCAAGCACCCGGAAACCCGGCCGGTGCTGCGGCACTCGGGCGCGCGCTATCTGGCGGGGTTCGATTTCTGCAACCAGTTCGGCTGGCTCGACGTCGCGCTCGAATGGACCGGCGACGCGATCAGGATCCGCAAGCGCCAGCATGTTGCCGACGATCTCGTCAACCTCGTCGATGCGGTCGCTGCGGCCGGCGAGAGCGACCGCATGGTGATCGCCACCCGTCGGGCCAGCACGGCGCCGGCCGTGGTGGCGCTGATGCGCAAGACGCCCTCGACCGGCCCCTTGGTCTGCGTCCATCCGACCGTGGGGGACGACGCGAGACAGTGGCCGATCGAGCATTTTGCCGCGGTGATCGACCGGCTTGTCGAAGCGGACGGGGCGCGAATCGTGCTGATCGGCGGCCCCGATGACGATACCGTTGCGGCCGACATCCTCAGTCGGGTGCGGCACGCGAAGGCGGTCACCTCTCTGGTCGGAAAATTGCCGCTCGCCGATTTGCCGGCACTACTGGCCGAGGTCGCGCTGTTTGTCGGCAACAATAGCGGGCCCAAGCACATCGCCGCCGGCCTTGGGGTGCCGACCGTCGGCATCCACTCCGGCACGGAGGATGTCCGCGAATGGGGCCCGGTGGGTCCAACCGCGATCGCCGTCGTCCGCTCGGTCGCCTGCTCGCCGTGCTACCTGTCGAAGGCCGCGGATTGTCCCCGCGCGCTGGCCTGTTTGCGGCTGCTCGAACCAGCCCAGGTTTACGATGCCTGCAAGCGGCTGCTGCTCGCCGGCCCGACGGCGCAACCCGTGCGTCGCCCCTCTGGCAAAAAGGCTCAGCGGACGGGATCCCCGGCGCGTGGCGCCGCACATACGGCACAGCGGCCGGCGCGGAGGGTAGCCCAGGCCGGCCGCCGGTAGCGCCGCGACGACATGGCGGCGCCGGATACGCCAGGCGCGGGTCACCCCTTCGGCTTCAACGCGTCGGCCAGGCGGGAAGTCGCGCTGCCGCGGCGCAGCGCCTGCGGTTGGCTGGGATGGGGGGCCCAGCCGCACAGGAAGAGGATCTCGAAACTCGCCGGGATCCGCCCGGCTGCATCGCCGAACCGCTCGGCATAGAGGAGCCCGGCGCGGGCCAAGGTCGCGCGGCGCATGAAAGAGCGACGCCGCGCGGCAAGCGCGTTGGTCTCGCCCATCCCGCGCAGATCGCGCAGCAGCGCCAGGATGTCCGGATAGGAGACCGTGATCGTCTCGCTGTCGGCGACCGGCAGCGCATATCCGGCGCGCTGCAAGAGCGCGGCGGCATCGGCGAGCTCGATCGACGGCGAGACGCGCGGGCTGACCCCGCCCTCCTCGGCGAGTTCTGCTTCGAACAGCACGGTGCGCAGCTCAACCAGGGTGCTGCCGCCGAACATCGCGACCAAGAAGAGCCCGTCGGGCTTCAGCGCCCGGCGCAGCTGAATGAGCGCACCCGGCAGATCGGCGGTCCAGTGCAGCGCCAGCGTGCTGGCGATGAGATCAAAGCTCGCCTCGCCAAACGGCACCAGCTCGGGGTCGGCGACGACGCGCGGACCGGAAGCGGCGGCCAGGAACTGCATTGCCGGCTCGGCGGCGACGACAAGCTCGATACCGCGCCGCGCAGCCAGCGCACGGGCGAGACTGCCGTCGCGGGCCCCCAGATCGAGCGCCACGGCAAATTCCCGGTTGACGACATCGAGCCGGTCGACGAGCCGGCCGGCCACCTCGGCATGGAGAAAATCGACCACCCCTCCAACAAGCCCCTGGCGCGCTGCGCGATCGCGATGGGCGCGCCAGGCGCGGCGGTCGAACAGCGCAGTCGCTGGTTGATCGGTCTGTTGCACCTGGTGCCTATTGACGCGCGCGTGCGCTCTCCGATGATGGGGGGCGATGCACCTCTCGGCAACCCTGCCCGCCCGTTGGCGCCGGGCGGTTCGCCAGATCGGCCGCCATGTGGTCGACGGCGTCCTGCCGCCGCGCTGCCTCGCCTGCGGTTTGGTGGTCGGCGAGCCGGATGCGCTGTGCGGCCGGTGCTGGGCGTCGATGACCTTCTTCGCGCCGCCGTGGTGCGCGGTACGCGGGTATGTCTAGCCCTTATTACGCCACGACCCGCAAGGTCGCGGTCAGCCCGCCTCACCCAACGCCAGCCGAAGGCCTTCGAGTCGCAGCGCATGATCCTCCGGACGCAACCAGGGGAACCGTTCCTGCTGCAGAAGCCTTGGAGCCTGCTCGGGAAATAACGTTTGGGCGCGGTCCAAGACCTCGCGCGCTTCGTCGATCCGCCCGCGATGGGCCAGCGATGCGGCAAGCGCACCGTAGGCCAAAATATATGTTGGACGCAGGCGAATGACCTCGCGCCAAGTTGCTGCCGCGGCGTCAAAATCGCGGGCGAACAGCTGTGTGGCCGCAACCCAACCCAGCCAAAGCCACGTCAGCGGATCGTGCGGGCTGGCGCGCATCGCCTGCCGCAGCCGGTCGAGCGCTTCCTCGCGATAGCCGCCGAAACTCAGCACGCAACCCAGCATGCTGATCACGAAGGCGCTGTTCAGATTGAGCGCGAGGGCCGTGCGCGCCTCAGCGATCGCCGCTTTCCATTCGCCGCCCCACATAAGCATGTGCGCCAGGACGGCATGCCCCATCGCGTCCTTGTCGTCGAGTGTAACGGCTCGGCTAGCCTCGGCGCGGGCAGGTCCCTGCACCTCCAGCAGGGACCGCGTCGAGTAATGCCAGACATCCCATTGTAGGGCCAACGCGAACCCATAATGGGCAGGCGCGAAGTCCGGATCGATCGCCATGGCTTGCCGGAAAAAACCTTGCGCGGTCCGGTTCTCCTCTGCCCCGTGTTTGTTGAAGTGCCACATGCCGCGCTGATAGGCCTCCCACGCATCGAGATGGTCGGTCGGCTTGCGCAACGCGCGCCATTGCTCGGCTTCCGTCAGCGCCGGCTCGATGACCCCCGCGACGCTTGCGGTGATCTCGTCCTGCACCGCGAAGATGTCGCTGAGATCGCAGTCGTAGCGCTCGGCCCAGACATGCGCGCCGGAGAGTGCGTCGATAAGCTGTGTCGTGACCCGCACCCGGTTGCCGCCTCTACGCACCGAGCCTTCGAGCACATAGCGCACGCCGAGTTCGCGGCCGACCTGCTTTACGTCCACCGCCTGACCCTTGTAGGTGAAGCTCGAATTGCGGGCGATCACGAACAGCCAGCGGAAGCGGGAGAGCGCGGTCGTGATCTCCTCGACCATGCCGTCGGCGAAATATTCCTGCTCCGGGTCACCGCTCATGTTTTGGAACGGCAGCACCGCGATCGACGGCTTGTCGGGCAACGGCAGCACGTGGCGGCTGTCGGTCGGTGCAGGCTTGGGCCCATCCTGCACGGCGGCCGGTCGCACGCGGTAGACCCGCACAGCACGATTGATGTTCTTCAACGCCTGCTCGCCGAGATCGTCGAACGCGCAGTTGAGCCGGCCTCGGACCTGCTCGTGAACGACGGCCGAAACGCAGATCCCGCCGGGTTCGGCGATGCCTTCCAGCCGCGCCGCGACATTGACCCCATCGCCGTGGATGTCGCCGTCATCGACGATCACGTCGCCGAGATTAATGCCGACCCGAAAGATGATGCGCCGTTCCTCGGGCGTCACGGCGTTGCGCTCGGCCATGCCCTGCTGCACCGCGACGGCGCAGGCGACCGCTTCGACGACGCTCGGGAACTCAGTCAAGATGCCGTCGCCGGTCGTCTTGACGACGCGGCCTTTGTGCTCCGCGACCTTCGGATCAATCAACTCACGGCGATGGGTGCGCAGTCGCGCCAGCGTGCCGGCTTCGTCCTGGCCCATCAGCCGAGAATAGCCGGCGACATCGGCGGCGAGAATGGCCGCCAGCCGGCGCTCGACCCGCTCTGCGCTCAACAATGTTCTCCCTCTCGCGAGCCGGGACAGTCTGCGCTGTCGCTTGGCGCAGTTCAACGTTGCAGCCGCGGCGATTGCCAATTGATGGCGTTGAGCAGCTAGCAGATGATGTGCGCAATGGACCTTGCCGCGACCCTTCCTGCACGGTTGCGCCAGATCGGCCGCCATGTGGTCGACGGCGTCCTGCCGCCGCGCTGCCTCGCCTGCGGTTTGGTGGTCGGCGAGCCGAATGCGCTGTGCGGCCGGTGCTGGGCGTCGATGACCTTCTTCGCGCCGCCGTGGTGCGCGGTGTGCGGGCTGCCGTTTCCGCACCCGATGGGCGAAGGCGCGTTGTGCGCCGATTGCGCGCGCGAGCGGGCGAGCTGGGACCGGGCGCGCTCGGTCATGCGCTATGACAAGCACAGCCGCCAGCTCGTGCTTGGGCTCAAATACGACCGGACGCATCTGGCAAGAGCGCTCGGCGGCTGGATGCGCCGGGCCGGCGGCGAAATCCTCGACGGCGCCGATTTCATCCTGCCGGTGCCGCTGCATTGGACCCGCCTCTTCGCGCGGCGCTACAACCAGGCGGGCCTCCTCGCGCACGCGATCCATGCCGCGGGCGGCCCGCCGGTCGCGCCCGACTGGCTGGTGCGCCGCCGCCGGACGCCTTCGCAAGGCAGGCTCGGCGCCGCGGCGCGGGTACGCAACGTGCGGGGCGCGTTTTTTCTGCGGCCGGGGCGCAGCGTCAAGGGGAAGCGCCTCGTTATCGTCGACGATGTGCTGACGACCGGCGCCACGGTCGAGGAATGCGCGCGGGTGCTGCGCCGCGGCGGCGCCGGGTTCGTCGGCGTCTTGACGCTGGCGCGCGCCTTGCGCGCCGGAGGGTGATGCCGGGGCGCCCAGCTTCACGGGGCCGCTCGCCTCTGAGCTGCACGCCGCCTTCGATCCGCGCTAATATCCTGGTTAGGCAGTCTTCGGCGAGGTGATCCATGTCCACGGCAAACAGCGAGGGCTACCGGCCGGGTCTGGTCGATCTGCGGGCGGGGACGATCAGCCGCGAGATTTTCGTCAACGAGGCGATCTACGCCGAAGAGTTGGAACGCGTCTTTGCCCGTTCCTGGCTCTTCATCGGCCATGAGAGCCAGATCCCCAACCCCGGCGATTATTTCGTGTCGCGGATGGGCGAAGAGTCGGTGATCCTCACCCGCGACCGGCGCGGGCAAATCCATGCGTTTCTCAATTCTTGCCGCCACCGCGGGATGAAGGTCTGCCGTTACGACGAAGGCAACACTACCGTCTTCACCTGCCCCTACCACGGCTGGAGCTACGGG
Organism: Allostellaceae bacterium; assembly: GCA_035946655.1. GTDB lineage: Bacteria > Pseudomonadota > Alphaproteobacteria > ATCC43930 > CGMCC-115725 > DATARH01. The sequence continues at coordinate 16,056 of DASYZD010000004.1, read as the reverse complement.
ACCGACGGGCGTCTGGTTGGCGTGCCGTTCTTCCGCGAGGCCTACCATTCGACGCTCGAGCGCGCGCAATGGGGGCTCGTCGAAGTCGCGCAGCTATGCTGCTACAAGGGTACGGTGTGGGCGACGTGGGATCCCTCGGCGCCCGGTTTCCTCGAATATCTCGGCGATTTCCGCTGCTACCTCGATCTGTCGCTCGACAGCTGGGAGGGCACCGAGGGCGGCAGCGAAGTCTTGGCCGGGGTGCAGAAATGGCTCATCCCCTGCAACTGGAAGTTTCCGGCGGAGAATTTCAGCGGCGACAGCTATCACAACATCAGCCACCGCTCGGTCGATCTGGTGGGCATCGGCCCCTCGGGCACCAGCCGGCGCGATCTGCAGGAACGCATGCTGGCCCGCCGGCTGCAGATCTCGTTTCCCGACCGCGGGCACCAGACGGGCGTCTATGTGCTGCCGAGCGGGGAGCCGACCCCGCCGGCCTATCAACACTCGCCGGTGGTGGCGCAATATTTCGCGCATTGCGAGGCCGAACGGAAGAAGCGGCGTGGGCAGTGGGGTCGGGTAACCGGCAGCCCCGGCGAAGTCTTCCCGAATACCGCGCTCCATCCGCGCCAACCGCGCACCTTCGCGGTGTGGCACCCGCACGGCGCACACCAGACCGAAGTATGGCGCTGGTATCTGGTCGACGCGGCAGCTCCGCCCGAGGTCAAAGCGTTCCTGCGCGACTATTATATCCGCTATTCGGGGCCCGCCGGCCTCACCGAGCAGGACGACATGGAGAATTGGAATTACGCCCATGCCGCGAGCCGCGGGGTGATCGCGCGGCGCCACCCCGACAGCTACGAGCAGGGAATGGGCCACGAAATCGAGAACTACCAGTGGGACGGGCTTGCCCTCCCCGGCTCGGTCATGGATTTGACCGACACGAAATCGAGCGAACACAATCTGCGCAACCTCTATCGCCGCTGGGCCCAGTTCATGGAAGCGCCGAGCTGGGACGAGCTGGCGGGATGGCGCAGGCCCGGCGCGGCCGCGGCCGCCGAGGGTGATTGATCGGGAAGCAGTGATCGTGCTTTGCCTGATTGCGCCGCCCGCGCCATATATGTCCAATTGAGGGAGCGAGCAGTGGCGGAGCGGGACGGCGATGGCTCAGGTCGAGATGTATGCGACGGGCTGGTGCCCCTATTGCGCGCGGGCCCGTGCGCTGCTGGAGAGGAAGGGCGTCGCCTTGACCGAAATCGATATCGACGAGGAACCGCGGCGGCGTGACGAGATGATCCGGCGCGCGAGGCGCACCTCGGTGCCGCAGATCTTCATCGACGGCGAGCATATCGGCGGGAGCGACGAGTTGGCTGCGCTCGACCGCAAGGGTCTGCTCGACGCCAAGCTGGGGCTCGGCCGATGAGCGCGGCGTTCACTGCCGGATGCATCCAGCACACCGCCGGCCCCGACCCCGAGCCCAATCTGCGGCAGGTCGGCGACCTCATTCGCCGGGCCCGCGACGCCGGCGCCGAATTCGTCATGACCCCCGAGGCGAGCAACCTGATCGAGAGCGGTCAGCGCCGGCGCGACAAGGCGCGCCATGAGGCGGACGATCCGTTCCTCGCCGGCATGCAGGAGCTGGCGCGCGAACTCGGCATCTGGCTCCTCCTTGGCTCCTTGGTCATCGATCCCGCGGGCGAACCCGGCGCCGAGACGAGCGAAACCCGGCTCGCCAACCGCTCGTTTCTCCTCGATGCCAAGGGTCGGATCGTCGCTCGCTACGACAAAGTCCACATGTTCGACATCGACCTGCCGGGCGGCGAGAGCTACCGCGAGAGCAACGCCTATCGGCCGGGCAAGGATACCGTCGTCGCCGAGACGCCATGGGGCAGGCTCGGCATGAGCGTCTGCTACGATGTGCGGTTCCCGCAGCTCTATCGCGCGCTGGCCCAGGCCGGGGCCGATTTTCTCAGCGTTCCCAGCGTCTTCACGGTGCCGACCGGGCGGGCGCATTGGCATGTGCTGTTGCGGGCGCGGGCGATCGAGAATGGCTGTTTTGTGTTCGCGCCGGCGCAATGGGGCGAGCACGCGGCCGGACGCAAGAGCTATGGCCACACCCTCATCGTCGATCCGTGGGGCGAGGTCTTGGCCGATGGCGGCGAGGCGGTGGGGTTCGTCACCGCGAAGATCGACCCGGCGAGGGTCGCCGAGGCGCGCCGCACGGTGCCCTCGTTGACGCACGACCGCGCGTTTACGCCGCCGGCGCCGGCGCCCCGCCCACTTGCCGCCGAGTAGGATCCCTGTCGGAAGCTTCGGGCAGGTGGCCGAGCGGCCCCTTGATCGCGGCGATGCGCTCGACGACCGAAGGGCGCGGCCGGTTGACTTCGCCCGCTTCGAAGGCGACGATCGTCAACGCGGCGAAAGCGTCGAGGAGTTCGCCCGGCCGCAGCAGAAAATCCGGATTGCACGGGCGGCCAAATCGTTCGTTGCCGACCGCGAAGGTCTCGTAGATCAGCACGCCCTCGGGCGCCAGCGCCGCTACGATCGGCTCGAACAGCGGACGATGAAGGTAGTTTGTAACGACGATGCCGTCATAGGCGCCGCCGAGTGACCATGTAGCCCCGGCTTCGAGATCGATCGCACAGACGTCGCACCTGTCGCCGGCGAAAGGCCGCAACGCCGCGACGTCGCGATCGACGGCAGTCACTACAAACCCCATATCCAGGAGCAGCCGGGTGTGGCGTCCGGCGCCCGCCGCGAGGTCGAGCACCCGACCGCGCTCTCGGATCAGCGGGACGAAGCGCCGCACCCAGGTGGAGGGACTATCCTGAACCATTGTTTAGCACTCGTGGCGGACAATTGCTAAATATGCGCCTTTCGGTGTAAATGGGCGCGTGCGGAGATCTTCGCGATGATCCTGTTCAGCTTGCGCTGCGCTTCGGGCCACGAATTCGAGGCGTGGTTCCGTGACGGCGACGGCTTCGAGGCTCAGCAGGGGGCCGGCGGGATCGCCTGCCCGCATTGCGGTGACACGCAGGTCGAGAAGGCGGTGATGGCGCCGCGTATCGGGCGCTCGCGCGACCAGACCCCGATATCGCCCACCCAGATGCGCGCCGCCCTCGTTGAGCTGCGCCGCCAGGTGGAAACGAACTGCGCTTATGTCGGTGCGCGCTTTGCCGAGGAGGCGCGCCGCATTCACTATGGCGAAGCCGACCCGCAAGGCATTTATGGTGAGGCAAGCGAAGAGGAATCGCGCGAGCTGGCGGAAGAAGGCATCGCATTCGGCCGCATCCCTTGGATATCCCCTACCGACGCGTAGGTGGACATCGTCGTGCGTTGCGCCTAGCGCCGCACCGCGACCAGCATGTAGTTGACCGAGAGATCGCTCGATTCGCTCCAGCCCGCCCGCCGCCAATCGTAACCGAGGCCGGTGAGACGGGTCGTTGCGAGGCCGGCTCGGCGCAGGCCGAGCACAAATTCCGATGGGCGAACGAACCGGCGCCAGTCATGCGTGCCGCGCGGCAGCCAACCGAGGACATATTCGGCACCGACGATCGCCAGCGCAAACGAGCGAGCGGTGCGGTTCAGCGTCGCGCCGATAAAGACGCCGCCGGGCTTGACCAACGCGCCCAGGGCGGCGAAGAAGCCGTCGCGATCAGCGACATGCTCGATGATTTCGAGCGCAAGGACGATGTCAAAACGCTCACCGGCACGGACCGGCTCCTCGATATCCGCGACCCGGTAATCAATCGCCAACCCGCTCGCCGCGACATGGGCGCGGGCGGCGGCGATCGCCGACTGACCGGCGTCGATTCCGGTGACGGTGAAGCCGAGCCGGGCCATCGGCTCGGCGACGAGGCCGCCGCCACAGCCGATATCGGCGAGGCTGAGACCGGCAAACGGGGAGAGAGCGCGGGCATCGCGCTTCAAATACGCGAGCAGCTCGCGGCGAATGAAATCGATGCGGACCGGGTTAATTTGATGGAGCGGTCGAAAACTGCCCGACGGGTCCCACCAGCTCGCGGTTTGCGCAGCGAACCGATCGATATCTTCCGGGTCTACGGTGTCGCCAAATTCATCCATGTCGCCGGCTTTGCACGATAAGGTGGCCGCAACTCGAGCGATCGAGTATGCGGAGGCGGCCGGCCGCCTACAACAGGGTCGCGATGGGCGTTGCCGTCCGGCGGATAGCGCATTACGGGAGTGAGATGGCGCGGATCGTTCAGAAATTCGGCGGAACGTCGGTCGCGAATATCGAGCGGATCCGCAATGCCGCCAGCCGCGTTATGCGTGAGGTCGAGGCCGGCAATGAGGTCGCCGTCGTCGTGTCGGCGATGGCTGGGACGACCAACCAGCTGGTCGAGTGGACGCGCCAGATGAGCCGCCTGCATGACGCGCGCGAGTACGATGTTGTGGTCGCCTCGGGCGAGCAGGTCACCGCCGGCCTGATGGCGCTCGCCCTGCAAAACCTCGGCATCAAGGCGCGGTCCTGGCTTGGCTGGCAGGTTCCCATTCAGACCGATGGCGTGCACGGCTACGCCCGCATTCAGGCAATCGACGCCGCGGAAATTGGGCGTTGCCTTGCCGCGAGCAAGGCGGTTGTCGTGGCCGGGTTTCAGGGTGTCGGCCCGGATCGCCGAATCACCACATTGGGGCGCGGCGGGTCGGACACCTCCGCGGTCGCGCTCGCCGCGGCGCTGAAGGCCGAGCGCTGCGACATCTTTACCGATGTCGACGGGGTCTACACGACCGACCCTCACATCGTTGCCAAGGCGCGCAAGCTGAATAAAATCACCTATGAGGAAATGCTCGAGATGGCGTCGCAGGGCGCGCGAGTGCTGCAAACGCGCTCGGTCGAGCTGGCGATGAACCATCGGGTACGCCTCCAGGTCTTGTCGAGCTTTACCGACGCGGCTGGGACGCTCGTTGTCGACGAGGATGAGATCGTGGAAAACCGCGTAGTCAGCGGCTTGGCGTACAGCCGCGATGAGGCCAAAATTACCGTGCAGAAGATCGCCGATCGGCCCGGCGTCGCGGCGGCGCTGTTCGGGCCGCTCGCCGACCACGCGATCAATATCGATATGATCGTGCAGAATGCTTCCGAGGACGGCTTCACCGACCTGACCTTCACGATCCCGCGCAGCGACCTCGACCGGGCAATCGCGGTGCTCGAGACCCAGCGTGACGTGTTGGGTTTTCAGGGGCTCAAGCGCGATGCGAACGTCGTTAAGATTTCTGTCATCGGCATTGGCATGCGCAGCCATGCCGGCGTCGCCAAGCAGATGTTCCAGACGCTGGCGGACAAGGGCATCAACATCCAGGTGATCTCAACCTCCGAGATCAAGGTCAGCGTGCTGATCGCCGCCGAATATACCGAGCTTGCCTTGCGCGCCCTCCATACCGCCTATGGCCTCGATGCCGACGCTGTCATCGACGAAAACGCGGACGCCGATACGGAGTGGCGCACGAAGGCCGTCAAGCGACAATTGGCCTCGGGGCTTGACGATCCCGGATGAGCGAGGGATTGGCCGCGGGCGATCACGCGCAGGCTGCTCCACGGGAGGGCGGGTCGAACGGCGAGGCCGACCCGTCGCGCGCCGAACTCGATTTTCTGTGGGCGCGCGGACGCGCCTTCCTTGGCACCGATCTTGCCATTATGGGCGGAGCGATGACCTGGGTATCGGAGCGCAATCTTGTCGCGGCGATCTCAAATGCCGGCGGCTTTGGCGTGATCGCCTCGGGCGCGATGGTGCCCGGCATGCTGGAAAAGGAGATCGCTGCCACTGCGGCGCTGACCAAGAAACCGTTCGGGGTCAATCTGATTACGATGCACCCGCAGCTCACCGAGCTGATTGATGTGTGCATCGGCCAAGCGGTCGGTCACGTCGTGCTCGCCGGCGGCATTCCCGGTGCGGCGGCCATCGAGCGGATCCGTAATGGCGGCGCACACGCGGTCTGCTTTGCCCCGGTACTCGGAATCGCGAAAAAGCTGGTGCGCATGGGCGCCGACGCGATCGTCATCGAGGGCAGCGAAGCAGGCGGGCATATCGGGCCGGTGTCGACCGCCGTGTTGGCGCAGGAGGTATTGCCGCATCTGGCCGAAGTACCAGTATTTGTCGCCGGCGGGATCGGCCGGGGCGAAGCTGTGCTGTCCTATCTCGAGATGGGCGCCTCCGGCGTTCAGCTCGGCACCCGCTTTGTCTGCGCGCACGAGTCGATCGCCCACCCGCGCTTCAAGCGCGCCTTCATTCGCGCGTCGGCCCGCGACGCGATGCCCTCGCCCCAGCTCGACGCGCGGTTCCCGGTCATTCCGGTGCGCGCCCTCACCAACCCGGCGACAGAGCGGTTCCGCGCTGTCCAGCGCGAGGTCATCGACCGCTTCCACCGCGGCGAGATGGCGCAGAAGGACGCGCAGCTCGAGATCGAGCATTTCTGGGCGGGCGCGTTGCGCAAGGCGGTCATCGAGGGCGATGTCGAAGGCGGCTCGCTGATGGCGGGTCAAAGTGTCGGCATGGTGAGGCGCGAGCAGAGCACGGCCGAAATCCTTGCCGAACTTGTCGACCAGGCCCTCGCGAGCATTGCCGGCCGCGCTCGCCGGCTGGGCAGAGCGGCGCAAGTCTCCGGTTCGGCGGAGGGCCGGGATCCGGGCGGATGAGCGAGGTCGTCGGGAACGCCCCAGGGAGCACGCCGGTCGGCCCTGCAATCGCCCAGGACGACGCCAATGGGCACGTCACCGCGACCCGCCGCCTGTTGCGCCGCCTGCGCGCCATCATGGCCGGCTCGGGCAGCGCGCAGGAGCGGCTCGACCGCATTGTGCGGGTGGTCGCCACGGAAATGGTCGCCGAAGTTTGCTCGGCCTACGTGATGCGCGCCGGTGAGGTGCTTGAGCTGTTCGCGACCGAGGGCTTGCGCCCCGAGGCGGTGCATCGCACCCGGCTCCGCGTCGGCGAGGGCCTGGTTGGAGCGATCGCCGCCAGCTCCCGCCCGCTGGCGCTGGCCGACGCCCAATCCCACCCCGATTTCGCCTATCGCCCGGAAACCGGCGAAGAGATCTATCACTCACTGATGGGGGTGCCGATCCTGCGCGGTGGGCGGGTACTGGGCGTCCTGGTGGTACAGAACCGGACACCGCGCCACTATACCGAGGACGAAACCGAGGTTGCCCAGACGATCGCGATGATCGTCGCAGAACTGGTCGCGAGTGGCGAACTCGTCAATCCGCTGGAGATGGCGCAAAGCCGTGCCGGTGCCTCGCTGCCGCTGCGGCTCGACGGCATCCGGCTCAACCCGGGCCTGGCGGTCGGCCCGGCGGTGTTGCACGAGCCCAAGATCGTGATCCGGCAAGTTGTCGCCGAGGATGTCGCGGCCGAGCACGAGCGCTTGCGCCAGGCGGTCGGGGCGATGCAGGACGCGATCGATCGGCTGGTCGACACCAGCCGCGGTCTCGGCCCCGGCGAGCACCGCGACATCATCGAGAGCTATCGCATGTTCGCCGCCGACCGCGGCTGGCTCGAGCGCATCACCGAGGCGGTGCGCAGCGGCCTCACCGCGGAAGCCGCGGTGCAGAAGGTGCGCGACGAAACCAAGAGCCGCATGATGCAGATTACCGACCCTTATCTGCGCGAGCGGCTCTACGATCTGGAGGACCTCGCCAACCGGCTGCAGCAGTTCCTGGCGGGCCAGGCGCCCGGCATGGCCGCGCCCGAGATCCCGGGTGAATTCATCCTCGTTGCCCACGCCATGGGTCCGGCCGAGCTGTTGGATTACGCCCACCGGCGGATCAAGGGGCTGGTGCTCGAGGAAGGCTCGCCCACCGCCCATGTCGCGATCGTCGCGCGCGCCTTCGATATTCCGGTCGTCGGGCGGGTCGCCGAGGCGACGCGGCAGATCGAGGCGGGCGATATTGTGATCGTCGACGGCGGACATGGGACCGTGCTGATCCGCCCGCGTGCCGATATCCAGCAGACGGTCGCGACGGCGGTCGCCGCCCGCACGCAACGCCGCGCGTTCTACGAGACCCTGCGCGACACCCCGGCGGTCACCCGCGACGGGATCGAGATCAAGCTGTTGCTCAATGCCGGGCTGTTGCTCGACCTTGCGCAACTGCGCGCGACCGGCGCCGAGGGGGTTGGCCTCTTCCGCACCGAGATCCCGCTGTTGACCCGCAACGCCTTTCCCGATGTCGCCGATCAGACCCTGTTTTACCGGCGCGCGTACGAACAGGCCGAGGGAAAGCCGATCGTGTTCCGCACGCTCGATATCGGCGGCGACAAAGTGCTGCCCTATCTGGCGCACACGGCGGAGGACAATCCGGCGATGGGCTGGCGCGCGATCCGCATCGGCCTCGATCGCCCGGCGATGCTGCGCCAGCAATTGCGAGCGCTGCTGCGGGCCGCCGCCGGCCGCGACCTTTTTGTCAAATTCCCGATGATCGCCGAGATCGCCGAGCTTGAAGGCGCCCGTCGCTTGCTCGACAAGGAATTGGCCCGCGCGGCGGCGGAAGGCGTTGAGCCGCCACGCTCGGTCAAGGTCGGGGTCATGCTCGAGGTGCCCTCGCTATTGTGGCAGCTGCCGGGCTTGCTCGACCGCGTCGATTTCCTGTCGATCGGCACCAACGATCTGGCCCAGTTCCTTTATGCCTGCGACCGCGGCAATCCGCGCCTCGCCGAGCGCTACGATCTGCTGTCGGCGCCGATGGTCGCGTTGTTCCGCACGGTCATCGCGCAGTGCCGCCTCGCCCAGACCCCGCTCAGCATGTGCGGCGAGATGGCGGGCAACCCGATAGAGGCGATGGTGCTGATCGGCCTCGGGTTCCGCACGCTATCGATAACCGCGACCGCGGTCGGGCCAATCAAGACGATGCTCCGCAGCCTCGATGCGGGAGCCCTCGCGCGCTATCTCGGCGAGATCGGCGATCGTCCCGACCATTCGCTGCGGCGCTGGCTGGAAGCCTATGCCCGCGACCATGCGGTGGTGCTGTGAATTTAGGGCGCCGATTCGACAGTCCCGGCGGTTTGCCTTAGGATGACCCCGTAGCGAGATGGTGCCGTGAGCCTGTTCCAGCGAATCAAGACGCCATTCAGCGAAATGGCGGACGATGATTTGGCGCCGCAGCAGAATCGCACGCACGCGGTCGGCGCGCTACTGCGCGAGCGCCGCGAAGAGCTCGGCTTCGACCTCGACGCCATCGGCGAAGCACTGTGCATCAAGCCTGCCTACCTTGCCGCGCTCGAACAGGGCCGCGCCCAGGATCTGCCGGGGGCGACCTATGCGATCGGCTTCATTCGCAGCTATGCCGAACTTCTGGGGCTCGACAGCAATCGCATCCTCGACAGCTACAAGACCGAATCCGCTGAGGTGCATGCTCGACCCGATCTGTCGCTGCCGGTCCCGCTCGATGCCCGCAGCCTGCCGCGCGGTCCGATCCTTCTGGTCGGCGTCATCCTGGCGGCATGTGGCTATGGCACTTGGTATTATCTCTCGACCAGCGAGCGCAGCCGCCCGGAGCGCGTCGCCGCGGTGCCGGCGGAACTGCGGCGAGCAGCGCAAGGCGAGACGATCTCGCCCCCGGCAGACGCGCCGCTCCCGCCGGTGCCCGCCGCACCCACTCCGCCGTCGAGCGCGGCGTTGCCCTCCCCGGCTCCACAGCTGAGCTCAGGACTCCTATCGCCACAGGGTTCCCTGCCGGCTCCGGGCGCTCCCACCGAGCGATCGCCAAGCGGCGGTCTGGTCGCGAGCCCGGCGGTTGCGGCATTGCCCCGACCCCCGGCAACCCTGCCGCCGGCGGGCAGCGAAAATGCTCGCGAGACACCCTCTGCCCGACTTGACGCCGCCGCTGCACCGGCAGGCGACGCCGGCGCCAAACCGGGTGAACCTATCGACATCCGCGCCCTCACCGATTGCTGGATCCAGGTGCGCTCGGGCACCGATCAGTCGATCGTCTTCTCCCGGGTGCTCAAGGCGGGAGAAACCTTCCACGTACCGCGTGCCGGCTTGATCCTGCGAACCGGCAACGCCGGCGCCCTCGCGCTTCTCGTCAACGGCAAACCGGCGCCAGCCATCGGCGGCATCGGCGCGCAGCGCCGCAATGTCGCGCTCGACCCCCAGGCATTGCTCGCCGGGACCGCCTCTCGCGAGTAGCGGTCTTTTTTCCGTCACGCAAGGGTTCTATAAGCCGTAGAGCCAATTCCGCGAGGCAAGACGATGAGCGTTCGGCCGTACCGCGACATCAACCGGCGCACCTGCCGCACGATCCACGTCGGCAAGGTGCCGGTCGGCGGCGATGCGCCGATCACGGTGCAGTCGATGACCAACACCGTGACCAGTGACATCAAGGCCACTGTCGAGCAGGTGCAGGCCCTGGAGCGGGCGGGCGCCGACATCGTTCGGGTGTCCTGCCCCGACCAGGAATCGGCACTGGCGCTAAAAGAGATCGTGCGCCAAGTCACGGTGCCGATCGTCGCCGACATCCATTTCCACTACAAGCGGGCGATCGAGGCCGCCGAGAGCGGTGCCGCCTGCCTGCGCATCAACCCGGGCAATATCGGCTCTGCCGAGCGGGTTCGCGAGGTCATCAAGGCGGCAAAGGATCATGGCTGCTCGATGCGGATCGGCGTCAATGCCGGCTCGCTCGAACGCGATCTCCTAGAGAAATACGGCGAACCCTGCCCCGAGGCGATGGTTGAAAGCGCGCTGACCCACGCCAAGATCCTCGAGGACAATGATTTCTTCGAGTTCAAGATTTCGTGCAAGGCGTCCGACGTGTTCCTCGCGGTGGCCGCCTATCAGCAGCTCGCCGACGCGTGCGACTACCCGCTGCATCTCGGCATCACCGAGGCGGGGGGGCTGCGCAGCGGAACGGTGAAATCCTCGGTCGGCCTCGGCATGCTGCTGTGGGCCGGGATCGGCGACACGATCCGCGTATCGCTCTCAGCCGACCCGGTCGAGGAGGTCAAGGTCGGCTTCGACATGCTTAAATCATTGGGCCTGCGCCGGCGCGGAGTCACCGTGATCTCGTGCCCGTCCTGCGCACGCCAGCAATTCCCGGTTATCAAAACGGTCGAATTGCTTGAGGAACGCCTCGCGCACATCACGACGCCGCTGACACTCTCAGTGATCGGCTGCATCGTCAACGGCCCGGGCGAGGCGCGCGAAACCGATATCGGCTTCACCGGCGGCGGCAACAACACGCACCAAGTCTATATCAGCGGAATTACCGACCACCGGCTGAAGGACGCCGATATCGTCGATCACCTCGTAGCGCTGGTCGAGAAGAAGGCCGCCGCGATCGAGGCGGCGATGCGTGAGGTAGACGCCGCGGCATTCGAAGCGGCGAAGTAGCCCCCAACGCATCGGCGTCGTTCGCGGCGATCCAGGCCCGGCCCTCCTCCGCTTCATCGGTGGTAAACACCCGGATGTCGCTGGCGATCAGGAAGCGAATCGCGTTGACCGTCTGCCGCACCCAGCCGGTATCGGTTACCACCGCGATGCGTTCCCATTGCGGCAGGTGGTCGATGGCGACGTCGAGATCGTCCCACCCGGCTCCCGGGAAGCGCGAGCCGACCTCATAATACAGCCGGAGCTTGGTGTGCCTTTTGAGCGAGAGCTCCATCGCCGGCTTTAGTACGATGTCGCATTCCTCGTTGGTGACCCGGCCGCGCGCGAGGATGCCGACGACGTTATCGGGCAGTTCTTTGATGATTTCGATCATCCGGCGATCCCCCGCGCTGCGGCTCGTCCAATGCAATGCGGCCGCAGCTGGGCCGCGGCCGCATTGCCCTGCCGAACTAGAACTTCGCCGCGAACAGGTACAAGAGGACGTTCTGGTCGCCCTTCTGATTGTAGATGGTCTGGCGATGGGTCCAGAGGTATTCAAAGCCCGTATCGATAAACGGCACCGGGCTCCACAGCAGGTTGATCTGGGAGTCGACGATCTCTTTGTTGACCGCGCCAGGTCCGCCGTTTCCTTGGCTCCCGACGAGTGCCGTCGCCACGTCCTGGTGGGTGACGCCGAATTCGGCGGTCGAACGAAGGGTAGGGCTCCACCAATGCTGGTACCAGATCTCGGTACCCCACTCGGGGATCGTCTGGGCGCGGACCCCGGCGGCGCAGGCCGCGTTGCCCGGCCCGGCGGTCGGCACGCCGAGATGGCCGTAGCCGCAGGGATTGCCAACCGAGGCGCCGAGCGGGCCGGCCGGCGCGCCGTACTTGGTCGCCAGATAGGGGAAGTAGTTGCCGGCGCCGCCGCCGCCCGCATACCGGCCGAGACCGTTGCCGGCAAAGCCGGTAAAGCCGATATCGTCCTTCAGCCAGCCGAGCCAGCCGGGCTTCACGTCGCCGGAAACAGCGCCGCCGTAGCCGATGTATTGCCGGTCGATGTGCGCGCCGTCAACCAGCGCCGCCTGGTGCACCACGCCACTCAGCTTCACGTGGCCCCACGGCTGCTGCCAGGTCAGCCCGGCCACCGGGTCCGGGTACGAGGCCTTGAGCGGGTTGGCCGAGATCAGCTGGTTCGAGCCGCCGTTGAGCGTGGCCAGGAGTCCGGCGCTGGTGTTGGCCTGCGAAAAGGGTAGGCCGGTGGCAGGGTTGATGCCGAAGGCGACGCCCGCGAGGCTCACGTTTTGGAGGTTCGTATTGTTGGTCAGCGTCTGGCCCTGCGGGGTCGCCGCCGAATCCTCGGGATCGACCAGGGCGACGGCCAGGGTGGCCGGTCCTGCCGGTGTCGGAAACGGCGGGAACGTATAGACGACCTGCGGCAAGCGGCCGATGCCGTATTCGCCGGCGCAGCAGCCGAACTCAACCGACTCCGGAGACGCCGCAAGATCGGTCCCGGGGCCGTACTGCTGCCCTGCCGCGAACGGGCCCAGCGTGGCATAGGCGAGACGCAAGCGGGCACCCAACCCATTGTTGCCGGCGACCGTGTTGTTGCAGACGATGCCGCCGAGCGAGCACCCCAGAAAATCGAACTCGATGTGGGTCAATGCCCCACCGTAGACGGTCGGCGTGCGCGTTTCGACAAACATCCGCGAGGCCCAGATGTTGTAGGCGAATACGCTGTTGGAGCGCGACTTGGCTGTGTTGCCGGGCACGTTGAGCTGAGCGCCGGAGGCACCGGGCACCCCGGCGATGTCCCCATCGCCGCCGGTGCTGGTGGCGGTGTTGCCGCCGCTAAACCAGTAGTCGGCGGTCAGTCTGATAAGGCCGCCGACCTGGAGCGAGGTGTCGGTGCCCGGGATCAGGAAGGAGCGCGGGAAGCTGCCGGCGTTCGTCGCGGTCCCCGGGGGCAGCTGCGGCTTCGCCGTGCCGACTTGGGCCAGCTGATCGAGGCGCTGGAGAAGTTCCGGATTGGTCTGCAAATCGTCTGCGCGCGCTGCATAGGGACCGATCACCAATGGCACAGCCAGCATGCACGCGATGGCCGCTGTGATGACGGCATTCCGCCGGTTCTTCATCATTCCCCCCGTTGAACGCCTACTCGGGTTTGTGCCGAGGCGGATCTGCGCTCAGCACGCGAGACCAACTTTCTGGTTGGCCTCGCGGCGGATACTCAGCCGGTTGCGGGAAACTGTCCTTGCGCTTTCCGATTCTACTATCTGATTGCGTAGCCGCGCACTCTGCCGTAGAAGCCTCTATCGAAACGATAATTTTGCTTCGTTCGGCCCTCGGTCAGTTTGTCGGCGGTTGCCTCGGTTTCTGGTAACCGCTGGGGTGTGGTAAAAAAGCAACGACGGCTAAGGCAAAAGCGCTACAGCCGCCCGAAATGCTAAGAATTCGGCGAACAGGGGAGGATACAGGGTGGCAACCCAGTCAGCGGCCATTGCGCCGCGGCCCAAGGTGCTTATCAACCACAAGTTATCCGTGGCACTGCCGCTGGCCGCAGCGGAGGCGAGCATTCTGCTCGACCTGAAAGCGGCCAGCCGCAGCGTCCGTCCCGGGCAGGAAATCGTCAGCGAAGGAAAACGGTGCAACACGGTGTTTCTGATCACCGAGGGGATGGCGATCCGCTACCGCATCCTGCGCGACGGGCAACGCCAGATCCTGAACTTTTTGCTTCCAGGCGATTTCGCGGGCGTCACGAGCTGCCATTTTGACGCCGCCCTCTATTCGATCCGGACGCTGACGCAGACGACGATATCGCCGATACCGCTGGTCAGGCTGATCGGGCTGTTCGACAGCCATCCGCAGGCGGCCGCCAAACTGTTTTGGTCGTTCGCCTGCGAGTCGGCGGTCCTGGCCGAGCGTCTGATCGCGATCGGCCGGCACTCGGCGGCGGAGCGGGTCGCGCACTTGCTGCTCGAATTGTTGTTCAGATTGCAGCGCATCGGATTGGCCGACGAGCGCTCCTTTCGCCTGCCGCTGACCCAGGAGATGATCAGCGATGCGCTGGGCCTCAGCGTCCCCTACGTCAACCGCGTGCTGCGGCAGTTGCGCGACGACGGTCTCGTGCGGATCAAGGATCAGCTGGTGATCATCGATAATCTGGAGGAGCTGTCGGCATTCGCCGATTTCGAGCACGGCTACCTGACGCCACTTTCGATCGCGGACTCGCTGACCGAGCCCTGCTGAAGCGGCCGGTGCAGCCGTGCGCAGAGGGGGCCTGGGCGCTGTCTCGCCGGCAACCAGTTCGAAACCTTTTCCGCATAGCTTGGGGGAGATCGATGTGGGATTATCCGCAGATCCCTCCGTAGCCGATGGGGTGAGATGAGTATCGCGAAATCAGCGCCGGCCGAAGCCCTGGCCCCGCTCTCCCCCGAGAGCGCCGCAAGCGACTTTGCGTCCGTGGTACAGCACGGCGCGCCCGAGCTCGCGATCGTCATCCCAACGCTGAATGAGCGCGACAACGTTCCGATCGTCGTCGACCGCCTCAACCGGGTTCTCGCCGGAGTTTCCTGGGAGGTGATCTTCGTCGACGACGATTCGCCCGACGGAACCGCCGAAGCGGTGCGCGGTCTGGCGCGTCAGCAGGCCAATATCCGCTGCCTGCAGCGGCTCGGCCGGCGCGGTCTTTCATCGGCCTGCATCGAAGGCATCCTGGCCAGCACCGCGCCGTATGCGGCGGTCATGGACGGCGACCTGCAGCACGACGAAACGCTGCTGCCCGTGATGCTCGCCAAGATCAAGGCGGAGCGGCTCGATATCGTCATCGCCAGCCGCCACATCAAAGAGGGCGGCGTCGGCGAGTGGCAGCGCTCGCGCGTGATGATCAGCGATGCCGCCAGCCGGCTCGCGCGGCTCGTCGTCAAGGCCGATCTCACGGACCCGATGAGCGGGTTCTTTATGATCAAGCGCGAGGCGTTCGCTCAGGTGATGCGCTCCTTGTCGGGGCAGGGGTTCAAGATCCTGTTGGATTTGTTTGCCTCCTCTCCGCGGCCGCTGGCTTTTGCCGAGGTGCCGCTTAATTTTCGCGGCCGCCTCCACGGCGAGAGCAAGCTCGATACGCTGGTGGCCTGGGAATATCTGATGCTGCTGCTGGAGAAGCTGGTCGGCCCCGCGGTCCCGGTCCGCTTCCTGCTGTTCGCGCTGATCGGCGGGCTCGGCGTCGGGACCCATCTGTTGACGCTGTGGTTCGGGACCCATGTGCTGTTCCTCGCCTTCGCGCTCGCCCAGGCCGCCGCGACGATGGTCGCGATGACCGGCAATTTCCTCCTCAACAATCTGTTCACCTATCGCGACCGCCGGCTGCGCGGGAGACGCCTGTGGACCGGCCTCGTTTCGTTTTATGCGGTGTGTGGCGTCGGTGCTGCGGCCAATGTCGGGATCGCCGCCCATCTGGTTTACGGCCACACCACCTGGTGGCTGGCCGGGCTCGCCGGCGCCGGCGTTTCGGTGGTGTGGAACTACGCGATGTCATCGATCTTCACCTGGTCGCCGCGCGCCCCGGCGGCCGCGCCGGCGGGTGCCGCGCGGGGAGTGCCGGCGGCGGTGCCCGCAACCGCCGTCGAGATGCTTGCACCGCGCTGAACGCCGCGCCGTTCGCGGTCGGGCACGGCTATCGACAACCCACCGAGGCTTTGTTATAGACCGCGCCGCCTGCGGCGGGGGTGCATAGCTCAGTTGGTAGAGCAGCTGACTCTTAAT
>DASYZD010000003.1:0-10065 GCA_035946655.1 Allostellaceae bacterium | reverse complement strand
CGCACTGACTAAAATTCGGGTCCCTGCCTGCGCAGGCAGGGACCCATTGCTCGAAATGCTCACGCGTTCATCGATCGATCCCTGCCTCCGCAGGGATCTGCCGCGAGTGGGTGGGGGTCAGCCCTTGACGTATTCCAGGCGGAAGCCGTCGCCCCAGCGTTTGACGTGGCCGACCGAGGGCGAGGGGAAGTGCATCGTGCAGCACAAGGTGTCGGTGTCGCAGTAGCGCTCGAAAAAGCGCCGGCGGGTTTGGACGGCCTGGTCGCGATCGGTATCGACGCGCATCACCAGCTCGGGATAGCGGGCCTGGATCGGCGAGTGGATCAGATCGCCGGTGAACACTGCCTTGTCGCCGCCCTTGCCGGCGCAGACCGCGAAATGGTCGGGCGTATGCCCGGGGGTCGGGGTCAGACGGATGTGGTCGTTGAGTTCGTGGTCGCTGGTGACGAGATCGGCGCGGTTCGCTTCGACGATCGGTAAGACGCTCTCGTTGAGCGGATCGGGCGCGAATGTCGAGGGCACATTGGGACCGGTCCAGTACTCGTATTCCTTCTTGGAGAAAAGATAGCGGGCCTTCGGGAAGGTCGGGACCCAGCGGCCGTTTTCGAGCCGGGTGTTCCAGCCGACATGGTCGCCGTGGAGATGGGTGCACATGACGAAATCGATGTCGTTGACCCCGAGGCCGGCGGCCTTCAGCGCGGCCATCCAGTTGCCGTCCTTCTTGCCGTTCCACGACGGGCGCAGCGGGAACGTCTTGTCGTTGCCGATGCAGGCGTCGACCAGGATGTTGTGGTGCGGGGTCTTGACGACGTAGGACTGGAAGCAGAGGACGCAATTGCCGGTGTTGGCGTCATAGGCGCCCTGTTCCATCCACGAGCGGTTCTCCTCGAACCGCTCCTTGGTCAAGGTCGGCAGGAACTCGAAGAGCGGGGTAAATCCGTATTCCTGCTCGACGATGCGGTGGATCGTCATGTCGTTGACGGCGAAGGTCGTGGGCATTAGGGCGGCTCCCGCAAAAATCTCGTTGGTCGGTCGATCGTAGCGCGCCGCCTCGGCGATCACAAAGCCTCTCTCGTGTCGGGCGCTTGACCCGCTAATATCCCTGCGTCATCTGGCGAGTGCCGATCGCAATCGCCGCCGCGCGCAGAGGAGCACATCATGATCGATGTCGACGAGGTAAAGAGGCTGACGCGCCCCAAGGGCATGCCGTTTCGCATCGGCAAACTGGGCCATGTCGTCATCAATGTGCGCGATGTCGCGCGCTCGGTACGCTTCTATACCGAGGTCCTCGGGTTCGAGATCTCCGACGTCTACCCCGATGAGATGGTGCCGGGCGGCATGGCCTTTCTGCGCTGCAACCCCGACCACCATGGCATCGCGCTCGTGGGCTCGATGTCGGCGGCGGCGGAGAATGTCGAGCTCAACCATATTGCCTTCGAGGTGGCGACGCTGGAGGAGGTGATGCGCGCCCGCGATCACCTGCGCGACCACGGGGTCGCAATCGATTTCGAGGGCCGCCGCCGCGCCGGCTGCCAGCTGGCGGTCGAATTTCGTGATCCCGACAACCACCGTCTCGAAATCTATTGGGGCATTGACCAGATCGGCAGTGACGGCCGGGCGCGGCCGAAGGAGGAATGGAACGGAGTGCGGGGCCTCGAAGCTGCGATCGCCGAGCCGGTGCGTGGTCAGGATACCACGCTATACGCCCCGTCGCCGCGCCGGGACTAGGCGGTATGGCAGAGCCTGCGGCCCTCGCGCCGGATCGCTACACCGTCGTCGTGCGCGGTCTCGTCTTGATCTGCAGCATCGGCATCCGCCGCGCCGAGCGCGAGCGGCCGCAGCGCGTGCGGGTCTCGGTCGAGCTGACGGCTACGGCGGACGCCAGTTTTCCGGGCGAGGACCGCCGGCGCGTGATCAATTACGAGAAGGTCGTGGCGGCGATCCGCCAGATCGCCCAATCCGGGCATATCGATTTGTGCGAGGGCCTGGCGGCGCGGATTTGCGATGCTTGTTTTGCCGATCCCCGCGTCGGGCATATCCGGGTCGAAGTCGAGAAGCTCGACATTTTTGGCGATGCCGAGGCGGTTGGCGCAGTGCTCGAACGCGCTCGCCCCGGCTGAGGTCATGGCCGGTCCGCTGCTCGTCGGCATCGTCAATATCACCGCGGATTCGTTTTCCGACGGCGGGCGCTTTCTCGACCCCGCGGCGGCGATCGCGCAGGCCCGCCTGCTGGCGGCGAGCGGCGCCGACATCGTCGAACTAGGGGCGGCTGCCAGCAACGTCGCTGCCGGCACGGTCCCCCCGGCCGAAGAGATCCGCCGCCTCGACCCGGTGATGGCCGCGCTCGCCGACAGCGGCACGCCGCTCGGGATCGACACCTCACAGCCCGAGACGCAGCGCTTTGCGCTCGACCGCGGTGTCGCTTATCTGAACGACATACGGGGCTTCCCCGAACCTAGCCTCTACCCCGAGCTGGCCGCCGGACGCTGCCGGCTGGTGGTGATGCACGCCGTCGAGGAGGGGGGCCGGGCCCGGCGCGTCGATCTCGGACCGGGCGAGGTGTGGCAGCGGATCGAGGCCTTCTTCACCGAGCGGGTGGCGCGCCTCGAAAGCGCCGGCATTGCCCGCGAACGGCTGATCCTCGATCCCGGAATGGGGTTCTTCCTCAGCGCCCGGGCGGATGCGTCGTTGCGTGTGCTGACCGGCCTCGATCGGCTGAAGCGGGCGTTCGGGCTGCCGGTCATGGTCTCGGTCTCGCGCAAATCCTTTCTCGGGGCGATCACCGGCCGCACCGCGCCCGGCGAACGCGGTCCGGCCACCCTGGCGGCCGAACTCTATGCCGCCGCGCATGGCGCCGATTACATCCGGACCCACGACCCGGCAGCGCTGCGCGACGCGCTGGCGGTAACTGCGGCATTGGCCGCCGAGACCGCGGATCACGAGCCATGAGCCGGTAGCAACTCAGGGTTCGCGAGGCGGCTCGGTCAGGGGTGTTTGGTGGTGCCGATCCAGTCGGCGCGATCCTCGGCGCATGATCAGGCTCCCCCAGTTGGAAGGCTTGAATCACATCCCGATTCCTTGTGTGAACTAGGGTCTGGGCGTGTCCTACGGCGGTCAAAGGTGCTGCGAAAAGCGGTGCCGAACACTACTCAGCGGGATAGACCCCGAGGGGAAAATTGGGGGAGCACGGCCAGATGACGCTCTCGCGACGGCGCGGCGCCGTGGTAGCGATTGCTGCACTCGCGTCAATTATGGTTTTAAGTGCAAAAATCCCGAATGCGCGAGGCGATGATCCGCGAATTGGGGCTGGTCGAGGCAGCGACCGCATGACCGGGCCGAAAGGCGCGTGCCAAACCCGCGCCCGCCAAGTGCTCGGGGCCATGTCTTCGCCGAAAACACCGGCAAGCTGGCCGAGGCGATCTCGGCCTGGCTCGCTGAACGCGGCTTATAGCTTGTAAAAGCCCGTTTACCCGGCCGCGCTTGGACGCTGCTCCGGGCGGTACCCGCGCAGACCCGTGCTTTCTGGCGCTTCAGCGCGATAGTCCGGATCGATCGAGTGAATTCCCTTTATGAGTTTACGACCTAAGGTTCCCGTGGCGGCGCGGTCAGCTTGGCTGGCGGTGGCGTCCCGGTCAACGCCATCAAGAAGGCGACCAGATCGGCCTGCTGATCAGTTGTCAAAGCCGGCACGAGCGTCAGGTTGGGGTCCCTGTTGCCGAGGCTACGGCCTTGGCTCGCCGCTTTGCCCGCCGCATAGAACGCCACAACTTCGGGTAGGGTCGCGAAACGCCCGTCATGCATGTAGGGCGCGGTCAGTGCGACATTGCGTAAGGTCGGGGTCTTGAAGGCGCCAAGCATCGATTGCTGCGGCGGCAGTATTCCGAGCCGTCGCCCGGCGGTTCCGGTCGGGTCGTCGCTGAACGGCCCGGCCGCGTTGAAGACGTCACCGCGCAACAGCGTCATCCCATCCGCCCGGCCGCGGTCCGCCCGCGCGCCTGGCACGAGCGGCAGACCGAGGTTGTGAAACTCTCCGTCGCTGAGCGCCGGGCCCGTATGGCATGCACCGCAACCGGCGGTGCCGACAAACAACTTCAAGCCGCGAATGGCGGCAGGTGACAGAGCCGCCGCTTTACCTATGTCACCGGTACGCAGCCCGGCAACATAGGTATCGAACGGCGACGGGCCGCTGAGGAGCTTTCGCTCGTAAGCTTCGATCGCCTTTCCCAGATTGCTGAAGACGCGGTTGATCGCCTCGCGGTCGACCGGCGCCATCGCTTGCCAAGCCCGAGCCATCGCGGATCGCGGATCGGGATCGGCGCGCGCATGCGGCGGAAATCGGGCGGTGTCGCCGAGTGGCGGCAGCTTCCCGAAAACCCGCTGATAGGCCGGGCTGAGGGCACCGTCGGCGGCGACGAGATGGACGATGTGCAGCCGGTCGCCGCCTAATTCGCGCGACCCTTCCAGCGGTTGCAAGGCCTGCGACCACAGCGAATCGGCCCGGCCGTCCCAGAAAAACCAGCGATTGAAAGCCGCGTTGAGGAGGCTCGGCGTGTGCCGCCTGCCGGGGGCCAGCCCCTTCGACAGAGTTCGGCCGTCGCTGAAGCCGCGCGCCGGCTGGTGGCAGGAGGCGCAGGAAACCGCGCCATTGGCGGAGAGCCTTGTGTCGAAAAACAGGAACTGGCCGAGGGAGCCGGCAGGCGCGCTGTCGGCAACAGCGTTGGTCGGCTCGGTCGGCGGCTCACCCAACGGCGAGCGACGGTAGATCCTCGCGAGTTCGTCCGCCGTATAAAGGGCGCGGTCATCCTGCAGATCCGGCGCCGCGGCGCCGAGGATCGCGATGAGGCCGGCCGCGATGACGAGAGCGCAAAGGGCAGTACTGCGCCACGCTCCTCGCCGGTCGGGGATCGTTCCCGAACCAGGATAAGCGCGGGGCGCGGGCGGGCCTATTCGACCAGCTCGGCCTCTTTCGGGTCGATCGGCGTTACCGGTGCCGGCGGCGGCCGCTCGATGTAGGTGAAGGCGAGCTTGTCGGCCTCCTTGTCGACCGACACCCGGACGACCCCACCTTTGGCAAGGCTTCCGAACAGCAGTTCTTCGGCGAGCGGCTTCTTGATGTGCTCCTGGATGATCCGGGCGAGCGGACGGGCGCCGAACAGCGGGTCGTAGCCCTTGGTCGCCAGCCAGTCGCGGGCGCTCGCGTCCAATTCGATCGTGACGTTGCGGTCGGCAAGCTGCTCTTCGAGCTGGAGCACGAACTTGCCGACGACCCGGCCGATCGTCTCCGGCGCCAGCGCGGCGAACGAGATGATCGCATCGAGCCGGTTGCGGAATTCCGGGGTGAACATCCGGGTGATCGCTTCCTCGTCGTGCCCGGTGCGGATCCCGCTGCCGAACCCGATCGCCTGCTTGGCGAGCTCCGCGGCGCCGGCATTGGTCGTCATGATCAGGATGACGTTGCGGAAATCGACGGACTTCCCGTTGTGGTCCGTCAACTTCCCGTAATCCATGATCTGCAGAAGGATGTTGAAGAGGTCGGGATGGGCTTTCTCGATCTCGTCGAGCAAGAGGACGCTGTGCGGGTGCTGGTCGATGGCGTCGGTGAGGAGCCCGCCCTGGTCGAAGCCGACATAGCCCGGCGGCGCACCAATGAGGCGCGAGACCGTGTGCCGCTCCATGTATTCCGACATGTCGAAGCGGGTGATCTCGATCCCCATCGTGCGGGCGAGCTGGCGCGCGACCTCGGTCTTGCCGACGCCGGTCGGGCCTGAGAAGAGATAGGAGCCGATCGGTTTTTCCTGGTCGCGCAGCCCGGCGCGGGCCAGCTTGATCGCCGAAACCAAGGCCTCGATCGCCGGGTCCTGGCCGAACACCATGGTCTTCAAGTCGCGATCGAGGTTCTTTAAGACTTCGCGGTCGTCGCGCGAGACGCTCTTCGGCGGGATCCGCGCCATCGTCGCGATGCAGGCCTCGACCTCCTTCGCGGTGATCGTCTTGCGGCGGCGGTTTTCCGGAACCAGCATCTGCGCCGCGCCAGTCTCGTCGATGACGTCGATTGCCTTGTCGGGCAATTTGCGGTCGCCGATATAACGGTGCGACAACTCGACCGCGGCTTTGATCGCGTCCGCCGTATAGCGGACCTTGTGGTGGCGCTCGTAATAAGGCTTGAGGCCACGCAGGATCTTGATCGAATCGGCGATCGAGGGTTCGTTGACGTCGATCTTCTGAAAACGGCGAACGAGGGCCCGGTCCTTCTCGAAATAATTACGGTATTCCTTGTAGGTCGTCGATCCGATGCAGCGGATGACGCCGCCGGCGAGCGCCGGCTTCAAGAGGTTGGAGGCGTCCATCGCGCCACCGCTAGTCGCGCCGGCGCCGATCACGGTGTGGATCTCGTCGATGAAAAGGATCGTGCCGGGCTGGGCTTCGAGCTCGGCCAGAACCGCCTTCAAGCGCTCCTCGAAATCGCCGCGATAGCGCGTGCCGGCCAACAGCGCTCCCATGTCGAGCGCGTAGATCGTCGCGTTGACCAGCACCTCGGGGACTTCGCGCTGCACGATCCGCCGGGCGAGTCCCTCGGCGATCGCGGTCTTGCCGACTCCGGGATCGCCGACATAAAGCGGGTTGTTCTTGGCCCGCCGGCACAGGATCTGGATCGTCCGGTCGACCTCGGCCTCGCGCCCGATCAGCGGGTCGATCTTGCCGCCTTTCGCCTTCTTGTTGAGGTTGACGCAATAGGCGTCGAGCGCGTCGTGGCTGCGCTTTTGCCCCTTGTCGCCGCGCTCCTCCTCTTCGGCGCCCTGGACGCGGCGGGTCTCCGAGCGGCCGGGCGCCTTGGCGATGCCGTGCGAGATGTAGTTGACCGCGTCGAAGCGGGTCATGTCCTGCTCTTGCAGGAAGTAGACCGCGTGGCTCTCGCGCTCGGCGAACATCGCAACGAGCACATTGGCGCCGGTCACCTCCTCGCGCCCGGAGGATTGGACGTGGATCGCGGCGCGCTGCAGCACGCGCTGGAAGCTCGCGGTCGGCTTGGCGTCGTCGCTGTGGTTCGAGACGAGGTTGGTCAACTCGTTATCGACATAAGTGAGGACTTCGCGGCGCAACCGATCGAGATCGACGCTGCACGCGCGTAAGACCGCAATCGCATCCTGATCCTCGGTCAGGGCCAAGAGCAGGTGCTCGAGAGTGGCATATTCGTGTCGCCGCTCATTGGCTTGGGCGAGCGCCCGATGCAGGGATTTCTCGAGATTGCGTGACAGCACGGCCGCTACCTTCCTGGCGATTAAAGCCTAGTCTTTTTCCAAGGTACATTGCAGCGGATGTTGGTGCTGCCGGGCAAAATCCATCACCTGCGTCACTTTGGTCTCGGCGACCTCGTAGGTAAAGACCCCGCAGATGCCGACGCCGCGGCGATGCACGTGGAGCATGATGCGGGTCGCTTCCTGGCGGCTCTTGGCAAAAAACCGCTCGAGGATATGCACGACGAACTCCATCGGCGTGTAGTCGTCATTCAGCATCAACACCTTGTACATCGACGGCTTTTTCGTCTTCGGCTTGGCCTTGACGATGACGCCGGTGCCGGGTCCTTCCTCGCCGCGTTTTCCGTTGTCGCTCATATCGAACCGAGCCGATGGCGGTAAAGCATTCGCATGATATTGGCTTTGTCCCCCTGTGGGAAAGCCTCTTGCTGGCGCTGCGCGCTGCTGCCCGGCATGTCCTTTCCGCATGCGCTCACTCGCTGCGGTAGGGCCGGGCGAGGAGCGCGTCGATCATCATATCAATTGCCATCCCGCGATGCAGCACGCCATCGACCGCCGCGGTGATCGGCAGTTCGATCCCGAGGCGCGCCGACAGACGCGCCACCGCCGCAGCCGTCGCGATGCCCTCGACGACGGAGCGCTGTCCGGCGAGCGCGCGCGCGAGGGTGGCGCCGCTGCCCAGCGCCAGCCCCAGTGCGTAATTGCGCGACTGCCCGGCGGTGCAGGTCAGCACGAGGTCGCCCAGCCCCGAGAGGCCGCGAAAGGTTTCCGCGTCGGCGCCCTTGGCGAGCCCGAGACGAACCATCTCGGCAAGGCCGCGGGTAATGAGAGCGGCGCGCGCGTTGTCGCCCAGACCGCGCCCCTCGATGATCCCGCACGCGATCGCCAGCACGTTCTTCAGCGCGCCGCCGATCTCCGCGCCGATCGGGTCCGCCGACAGATAGGGCCGGAACCGCGCGCTGCCGAGCGCCGTCACGAAGGCGCGGCCAAGGGCGGGGTCGCGGCTGGCGATGGTCACGGCGGTCGGCAGGCCCTTCGCCACCTCGGCCGCAAAGCTCGGGCCCGAGAGGATGGCGGTGGGAGCCTCGGGAACGATCTCGCGGGCGATTTCCGACATTGTTTGTAACGATCCGGTCTCGATCCCCTTGGCGCAGAGGAGGAGCGGCAAATCCGCAGGCATCAGCGGCGCCAGCATCTCAAGGGCGCCACGCAGGAATTGTGCCGGTACGACGATGAGGGCCGCGTCGGCGCCGGCAACCGCGGCGGCGGCGTCGGTGGTTGCGACGATTCCCCGGTCGAGCGCGATCCCAGGCAGGAAGAGCGGGTTCTCGTGCCGCTGGTTGATTGCGGCGACGACATTGGGGTCGCGCGCCCACAAGACGACCCCGGCCCCGGCGCGGGCGGCGGCCGACGCCAGCGCGCAGCCCCAGGCCCCGCCGCCGATGACCGCCAGCCGCTTCACGGCACTGTCGGTCCCTCGATCGCCAGATCTGGGGCGCCATCGAGCGGCCAGCGCGGGCGTACCGGGGCATCGAGCCCGTCGACCAGACCGAGGCGGAGCCGCTCCAGCCCGGCCCACGCGATCATCGCTCCATTGTCGGTGCAGAGCTCGACAGGCGGCGCCACAAAGGCAAGTCCGGCCGCTGCCGCCAGCGCGGTGAGGCGCTGCCGCAGCCGCAGATTGGCGGCGACCCCGCCGGCCGCGACGAGGGTGGTGCCTCTGGGGTGGTGGCGACGAAACCAGTGAACCGCATTTGCCGTGCGATCGACCAGCGAATCGCAGATCGCCAGCTCGATGGCCAGGGCCAGATCGGCGACATCCTTGGGGCCGAGCGGGCCGGCTCGCGCGTCCAGATCGCCGACGATGTGACGCACCGCGGTCTTCAGGCCGGAGAACGAGAAATCGTACCCCTCCCGTCCTTTGAGCGGCCGCGGCAGCGCGAACCGGTCGGGATTGCCGTGGTGCGCCGCACGTTCGATCGCCGGTCCGCCGGGGTAGCCGAGCCCCAAGAGCTTGGCACTCTTGTCGAAGGCTTCGCCCGCGGCATCGTCGCGGCTGGCCCCGAGCTGGCGGTAGCGGCCGACCCCGGCGCAGACCAAAATCTCGGTGTGCCCGCCGGACACCAGCAGCAAGAGATAGGGAAATTCGACATCGTGCGAGAGCCGGGCGGCCAGCGCATGGGCTTCCAAATGGTTGACCGCGATGAACGGCTTCGTGGCCGCCCAGGCGATCCCCTTTGCCGCCATCGATCCGACAATGAGGCCGCCAATGAGGCCAGGCCCGGCCGCCGCCGCCACGCCATCGAGCTCTTCGACGGTCGTGTCGGCTTCGGCAAGCGCGCGCTCGACGAGCCCGGCAACATGGTCGAGATGCGCCCGCGCGGCAATCTCCGGCACGACACCGCCATAAGGCCGGTGCTCCGCCAATTGGGAATGGATCAGATTGGCCCGGATCACCGGGCCGGGGCGGTCGCCGACCACCGCGACCGCGGTCTCGTCGCAGCTCGTCTCGATCCCGAGAACGGTCAGGCCGTTATCCATAGAGGGGAAATGGCAGTGCAGCGCTTCGCGTGCAACCGCTCGCCCAAATACCCGCCCCACCAACTCGAGTCATTGCGAGCGGAGCGCGGCAATCTCAACGGGATTGCTTCGTCGCCTGCGGCTCCTCGCAATGACCTGCGGGGGGCTACTTCCCCTCGGCGGCGGTTTCGTAGGTCTTGAGGGTCTTGTCGGTGGCCGCCTCGATTTCGAGGAGCTTGACCGCATAGCCCCACAGCTGGGCGGCATAGCGCAACACCGAACGGCAGGT
>DASYZD010000002.1:0-9456 GCA_035946655.1 Allostellaceae bacterium | reverse complement strand
TCGGGGTCCTCTTCGCCGGCGAACGGAAACGGCCCCATCCCGAGCATGCCGTTCTCGCTCTGCAGCTGGACCGTGATCCCGGGCGGGATGAAGTTCGACACCAGGGTCGGGATGCCGATGCCGAGATTGACGTAAAAGCCGTCTTCGAGCTCGGCCGCAGCGCGGCGCGCCATCTCGTCGCGTGACCAGGGCATGTCCGGGTACTCCTCCTTCACGCGCCGCGCTGGCGCACGGTACGCTGCTCGATGCGTTTTTCGAACGATTTGGGATGGACGATCCGCTTGACGAAGATCCCGGGGGTCTGGATCTGGTCGGCCTCGATCTCTCCCGGCTCGACCAGGTGCTCGACCTCGGCCACGGTAACCCGGCCGGCGGTCGCCATCACCGGATTGACGTTGCGCGCGGTTTTTCGGTAGACGAGGTTGCCCTCGGTGTCGCCCTTCCACGCATGGACGAGCGCGACATCGGCGACGAGGCCCTGTTCCATCAGATACTTCTCGCCGGCAAATGCGCGCACTTCCTTACCCTCGGCGACGAGGGTCCCGACCCCGGTCTTGGTGAAGAACGCGGGGATGCCGGCGCCCCCGGCGCGGATGCGCTCGGCCAGCGTCCCTTGCGGGTTGAACTCCAATTCGAGCTCGCCCTTCAAATAGAGATCGGCGAACAGCCTGTTCTCCCCGACATAGGACGAGATCATCTTCTTGATCTGCCGGGTTTCCAACAGAAGCCCGAGGCCGGCGCCGTCGATTCCGGCGTTGTTCGACACCACGGTCAGCCCTTTGACGCCGGAATTGCGCAGCGCCACGATCAGCTTTTCCGGGATGCCGCACAGCCCGAAGCCGCCGGCCATCACCCTCATCCCGTCATTGAGTAGCCCGGCCAGCGCCGCCTCGGCATCGGGTTAGACCTTGTTCGCCATCTGCCGCTCCCGCGCAGTCAAGCCCGGTGATAGTGCCGAGGCGGCGGGGTGTCAATTTGCGCACTCCAAACCGTTCGGGAGCACCGCAAACGAGCGCCACGGCCCGCTTCCCGGCCCAAAAAAGAGGCCGCCAAATTGGCGGCCTCGAGGTGAGGGAGGATGCCCATGTGGGCGACGCGCAACAAAGCGCGCTTGTCCCTAAGATACCCGACGACCCTCACCAAACCGTTAACCGCCGGCGGCGGCGATCGGCGGTGGCGCCGGTCGCGCAGAAAACCCTTGCATCGCCGTCGGGCTCGGCTTGAAATTGGCGCGAGGCTGGGGTGCTGCCCGGCGGCGCGGGGTTGTCCGCGCGGCCAGGAGCTGAGATCACACCCACTGAACCTGGCCGGGCATGCCCGGTGAAGGGAGTCCGTCATTAGCGCACCCGCAATTGTCCCAACCCACCGCCCGAAGACAATCGTCATCGGGGCCGGTGTCATCGGTCTCGGCATCGCCTGGCGGCTGGTGCAGGCCGGCTGCGCGGTCAGCGTCTACGATCGGGGCGACGCCGGACAAGGCGCCAGCTGGGCGGCGGCCGGGATGCTTGCCGCCGCGGTCGAGACCGAGCCGGGCGAGGAGCCGCTTTTGGCGCTCACGCTTGAAAGCCAGCGCCTGTGGCCGGATTTCGTGCGCGAATTGACAGCCGCCTCGGGCGTCTCCCCCGAATACCGCGACGAAGGGACGATCGTCATTGCGCTCAACCGCGACGACGCCGCGCAACTGCGCCATTCCTACCAGTTCCAGAAAGGGCTCGGGCTCGACCTCGCTTGGCTCACCGCCGCCGAGGCGCGCGAGAAGGAGCCGCATCTGAAGCCCGGCATCGCCGCCGCCTTGTGGAGCCCGAGCGACCACCAGGTCGAGAACCGCCAACTCGTCCGTGCGCTGGCGGTCGCCGCCCGCCGCGCCGGGGTTGAACTTATCGAGCACTGCGCGGTCCGCGAGATCACCGTGACCGGCGGCCGGGCCACCGGGATCATCAGCGAGCGCGGCCGCGACCCGGCCGATATCGTGGTCTTGGCGGCTGGCGCTTGGTCGCGCGAAATCGGCGGCATTGCGCCGGAATACCTGCCGCCGGTGCGCCCGATCAAGGGCCAGATGCTGGCGGTGCAGATGGACCAGGCGGCGCCCTTGCTGCGCCACGTGGTGTGGCTGCCGCACGGCCTCTATCTGGTGCCGCGCCTCGACGGGCGCCTGGTCATCGGCGCCACGGTCGAAGAGCGCGGGTTCGATCAGCGCCTCACCGCTGGCGGAGTCCTCGCGCTGATCGAAGGCGCCTGGCGTGCGGTCCCGGGAATTGAAGAATTGCCGATCGCCGAGATGTGGGTCGGGTTCCGCCCGGGCTCGCGCGACGATGCGCCGATGCTGGGACCGAGCGGCGTCGACCGCCTCGTCATCGCGACCGGGCATCATCGCAACGGCATTCTGTTGACCCCGGTCAGCGCCGCCGTCGTCAGTACCTATATACTGACCGGAGCGATGCCTGAGATCGCCCGCCCGTTCTCGCCCGAGCGCTTTGCGGCCGGCAACGCGCCGGTGCGGCAATCGGCCAGTGCAGCGCGGGCGCTATGACGCGGTTGCGCATCAACGGCGTCGACGCCGAGGTTAGGGTGGCGACAATCGCCGAGCTCCTGGTCGAGCGCGGCATCGATCCGCGGGCCCGCTTTCTCGCCGTCGCCGTCAACGGTGCCGTGGTGCGCCGGACGGAGTGGCCGGTCGCCGCGCTTTCTCCCGGCGACGAGGTTGAGATCGTCCGCCCGCTCCAGGGCGGCTGAGTTTGCCCCGTAGGAAGAAGCTTATGAACGATGATCCGCTGATGATTGCCGGCACCGCCTTTTCATCGCGGCTGATCGCCGGCACCGCGCGCTACCCCAACCAGCAGGTGATGCTCGACGCGCTCGACGCGAGCGGCACCGAACTGGTGACGATGTCGATCCGGCGGATCAGTCTTGAAGGCTACTCCGGGAGTCTCGTCGACCTGGTCAGCGGGCGCTACCGGCTGTTGCCCAACACCTCGGGCTGCGTCACCGCGCGCGACGCGATCCTGACCGCCGAATTGGCGCGGGAGGCGCTCGACACCAATTGGGTCAAGCTCGAATTGATCGGCGATCGCGATCTCCTCTATCCCGATGTCGAGCAGTTGGTGCATGCCGCCGACGAATTGGTGCGCAAGGGTTTTGTGGTCCTCCCCTATTGCAACGAAGACCCGGTCGCCTGCCAGAAACTGGCCGATGTCGGTTGCGCGGCGGTGATGCCGCTGGGCTCCTTGATCGGCTCGGGGATGGGGATTGCCAACCCGGCGGCAATCGAACTGATCTGCACCCGTAGTCCCGTGCCGGTGGTCCTCGATGCCGGCATCGGCACGGCGTCCGATGCCGCTCAGGCGATGGAATTGGGCTGCGATGCGGTGATGATCGACACCGCGATCGCCCGGTCGCACGATCCGGTGCGGATGGCGGCCGCGATGCGCGCGGCGATCGAGGCCGGACGCCTGGCGCGGCTCGCCGGGCGCGTCCCGAAGCAGCGCTTCGCCGAACCCTCGAGCCCGCAACTCGGCCTGGTCGGCTCCTGACCCCCCGAGAAATTGTCGTGCCGGCGAACGCTGGGACGGCAATCAATTCGGGGGCGCCAGCGTGATCTTCGCCCTGCCGCTCTACGACGACAACCCGATCCAGCGTACGCCGGTCGTCACCTTCACCGTCATAGGCATGTGCATCGGCGCCTTTCTGTGGCAGCTGGGCGAAGACCCGCACGCCGTCGCGCTTGAGTACGGGATGATCCCGGCGCGGCTCTTCGGCGCTCGCGAGCTGCGCCCGGAACTCGCCATCATCCCGGCCTGGGCAACGATTTTCACCAGCATGTTCCTGCACGGTGGGTGGTTGCATCTCGGCGGCAACCTCTTGTTCCTGTGGATCTTCGGCAACAACGTCGAAGATCTGCTCGGGGGCGCGCGCTACCTCGTGCTGTATATCGGCAGCGGGGTCGCGGCAGCGCTGGTCCACGCTCTCGCGGCGCCGGACGCGGCGGTGCCGATGGTCGGCGCCAGCGGCGCGATCGCCGGGGTGCTCGGGGCCTATCTGGTGACCTACCCGCGCGCCAACGTGCATTGTTTCGTGTGGATCGTGATCTTCTTCTGGATTGTCGCGATCCCCGCCTGGATCCTCCTCGGCCTGTGGTTCGCAATGCAGCTGTTGAGCGGGCTCAGCGCCGGTCCGGTCGCGCCGGGAGTGGCGGTGTGGGCGCATGTCGGCGGTTTCGCCGCCGGCATCATCCTCTTTCTCGCGTTGCGCTCGGGCCGGGTCGGGCTGTTGCAGCCGCGCCGGACCCCGGTTTGGGCGACCGCGCCCCCGAGTGCGCTCGCCGGACGGCAGACCTTTCACCGCGGCAGCGTACCCGAGGCCGGGCGCCGCACCACCCGCCCACCGGGGCCGTGGGGATAAAACACAGCGCCCAATGCCCGGGCCTTAGCGGAATTGGCATAGGTGTTGCGGTAAGATTTGGCGTTACGCGATCAGGAGGGGCTGCAATGACCCGTGCCGAGCTGACCGGAAAGATCCTCTCGGAGAAGCGGCTCAAAGGCTTGAGCTGGAAGACCATCGCCGCCGAGATCGGCGGCGGCTCGCCGGTTTACCTGACGGCGGCACTGCTCGGCCAGATGAAGCTGCGCCCCGAGCAGGCGGCGCGCGCCGCCGCGCTGTTCGGGCTGACTGACGAGGAGACCCTACAGCTGCAGGAGATACCCAATCGCGGCTCGCTCCCGGGAGCGGTGCCGCTGGACCCGCTGATCTACCGCTTCTACGAGCTGGTGCAGGTCTACGGCACGACCTGGAAGGAGCTGATCCAGGAGGAGTTCGGTGACGGCATCATGAGTGCCATAGATTTCGACATGGCGATCGAGCGCCAGCCCGACCCGAAAGGCGACCGCGTCAAGCTGACCCTCTCCGGCAAGTTCCTGCAGTATAAGGAGTATTGAGAGCCCACGCAGCGACGCTCTGGCGGCGTCACCCGCCAACCGCACCTTCGGTGTTGACGTAGACGGCGTAGAGCGACTGGCTCGCGGCCATGAACAGCCGGTTGCGCTTCACCCCGCCGAAACACAGATTGGCGCAGCGCTCCGGCAGCGAAATGCGGCCGATCATCGTGCCGTCGGGGGCGAAAACGGCGACCCCGTTCAAGGCTTCGTTCATCCCCCAGCCGCACCACAGGTTGCCGTCGATATCGCAGCGGAAGCCGTCGGGCGTGCCCTCCCCGAGATCGGCGAAGTCTCGCGGGTGGGCGAGGCTGGTGCCGTCGCCGACGACATCGAAGACGGTGATCGCGCGCGGCCGGGCCCGCGACTGGACGATATAGAGCTTTGCTTCATCGGGGGAGAAGCACAGCCCGTTCGGGCCCGCGAGGGCCTCGGCGACGACGGTGGCGCGGCCGGTGCGGCCGTCGACGCGATAGACGTTGGTCGGCAGCTCGGGTTCGGCCTTGCCTCCTTCGTAATTGCTCGCGATGCCAAAAACCGGGTCGGTAAACCACACCGAGCCGTCCGATTTGACGACGACGTCGTTGGGCGAATTGAGGGGCTTGCGCTCAAAGCGGTTGCAGATGACCGTGATCGAGCCGTCATGCTCAGTCCGGGTCACCCGCCGCATGCCGTGCTCGCAGGTAACGAGGCGCCCCTGGCGGTCGCGAGTGTTGCCGTTGGCGTTGTTCGAGGGCTTGCGGAAGACCGAGGTCTCGCCGGTTTCCTCGTCCCATTTGAGGATGCGGTTGTTGGGGATGTCGCTCCACAACAAGCAACGCAGGTCTCCGATCCACACCGGGCCTTCGCTCCAGCGGCAGCCGGTATAAAGCCGTTCGACCGCGGCGTTCATCGGCGGGCGCAGCTTCTCGAAACGCGGATCCAAAGTAATGATTGCCGGGTCGGGATAGGCGTGCGCCGGCTGCCATCCGGTGGTCATTGCGGCTCTCCCTCAAGATCGGTGCCGCACTCGCGGCGCCCTGGTGGGCGCCAGGATACGAATTTAGCGCAAGGTGCTCAACTCACCCGGCAGCCAGGCGACCCGGCTGGTGCGGGACCTGGCAATTTCAGAGGCTGGTGGCCATCATCGTGAAAAAGCCGCTGACCGAGGTGCCGATCTCAAAAGCCCAGACGAGGATCGAAATCGAAATGATGCTCGCAATCAAGGCGTATTCGATTGCCGTCGCACCCGAACGGTCGATCGCCGGCGCCATCAGAGCAGACCACATTCGATCCATCATCACCGCTATCCCCGGGGGCATGCTATCCCTCCTGGCGAACAAGACCGCTCTCGGGTCGTCTGACAACAGCTGCCGGAACGCTGCCGGCCGGGGGGCAACGCTCATGGCCTCGAACGATCCTTGGTACCGGTCTGATCACTTGAAGGTCAGCTTTGTTACCGTCTACGTCAACGCATTTTGCGCTTCGGCGGTTAAGCGAAGCTTAAGCCGCCCGACGCCATGCCGCCCCCGCCGACCTATAGCGCGAAATCGGCCCCGTCGATCACCAACATGATGAATCTGTTGCGAATCGCGCGTAAACGTGCCGATTTCGCGGGCCACAAGCCGCCGCGGCGCGTCGTTTCTCGCCGCGCATCGCCGGCCCGCCTGCGATAGGATGCGAAACATCTTCCCGGGTGAATTGCGAGGCGCCATGAACCAGCAGGGTCCAATCCCCTATTCCGATGCGCAGATCCGCGGGGTCCTTGAGCGAGTGCGCACGATCGCGATGGTCGGCGCCTCGTCCAATTGGAACCGGCCGAGCTATTTCGTGATGAAATACCTGCAGGGGAAAGGCTACCGGGTGATCCCGGTCAACCCCGGCATCGCTGGCCGCGAACTCCTCGGCGAACGGGTCTACGCCTCGCTGCGCGAGATCCCCGACGCGATTGACATGGTCGATGTGTTCCGCCCGGGAGCCGAGGCGCCCCAAATCGTCGAGGACGCGATCGCCGTTCATGCGCCGGTGGTGTGGATGCAGCTCGGCGTCCGCAACGATGCGGCGGCCGCCCGGGCCGAGGCGGCCGGGATCGAAGTCATCATGAACCGCTGCCCGAAGATCGAGTTCGGGCGGTTGGGCGGCGAATTGTCGTGGAGCGGGGTCAACAGCGGTATCATCCAGAACCGCGCGCCGCAGGCCCCGCGCCCGCGCCCGTTGCGCGAACGCGCCGCGCCCTCGCACAATCAAAGCTACGGTTTCGACACCCGCGCGGTCCATGCCGGGGCCACGCCCGATCCGGTGACCGGGGCGCGCTCGACCCCGATCTACCAGACGACTTCCTACGTCTTTGAGGATGTCGACCACGCCGCCGGGCTCTTCAACCTGCACAATTTCGGCTACATTTATTCGCGCCTCACCAACCCGACGGTGTCGGTCCTCGAAGAGCGTATCGCCAGCCTCGAGGGCGGCCGCGCGGCGGTCGCGGCAGCCTCGGGCCACGCCGCGCAGTTCCTCATTTTCTTCACGCTGATGCAGCCGGGCGACGAATTCCTCGCCTCGCGCAATCTCTATGGCGGCTCCCTCACCCAGTTCGGCCTCTCATTCCCCAAGCTCGGTTGGAAATGCCATTTCGTCGACCCCACCGACCCGGAGAACTTCCGCCGGGCGATGACCCCCAAATGCAGGGCGATCTTTATCGAAAACCTCGCCAATCCCGGCGGCGTCATCGTCGATATCGAAAAAGTCGCCCGCATTGCGCACGAGGCGGGCATCCCGCTGATCGTCGATAACACTTTGGCCACCCCGTATCTTTGCCGACCGTTCGAATGGGGCGCCGATCTCATCTGCCACTCGACGACCAAATTCCTCGGCGGCCATGGCGCGGCATTGGGCGGTATGGTCGTCGAATCAGGCCGTTTCGACTGGGCTGAGGGCAACCGGTTCCCGTCATTGACCGATCCCGAGCCGGCCTATCACGGCCTCAAATTCTACGAGAATTTCGGCGATTTCGCCTTTACCACCAAGGCGCGCGCGGTGGCGCTCCGCGATTTCGGGCCCACCCTCTCGCCGATGAACGCGTTTTTGACGATCACCGGCATCGAAAGCCTGCACGTGCGGATGCAGCGCCACGTCGAGAATGCGCAGAAGGTCGCCGAGTTTCTCGCCGGCCACAGCCGCGTCGCCTGGGTCTCCTATGCCGGCCTCAAATCGAGCCCGTACCATCAGCTGGCGAAGAAATACCTGCCGAAAGGCGCCGGCGCGGTCTTCACCTTCGGGATCAACGGCGGCTACGAGGCCGGCATCAAGCTGGTCGAGAGCGTCCGCCTCTTCTCCCACCTCGCCAATATCGGCGACACCCGCAGCCTCATCCTCCACCCCGCCTCAACCACCCATCGCCAACTCTCCGACGAGCAGCGCGAAGCCGCCGGCGCCGGCCCCGACGTCATCCGCCTCTCGGTCGGCCTGGAAACCGCCGAAGACCTGATCCGCGACCTCGATGAGGCGCTGGGCAGCGCGTGAGCCGGCGCGGCGCTTTGCCTGCCGGCGGCGCGTCGGGTGACGGCCGAGCGAATTCTTCTCTAACGCGATGGCTTGCCGTATGCTCTACTACAGGCAATAGTAGGTGTCTTTAATATTTTACTCGGTTTGGTAGTCTAAGAGCAGGCTCGCCGGTCTTGCGCGGCACCGGCCATTGGAGGACGTCATGTCGATCGCCAATACGATCACACAGGGCATCACACTCAGCAATTCGGGCACCTACGCTTCGCCGCTGACGATCACCTCGACCGGTTATATCGACAACACCGGCACCGGCAACGGCATATACGGCCCCAACACGGCGGCCTGGACGGTCGTGAACCAGGGTACCATCATAGCGACCGCCGGCTATGGCATTGACCTCGCCCGCGGCGGCAGCGTCGACAATGCGGGCACGGGAACACTAATTCAAGGATACGGCGGCGTCGTCATCAAGGGCACCGCCGGCACAGTCACCAATTCCGCCACGATCATCGGCACCGGCACGACCGCCTCGGCCGCCGGCGTGTACCTCGGCGCGGGCGGCAGCGTCGCCAACACCGGCGCGGGGGGACTGATTGAAGGATACGGCGGCGTCGTCATCGCCGGCGGCGGTACGGTCACCAATTCCGCCACGATCATCGGCGCCGGTACGGCCGCGGCCGCCGGCGTTTACCTCAAAGCGGGCGGCTTGGTCGCCAACGATGCCGGCCTGATCGAAGGATACGGCGGGGTTAAAATCACCAACTCAGCCGGCACAGTCACCAATTCCGCGACGATCATCGGCACCGGTACGGCCGCTTCGGCCGCCGGCGTTTACCTCAACGCGGGCGGCAGCGTCGCCAACACCGGCACCGGGGGATTGGTTCAAGGATATGGCGGCGTCGTCATCGCCGGCAGCGCCGGCACGGTCACCAATTCGTCGACGATCATCGCGACCGGCACGGCCGCGGCCGCGGGCGTTTACCTCAACGCGGGCGGCTTGGTCGCCAACGATGCCGGCCTGATCGAAGGATACGGCGGGGTTAAAATC
>DASYZD010000001.1:0-6028 GCA_035946655.1 Allostellaceae bacterium | reverse complement strand
GATCCGCGCTACGTTGTCCTTTCCCTGGTCGATGAGCCGCACCCCAATAAAGAGAGCCACGGCTATGCGACCGCCGGCTGGACCGTGGTGCCGGCGACCAGCCGTATCATCGAGCGGATTGCGCCGATTTTGGGCGTGCAGCCGGTCGACGAATCGTCCCCCGCAGTCACCCGGGCGCTGACCGTTGAGAGCCTGCAGGGCAAACGGATTGAAACTTACTGAGCTGACGAGCCCGGCCGCAAGGGCCGGCGGTCCGGGGATCGCCGACCCTGAGATCGTCGGCCTTACCGCCGATTCGCGCCACGTCAGGCCGGGCTTTCTGTTTGCCGCGCTACAGGGCGTCACGCGCGACGGACGCGCCTTTGCCAGGGAGGCGATCGCGCGCGGTGCGGTGGCGATCCTCACCGATGATCCCGCCGCCCTCAAACTCGATCCCGGCCTGCGCGCCCGCGTCGCAATCATCGCCGACGCCAATCCGCAGCGCCGCCTCGCCCTCCTCGCCGCCCGGTTCTACCGGCGCCAGCCGCGCATCGTCGCTGCCGTCACCGGCACCAACGGCAAGACCTCGGTCGTCCATTTCACGCGCGAGATCTGGACCGCTCTCGGCTATCCGGCGGCGAGCCTCGGTACGCTCGGCCTCATATCCCCGGCCGGGCGCCGCGCAGGGGCCCTGACGACGCCCGATCCGGTCGGCCTCCATCGCGATCTCGCGGAGCTGGCGCAAGGCGGCGTCGAGCACGTCGCCGTTGAGGCCTCGAGCCACGGTCTGGCGCAATACCGCCTCGACGGGCTCGCGGTGGCCGCGGCGGCGTTCACCAATCTGACGCGCGATCACCTCGACTACCATCAGACGATGGACTCCTATCGCGCCGCCAAGGAGCGGCTGTTCGCCGCCCTCCTGGCGCCGGATGGGCCGGCCATCCTCAACGCCGACAGCCCCGAGTTCGCGCGGCTCGCGACCTTGTGCCGGGCGGGCGGGCACAAGATCATCGCCTACGGGCGCGCGGCCGGGGCCGAGCTGCGCATCCTCGACCGCGTGGCGCGACCGTTCGGGCAGCGCATCCGGGCAGTGTTGTTTGGCGCGCGTCACGCGATCGAGCTGCCGCTTGTCGGCGAATTCCAGGCAATGAATGTCTTGGCCGCGTTCGGCCTGGTAGTGGCGAGCGGGGTTGCGCCGGATGCGGCGCTGCCGGCGCTGCCGCGCCTGTCCGGCGTTCCGGGACGCATGCAGCTGATCGGCGAGAGCGCGGCCGGAGCTCCCGTCTTTGTCGATTACGCGCATACGCCGGACGCCTTGAGAAGCGTGCTGGCGGCGCTGCGCCCGCATGCCGAAGGCCGCCTCCTGATCGTCTTTGGGGCTGGTGGCGACCGTGATCGCGGCAAGCGTCCGCTGATGGGCGGCGTCGCCGCCGAGCTTGCCGACCTCGTCTATGTCACCGACGACAATCCGCGGAGCGAGGAGCCGGGGGACATTCGGCGTTCGATCCTCGCCGCGGCGCCGCATGCCATCGAGATCGGCGACCGGCGCGCCGCGATCGTGGCGGCAATCGCCGAATTGCACCGGGGCGACCTGTTGGTGATCGCCGGCAAGGGCCACGAGACCGGACAGATCGTCGGCAGCGAGATTCTGCCCTTCGACGACGCGGCCGTGGCGCGTGAGGCGCTCGGATGCGCCGATCGCGCATGATGCGTCGCCGCGGGTTGTCCCTCATCCTGGATGCGACTATGCCTAGCTCACCCAGTCGCATCGGCCGCATCGTCGAGCGGCCGTCCCCGCCCGCGATGCTCCGCAAACCGTGACCTATGCTCTATTTGTTCCTCTACCCGCTGGCGGACCAGTTCCACGCGTTCAACCTATTCCGTTACATCACCTTTCGTTCCGGCGGTGCAGTCGTTACGGCGCTCTTGATCAGCTTTATCGCGGGCCCTGGGATCATCGCCTGGCTCAAATCGAAGCAGGGCGACGGTCAGCCGATTCGCACCGATGGCCCACAAGGCCATCTCGTCCGCAAAAAAGGCACACCGACGATGGGGGGATGCCTCATCCTCCTCGCGCTTAGCGTTTCGACCCTGCTGTGGGCCGATCTCGCCAATCCCTATGTGTGGGCCGTGCTGGGGGTAACAGTCGGCTTTGGCCTGATCGGTTTCTTCGACGATTACCGCAAGCTGGTGCGGCGCTCCCATCACGGGGTGCCTGGTCGGATCAAGCTGTTGACCGAGATCATTCTCGCGACGGCGATCTGCGTCGTCCTGGCAATGGTCATGCCGCAGCCGCTGGCGAACGCCGTCGCGGTACCGTTCTTCAAGACCGTGCTGTTGAACCTCGGCTGGTTTTTTGTGCCGTTCGGGGTGCTGGTGATCGTCGGCGCTTCGAATGCGGTCAATCTGACCGACGGGCTTGACGGGTTGGCGATCGGGCCCTCGATGATCGCGGCGGGATGCTTCGCCTTGATCGCCTACGTTGTCGGCAACGCCGTATTCGCCAACTACCTGCAGCTCAATCACATCCCGCGAGCCGACGAGCTGACCGTGTTCTGCGGCGCGATGGTCGGGGCGAGCCTCGGTTTCCTGTGGTTCAACGCGCCGCCGGCCAGCGTCTTCATGGGCGACACGGGGTCCTTGTCGATCGGCGCCGCGCTCGGCACGATCAGCATCATAACCAAGCACGAACTGGTGCTCGCGATCATCGGCGGGTTGTTCGTCCTCGAGGCGATTTCGGTCATCGTCCAGGTGGCCAGCTTCAAGATGACCGGGCGACGGGTCTTCCGCATGGCGCCCCTGCACCATCACTTCGAGCAGAAGGGTTGGGAGGAGCCAACAATCGTCATCCGCTTCTGGATCATCGCCTCGATCCTGGCGATCGCCGGGCTGGCGACCTTGAAGTTACGCTAGCGCCCGATGCCCGGGACTGCACAAATCGTCGTCGACAGCTTTAAGGGGCGCCGCGTCGTGATCCTGGGGCTCGCGCGATCGGGCCGCGCCGCGGCCCGCGCGCTCACCGCCGGCGGCGCGCAAATCCTCGCCTGGGACGACGATCCGGCGGTGCGTGCGACGCTCGCCGCCGAGATCCGGCTTGGTGATCCGGCGCAACAGGAGTGGCGGAACATTGCCGCGCTCATCCTCTCGCCGGGGATCCCGCACCGCTACCCCGAGCCGCATCCGGCGGTGCTGCGCGCCCGCGCGGCAGGAGCGGAAATCATCGGCGATATCGAACTCCTCGGTCGGGCGCAGCCCAAGGCGCGCTACGTCGGGATTACCGGCACCAACGGCAAATCGACGACGACGGCGCTCGTCGGCCACATCCTGGCCGCCGCCGGGCGGCGCGTCGAAACCGGCGGCAACCTCGGCACCGCTTCCTTGGCGCTGGCGCCGCTCGACAGCGCCGGCACCTATGTCCTCGAGTTGAGCTCGTTTCAGCTGGAGCTGATCGAGAGCCTCTCCTTCGAGGTGGCGGTGCTCCTCAACATCACCCCCGACCATCTCGACCGGCACGGCGGGATGGAGGGCTACATCGCCGCGAAACGGCGAATTTTCGCGCATCAGCGTACGGGGTCAACCGCGATCGTCGGGATTGACGACCCGACCTGCCGCAGTATTTGCGATGAGCTGCGGCGTGAGCGGCTGGCCCGGATCGTGCCGATCTCGGTCAACGAGCGCGTGCCCGGCGGCGTCTATGTCGATCAGGGCTGGCTCGTCGATGCGACCGGAAGGCAGCCGGTCCGGGTCCTCGACCTGGCCTTGGCCGAGCGCCTGCCCGGTTCGCATAACTGGCAGAATGCGGCCGCTGCCTACGCCGCAGCGCGTTCGGTCGGGGTCGCGGCCGCGGCTGCCGCCGGCGCGATTCGCTCGTTCCCCGGCCTCGCGCATCGTCAAGAACTGGTCGATACGATCGACGGCGTCCGCTATATCAACGATTCGAAGGCGACAAACGCCGATGCGGCTGAAAAGGCGCTCGCATGCTATGAGGCGATCTATTGGATTGCCGGCGGGCTGCCGAAGGCAGGGGGGATTACCTCGCTCACGCCTTATTTCGGACGGCTGCGGCACGCCTATCTGATCGGCACCGCGACGGAGGAGTTTGCAGCGACGCTGGGCAGTTCGGTTCCCTTTACCCGATGCGGCGATCTCAGGACGGCGGTCCGAGCGGCGGCCGAGGCGGCGCGTCGCGACGGCGTCTCGGGGGCGGTCGTTCTGTTGTCGCCGGCCTGCGCGTCTTACGACCAGTTCGCCAATTTCGAGGCGCGGGGCGATGCCTTTCGCGCGCTTGTCGCCGAGCGCCGTGCGGGCGAGGGCCGGCCGCGATGATGTTCGCCCGCATCGACCAGAGGCCGGTGGCGCGCTGGTGGTGGACCATCGATCGCTTGAGCCTGGGTGCGCTCGCGCTGCTGATCGCTTTCGGCGCGGTGTTGAGCATGGCGGCCAGCCCCGCGGTCGCCGAGCGGCTCGGTTACGCGCCGCTGCACTTTGTCGAGCGCCAGATGGTGATCGCACCCGTTGCCTTTGCGATCATGTTCGGGGTGTCGCTGTTGCCGCCGCGCGGGGTCCGCCGGGTCGCGTTCGTCGGTTTTGCGATCGCGCTCGCACTGCTCGCGCTGACCTTTGTCGTCGGGGTTGAGATCAAGGGCGCGCGGCGCTGGATCGATCTGCCGGGCCTGTCGATACAGCCATCGGAGTTCGTCAAGCCGACCTTTACCGTGGTGGCCGCCTGGCTCTTCGCCGAGCAGAAGGCGCGGCCCGGTTTCCCGGGGAACGCGATCTCGATCGCGCTGTTCCTCGGGCTCGTCGCAATGCTGGTCAAGCAGCCCGATATCGGCATGGCGGTCGTTGTCGCGGTGGTCTGGTTCGCGCAATTCTTCATGGCCGGCCTCAGGCTCTACTGGGCCGCCGTCGGCACGCTGGCCGGGCTTGGCGGGCTGGCCGGCGCCTACCTGTGGCTGCCGCACGTCACCAGCCGGATCAACCGCTTTCTCGACCCGGCGGCGGGCGATTCCTATCAGGTCAACCGCTCGATCGAGGCCTTCGTCAATGGCGGGCTGTGGGGCCGCGGGCCGGGCGAGGGGACGGTCAAAGACGTCCTTCCCGACGCGCACGCCGACTTTGTGTTTGCGGTCGCCGGGGAGGAATTCGGGCTGATTGTCTGCGTTCTCATCGTCGGCGTCTTTGCCTTCATCGTGCTGCGCGGTTTCTCGCGGCTGTTGCAGGAGGGCAACCTGTTTGTCGTCCTTTCGGCAACCGGGCTCCTCATACAATTCGGGCTGCAGGCGATCATCAACATGGCCTCGACCCTGCATCTGATCCCGACCAAGGGCATGACGCTGCCGTTTTTATCGTATGGCGGGTCGTCGATGCTGGCCTTGGGGTTGGGCATGGGGATGATGCTGGCGTTGACGCGGCGCCGCCTCGGCGGGAGCGAGTTGTGAGTGCGGCCCCGGTCGTCCTCGCCGCCGGCGGCACCGGCGGGCATCTCTTCCCGGCGCAAGCGCTCGCCGAACGGCTGGTCCGATGCGGCGCCGCGGTGTGCCTCATCACCGACCGTCGCGCCGACGGGTTCACCGTCAAGATGCCGGGCGTCGACATCCGCCAAATTCACGCCGGGCCGCTCGGCGGCGGTCTCTTCCGAACCGCGAGCGGCGTCGCGGCGATGGCGATCGGTTTCCTCCAGGCACGGCGGCTGTTGCGCCGCCTCCAACCCGCGGCGGTGGTCGGATTTGGCGGCTATCCCTCGGTGCCGACGATGCTGGCGGCGATCCGGCTCGGTCTGCCGAGCGTGATCCACGAGCAGAATGCGGTGCTCGGCCGTGCCAACCGCCTGTTGGCACCCCGCGTACGGCGGATCGCCACCGGTTTCGTCGCGACGAGCGGGTTGCGGCCGGCCGACCGGGCGCGCGCGATCTATACCGGGAACCCGGTGCGGCCGGCGATCGGCGCCGTCGCTCGCATCGCCTACCGGCCGCCCCGCGCGGATGCGCCGATCGAGTTGGTGATCCTCGGCGGCAGCCAGGGCGCGCGAATTTTCGCCGACATCGTG